>NZ_WUEI01000047.1 GCF_012911025.1 Azoarcus sp. TTM-91 | reverse complement strand
ACCCGATAGACCTGGAGCTCGTCGAACTGCCGCCCACCGCGTTGCAAGCGTGGCTGAACATCCTGCGCCGCCACTGCCCGCGCCTGCTGGTGCCGGCGGACCCCGCCCGCGCCCCGCGCATCCTCAGCGCCGCCGGCACTACCGGGCGGCTGCTGGACGGCGGCGAGCTGGAGCTGCTCTCCACCACCGCAGAGGGCGACCAGCTCTTTCTCGTGGTCGGCGCCGGACAGTGGCATTGGCGCTAGGACGCAGCGCGGCGTGATCTAGTTCTTTAGTAATACGAAAGGTCTAGATGGGAAAATATCCGGCATGGCATCATCCGCAGCGGATATTCAGTGACTTCCCTATGCTCGCTGACACCCCGCTCCCTGCCCAACGATAACGTCGGCAAGACGACCATGGACCTTTCGACCTATACCCTCCCCCAACTCAAGCAACTGCAGGGCCGCATCGACAAGGCCATCGCCCGCCAGCAGGCCGACCTCAAGGGCACCCTGCGCAAACGCCTGGACAAGATCGCCCGCGAGCACGGGTTGTCGCTGGAAGAACTGGTCGCCGGCACCGGGGATATCGTCGATGCCAGGCCGCCCGTACAGCGTGCCCCGGTCGCCGCCAAGTACCGCCACCCCAGCAACCGCGACCTCGCCTGGAGCG
The DNA here is from genome assembly GCF_012911025.1 of Azoarcus sp. TTM-91. GTDB lineage: Bacteria > Pseudomonadota > Gammaproteobacteria > Burkholderiales > Rhodocyclaceae > Azoarcus. The sequence continues at coordinate 34,084 of NZ_WUEI01000047.1, read as the reverse complement.
GCCGCGGCCGCACACCCCACTGGGTCACCGCCTACCTCGCCAACGGCGGCACCATGGACGCCCTTGCGATTGCCGCCGAGAAGCTGGCGCCCAGGCTGCCGCGCAGCGCCGCACGCTGAGTAAGGAAAAGGAACCCGCCGACGTCGAAGTCGGCGGGTTCGCAAAACCGGCGGGCGCAGAGAAGTGAGGAGAGTTGCCCGCCGGCGGGAAAGAGCTCAGGCGCTGCGGGCGCGCTCCCTGAGCAAGGGCTGGGCGGCGGCCGGCGGCGACATCGGCGCGGCCGGCACCCAGGCGCCGCCGGGGAAGCCGGTGGCTGCCGGCGGCAGGCCGGCGAGGCCGCGCAGCTCGGCCGGGGAGCGGGCGCCGCAGAGGATCATCGCGCGCTCCAAGTCCTGGGCGAGGAAATCGAACACCGCATCCACCCCGGCCTCGCCGGCGGCGGCCAGCCCGTAGAGGAAAGGGCGGCCGAGGAAAACGGCGGTGGCCCCGAGGGCCAGCGCCTTGGCGATGTCGGCGCCGCTGCGGAAGCCGCCATCCACGAACACCGGCACCCGCGCCGCCACCGCGTCCAGCACCGCCGGCAACTGGCTGATGGCGGCCGGAGCGGCGGCGAGCTGGCGGCCGCCGTGGTTGGAGACGATGATGCCATCCGCGCCCGCCGCAACCGCCTGGCGGGCATCTTCCGGATGCAGCAGGCCCTTCACCACCAGCGGCCCCGCCCAATGCCGGCGCAGCCAGGCGAAGTCCTGCCAGGCCAGGCTGCGGTCCATGGCGCGGGCGAGCAGCGCCGCCTGCGCCTGGGCTGAGAGCCGGGCGCCCTGCTCCGCCGCCAGGTTGGCGAAATCCGGCATGGGCGCGAACAGCTGGCGCAGGCTCCAGGCCGGATGGCGGCAGAGGTCGGCGGCCAGCCGCAGGGAGGGCTTGAAAGGCACGCGGAAACCGTTGCGCAGATCGCGTGGGCGGCGGCCGCTCACCGCCACATCCACCGTCAGCACCAGCACCTTGTAGCCGGCGGCGCGGGCGCGCGCCAGCATGTGCTCGGCGATGCCGCGGTCGGACATCACATAGAGTTGCAGCCACAGGCTGGCATCGGCCTGCTGCCGCACCGCTTCCAGCCGCATGTTGGAGGCGGTGGACAGGCAGAAGGGCACGCCTGCGCGGCCGGCAGCGCGGGCCAGCATGGCGTCGCCGCCGGGGCGGTAGAGGGCGTTGAAGCCGGTGGGCGCAACCGCATAGGGCCGGGCCCAGCGCTCGCCGAAGACGTCGATGGCGCTTTCCACCTGGGCGGTGTCGCGCAGCGCGCGCGGCAGCAGCAAGGTGTGCTCCAGCGCCTGGAGGTTGCGGCGCAGGCCGCTTTCGTCCTCGGCGCCACCTTCCAGGTAGTCGAAGACAAAGCGCGGCAGATGGCTGCGGGCGCGGTCGCGCAGGTCGTCCAGGCAGGCGAGCATGGGTTTCTCCTCAGGCCGGCAGCAGGGCGCGCAGCGCCTCCGGCAGCGCCACCGCCTTGATGCGCTCCGGGTCTTCCGGGTGGCGGGTGGCGAACACCCTCACCTCGGTGCATTCCAGCAGCAGTTCGTCGCCGCGGTGCACGCTGTGCGTCATGACGAAGCTCTTCTGCCGCCATTCGCTGATGCGGCTGCGCACTTCGATACGCTGGCCGTAGCACGCCGGGCGCAGGAAACGCGCCTGGGTGTCCACCAGCGGCGTGCCGATGATGCCGTTCTGCGGCGTCAGCTCGCGCCACTCCGGCAGGCCGTAGGCGCGGAAATAGTGGCGCGAGGCCGCGTCCATCCAGCGGAAGTAGTTGGGGAAATAGACGATGCCGGCGGGATCGCAGTCGCCGAACTCGACCTCGGTGGCGTAGTGCTGGGTATCGTTCATCGTTCGCGGCGGAAAGGGTTGAAAGAGGAGCCGGCGGACCACCGCCCGCCGGCAGGGCGAGGCAGCCGCCCTTGGGCCCGGCCGCCCTGCGGCGGCCGGGCCGGCAACGGCTCAGCGTGCCTTCAGCAGGGTGCGGGCTTCGTCCAGCAGGCCCTGGCCGTTGGCGCCCTTGGCGCTGGCTTCCTTCATCCATTCGTCGGCCACGCCGGCGGAGGCCTTCACCCAGCGCTCGTACTCGGCGGCGCTGAGGGTGACGAAGGTGTTGCCGCGGTCGCGGGCGATCTTGCGCGCGCCGTCGGCCGGCATGTCGAACACCTTGCCGGCGAAGCGCGAGGCTTCCAGGCCGCTGTTGGCGTCGATTACCTTCTTCAGGTCGGCCGGCAGGCTGTCGTACTTCGCCTGGTTCATGGCCATGACGAAGATGGTGTTGGACATCTTGGCCTCGCCCGCCGGCGTCTCCACGTGCACCTTGGTGATTTCCTGCAGCTTCAGCGGCGTGGCCACTTCCCACGGGATCATGGCGCCGTCCACCACGCCCTTGGCGATGGATTCCGGCACCGCCGGCGCCGGCATCTGCACCGGGATGGCGCCCAGCGCGGTGATCATCTTGGAGGCGATGCGGGTGGGCGCGCGCAGCTTCAGGCCCTTCATGTCGTCCAGGGTCTTCACCTGCTTGCTGCCGAGGTGGATCACCGCGCCGTCGTGCACATGGGCGAAGATCAGCTTGGTGCCCTTGAACTCGTCCAGCGCGTTCTTCTGGATGTACTCCCACAGCGCCGGGCTGCTGGCCTCGCCGCCCAGGGTCATGAAGGGCAGCTCGAACACCTCGGACTTGATGAAGCGGCCGGCCTGGTAGGTGGGCACCGTCCAGATGATGTCGGCGACGCCGTCGCGCGCCTGGTCGAACAGCTGCGCCGGCGTGCCGCCCAGTTGCATCGAGGGATAGATCTGGCACTTCAGGCGGTCGCCGGATTCCTTGGCGATCTTCTCGCACCATGGCGTGATCAGGTTCTGGTGGGCGTTGGATGCCGGGCTCAGGAAGTGATGCACCTTCAGCACCACCTGCTGCGCCTGCGCGCCGCCGGCAGCCAGCACCAGCGCCGCCGCGGCGGCCAGGGTTGCCAGGCGCGGCCGGCGGATGGCGGTCTTGCTATCGATCTTTTCCATGTCTCACTCCTCCTTTGTTATGTGCTGCGGGTGTCACTTGAATGCATGAACCAGGTACAGCGAAATGCCGGGCACCAGCAGCAGCAGCACGATGCGCAGCAGGTCGGAGATCAGGAAGGGAATCACGCCCTTGAAGGTCTCCTTCAGCGGCACGTCCTTGGCGAGGCGGTTGATGATGTACACATTCATGCCCACCGGCGGATGCACCAGGCCGATCTCCACCACCATCAGCGCCAGGATGCCGAACCAGATCGACTTGTCGGTGTGCGACATGCCGTAGAAATCCAGCCCCATCACCATCGGGTAGAAGATGGGGATGGTGAGCAGGATCATCGCCAGCGAGTCCATGACGCAGCCGAGGAAGATATAGGTCACCAGGATCAGCACCATCACCAGCATGGGCGACAGGCCGCTGTCCTTCACCGCGCTGGCGAGGTCCGCCGGCAGCTGCGACAGCGCCAGCGCGGTGTTGAGCATGTCCGCGCCCAGCAGCACCAGGAAAATCATGGCGGTGGCGTGGGCAGTGCCCATCATGCTTTCCAGGATGCCGCGCAGGCGCATGCCGCCGCTGATCACCGCCAGCAGGCCGCAGGCGGCGGCGCCGATGGCGGCGGCCTCGGTGGGGTTGGCCCAGCCGCCGTAGATGCCGACGATGACCACCACGAACACCAGCAGCACCGGCAGCACCCGCAGCAGGCAGCGCAGCCGCTCCGCCCAGTCCTCGCGCGGGCCGGCCGGGCCAGCCGCCGGGTTGATGCGGACGATGATGGCGATCACCGCCATGTAGCCCACCATCGCGATCACGCCCGGCAGCACCGCCGCCATGAAGAGATCGCCGATGGATTCCTGGGTGAGGATGGCGTAGATCACCAGCGGCACCGAGGGCGGGATCATGATGCCCAGCGTGCCGCCGGCCGCCAGCGCGCCGGTGGACAGCGCGCCGGAGTAGCCGAAGCGGCGCAGCTCCGGCAGCGCCACCTGGCCCATGGTGGCGGCGGTGGCCAGCGAGGAACCGCAGATGGCGCCGAAACCGGCACAGGCGCCGATGGAGGCGATGGCCATGCCGCCGCGCTTGTGCCCCATGAAGGCGGCGACGAAGCGGAACAGCGCCTTGGACAGGCCGCCGTGGGTGGCGAACTGCCCCATCAGCAGGAAAAGCGGGATGACGATGATGTCGTAATTCGAAAGCCGCGCGTACGCCAGGTTCTTCAGCGAGTTGAGCAGCGGCAGCGTGCTGTCGGTGAGGTACACATAGCCGCCGGCGCCCACCATGAACATGGCGATGCCGATCGGCACCCGCACCACCAGCAGCGCCATCAGGATGGCGAACATCAGCAGGCCTACGGTGAATCCGCTCATTGCCGCGCCTCCCGCATCGCCGCCAGGTGGTGGCAGGCCATGTAGAGGCCGGCGGCGGCCAGCAGGATGAAGCCGGGCACCATCAGCGCCTGCGCCACCCACACCGGCCAGCCGAGGATGGGCGAGGTCTCGCCCACCTCGCGGATGGCCATCGCCCCCACCCAGGTGCGCCAGGTGAGCAACGCGCCGAACACCGCGATCAGCAGCGAGCCGATGGCGTCCAGCGCCAGCACCTTGCGCCGCGCCATGTTGGCGGTGAAGAAATCCACCTTCACGTCACCGTGGATCAGGTGGCAATAGGCGAAGAAGGAAGCCGAGGCGAAGGCGGCGCACATCTGCAGCACTTCCATGTCGCCCGGCACCGCCCAGCTGAAGAGCTTGCGGCCGACGATGGAGACCAGCGACATCGCCACCAGCCCGGTGAAGATCAGGCCGCCTATCACCGCCATCACCTTCGCCATCCATAGCAGCGTCCGCCCCAGCGGGCCGAACGCCTCCGAGCCGGCGTCGGCGCCGGCCTCCAATGCTTGCAGTTCCTGCACGTGTCTCCTCCTGGCTCCGCCTTGTGGTTATCACCGCTTGGCGCCCCCGGAGCCTTGTCGGGGCATGTTCTGTTTTTCAGGGGCGATCCGCCGGCTTCAGCCGAGCCGTTTGCGGCCGCCCGCCCACCGCATCAGTCCAGCCTGCGGCCCGCTTTCAGGTTGCCATCCACCACCCGCAGCAGCGCCAGCAGCGCGCGGGTGTTGGGCACCGGCACACCGAGGCGGTCTGCCGCCGCCACCACCGCGCCGTTGATGGATTCGATCTCGGTCTGGCGGCCGGCCAGCACGTCCTGCAGCATCGAGGGCTTGTGGCCGCCGTGGGCCTCCAGCGCATGCTCGACCAGGGCGCGCACCTTGGGGCCGTCGGCGGCGATGCCGGCGGCCCGGGCCACCGCCACCACCTCGTCCACCACCGCCAGCGCCAGCGCGCGCGCCGCCGGCACCGCCGCCACGCCGCCGACCACGCTGCGGCTGGCGGAGCAGATGCTGTTCAGCGCGCCGTTGAAGGCCACCTTCTCCCAGATGGAGACATGCACGCCGGGATCGACGTCGCACACCAGGCCGGCGCCGTTGAGCGCGGCGGCGATGGCGTCCAGCTCGGGCGAGGCGGCGCCGTCGGCGCTCATCATGTGGATCACGCCCGGGCCGTGGGACTCGACATGGCCGGGGCCGGCGAGGTCGCCGGGGTAGGTGGTCATGCCGACGATGATGCGTTGCGGCGCGACGAACTCGCCGATGGCCTCGGCATTGCCCAGGCCGTTCTGCAGGCTGAGCACCCAGGTGTCGGCGCCGAGCCGGCCGCGCACGCTTTCCAGCGCGGCGCGGGTGTGCAGCGTCTTGGTGAAGAGGATGAGCAACTCGGGGCGGCCGTCGTACTCCTCCGGCCGCAGCGCGCTCAGCGGCACCCGGCGCTCGCCCTCGTCGGTCACCAGCTTCAGGCCGTGTTCCTTGATGGCCGCCAGGTGGGCGGCGTTGATGTCCAGCAGCGTCACCGCGTGGCCGGCCAGCGCCAGCCTGGCGCCGAACAGCGATCCCATTGCGCCCGCGCCGAGTACGGCGATCTCCAGGCTCTTTCCTGTCATGCGTGCTCTCCCTGTGGGGGCGGAATCTGCCGTTCCTGTCCCCTGCTCATTTCATCGCCCCGCCGCGCTGCCGGCCTTGCGCGTCAGCCACACCACCGGCTGCGCCTTCACCGGCCGCGGCGGAGCCCCGTTGCCGATCAGCACGCGGTCCAGGGCCTGGCCGCCTTCATCCGCCAGGGCCGCTTCCCGCGCCTTGCGCACCGCCTCGGCCTTGGCCTCGGGCGGCATCGCCACGGCGGCGAGGTGGTCCAGGATGTGGGCCAGGTTCTCGCGACCGCGATCGTTGGTCGAACCATAGCCCTTCACCAAACGACCGCATAGCGCGATCTCCAGCGCGCAGCGCCAGTCCTGCGCGGCGGCGTTGCGGATCTGCGTCAGCCAGTGTTCGATCATGGCCTGCTCGCGGCCGAAGCGGACGCCGCGGCGGCGCAGGCCGCGCAGCCCGGCGAGGAAACGCAGCGCCAGGAAACCGCTGACGCTGGTGGTGGACAGGTGCAGCGAGAAACCGAAAGGCGGCTTGCCGGCAGCACGGCGGCGCGCCTCCCAGCGCACCAGCCGGCGCTCCAGGCTGGCCGGCAGCAGGCCGGCGATCTCCGGGATGCCGGGCTTGAACAGGTCGACGATGCGCAGCAGGTCGCCCTCGCCCGCCTTCACCTCGCTGCGCACCCGGGAGAAGCGGCTGGCGCTGCACTTGAGGCGGGCGACGCGCACGATGTCGTCGAAGGCCATCCACAGGGCGAGGAAGCGGGCGGTTTCCCGCGTCAACGCATAGCCGTTGAGGGCGGCGGGGTCGCTGCGGCGCTCGGCCTCCAGCACCTGGCGCACGCGCTCCAGGTAGAGGCGGCCGTAGGCGGCGTCCTGGTAGTCCTGCACCCGGGCGAGGCCGGGCACCAGCATGTCCTGCACCTCGGCGGGGAAGCCGTCGATGGCGCCCGTGGGTGCGGCGGCCACGGCCGGCGGCGCCACCGCTTCCGGCTCGCCGCCGGCGCGCACCACGTCCCAGGCGCGGGCGAAGCCGCGCAGGCTGGCTTCCACGCCGCGGCCGGATTCGCGCACTACCCGCTCCCATTCCTCGCGGGCGAAGGGCAGCAGGCCGCTGGCGGCGATGGCGCCGAACATCACCGCGCTGGGCGCGGTGCCGGCGGCACGGGTGGCGGCGGCGATGTCGAAGGCGATGCAGCGCTGGCTGTGGCGATGCAGCGTCTCCACCAGCGCGGCCTCGTCCATGCGGCCATCGCCCATCTGCATGCGCTCGGCGGTGGTCAGGGTGCGGGAGGTGGAGGCGATGACCAGGCTGCGGTCCGGGCTCACCAGGCCGTTGGCGACGTAGCGCACCGCTTCCAGCAGTTCGGAGGCGATGAAGAGATCCACCCCGCCGGGCGCCGGCGCCAAGCTGAGTATCGGCCGGCGGCCGCCGAGCACGGCCAGCGGTTCCGGGTGGATCTCGACGTAATAAGTGGTGGCGCCGGTGCGCTGGGCGACGCCGGGAATGGAGGTGCTCTGGGCGTAGTAGCCACAGCGCAGCGCCACTTCCACCAGCCACTCGGCGAGCACGCCGCCGCCCTCGCCGCCGAGGGCGGCGATCAATACCGTGTAAGGCCGCCCGGCAGGCCGGGCGGGAAAGGTGCTGCTGCTCTGCTGTTGGAGTTGGGTGGTGTGCGGGCTCATTGCGGCCTCTGGTTTTCGGTTGCGGTGCTACGGCTGTCCGGTGTCGCGGGCGCGCCGCGATGGCGGCGCCCGGTGCTCATGGCGCGGGAGAGTTCGAGGGAGCGGCGCATCGTCCTCTCACGCCGGCTGCAGCAGGCCGATGAGCGCGCTGCGCAGCCGCGCCAGCAGGCGCTCGCCCAGGCGCGGGTTCTGCACCACTTCGCCGCGGTAGAAGGAGGGGCACAGGGTGGCGGCGTGGGCGTTCTCGCCGCACAGGCCGCAGCCGACGCAGCCGTCTATCACCGTTGCCACCGGGTCCACCCGCAGCGGGTCGGGGCTGTCCTTCAGCGTCAGCGTGGGACAGCCGGAGAGGCGGATACAGGAGTGGTCGCCGGAGCAGACGTCCTCATCCACGCCGTACTTCACCCGCTCCACCCGCTCGCCGCGCTTGAGCTTGCCGGCAATCCAGGGCTTCACCCGGCGCTGGCGCTCCAGCTGGCATTCGCCCTCGGCGATGATGACCTTGAGGCCGGCGAAGTCGGTGGTGAAGGCCTCCTCCAGCGTCTTCTTCATCTCTTCGACGCGGTAGCTGTGCACCACCTTCAGCCACTGCACGCCGATACCGCGCAGCGTGGTCTCTATGGTGACGTTGCGGTCCACCAGGCTCTGGTGCTTGTTCGGCGCATTGGCCTTCACCTCGTCGTCCGGCGTGGAGATGATCTCCTGGGTACCGGTGGCCGAGGTGTAGCCGTTCTTCAGGATCAGCAGCACCGCGTCGTCGCCGTTGAACAGCGCCGACTCCACACCGGTGAGCAGGCCGTTGTGCCAGAAGCCGCCATCGCCCATCACCGACAGGGTGCGCCGCTTCATCATCGGCGACACGCCGGCGCGGCTGGCCAGGCTCATGCCGTAGCCGAGAATGGTGTGGCCCATGGAGAAGGGCTCGAAGGTGGCGAAGGCGTGGCAGCCGATGTCGGCGGCCACGTGCACCTTGCCCACCTCCTGCTGCGCCAGCTTCACCGCCGAGAACACCGGCCGCTCCGGGCAGCCGATGCAGAAGCCGGGCGGCCGCGCCGGCAGCGGTTCCGCCAGCTCGGCGGCCACCTTCTCGCGGCGGGCGACGATGTCGTCCAGCCACTGCTTGCCGCCGGCCAGCGGCAGCTCGGGCGCATGGCGGCCGACGAAGGCAGCGAGGCCAGCGGCGATGGCCTCCACCGAGTATTCGCCGGCCATGGGCAGCACGTCCTTGCCGTGCAGCGCAGTGTCTATGCCGAGGCGGCGCAGGATCACCGCCACCTCCTGCTCGATGAACTCCGGCTGGCCTTCCTCCACCACCAGCACCGCGCGCTTGTCGCGGCAGAAATCGGCGATCTGCTCCGGCGCCAGCGGATAGGTGACATTGAGGTTGAGGATGGGCAGCTCGCTGTCGCCGAAGGCATCGGCGAGGCCGAACTGCTGCAACGCGCGGATCAGCGCGTTGTAGATGCCGCCCTGGACGATGAGGCCGAGGTCGGCGCGCTTGCCGGGGAAAAGCTCGTTGAGACCGTGTTCGACGATGTAGCGCCGCGCCGCCGGCAGGCGCTCGGCGCTCTTCAGCTTCTCGTGGCGGAAGGTGGCCGGCGGATGGGCAAGGCGGGCGTAGTCGAAGGCCGCCGGGTCTTCCATCAGCTGGCGGCTGGACACCGCCGGGGCGATGTTGTCCTTGCACTCGAAGCTGCCGCGCACGTGACAGGCGCGGATGCGCAGCTGCAGGAAGGCCGGCGTGTTGGCCGCCTCCGACAGGGCGAAGCCCTCCTCCACCATGCGCACCATCACCTGCAGGTCCGGCCGCGGGTCGATCAGCAGCATGGAGGACTTCAGCGCGAAGGCGTAGGTGCGTTCCTGGATGACGCTGGCGCCGTCGCCGTAGTCCTCGCCGACCACGATCAGCGCGCCGCCGGTGATGCCGGGCGAGGACAGGTTGGAGAGGGCATCCGCCGCCACATTGGTGCCGACCACCGACTTCCAGGTCACCGCGCCGCGCAGCGGGTAGTGGATGGAGGCACCCAGCATGGCGGCGGCGGAAGCTTCGTTGGAACAGGCCTCCACATGCACGCCCAGCTCGGACAGGTAGTCGCCCGCCTGCACCATCACGTCCAGCAGGTGCGACACCGGCGCGCCCTGGTAGCCGCCGACGTAGGCCACGCCGGACTGCAACAGCGCCTTGGTGATCGCCAGGATGCCCTCGCCGTGAAAAGTGGTGCCGGCGCCCTGCCTGAGTTGCTGCACCTCTTTGCTGAAAGATACTTCCATCGCGCCGCGTCTCCTGATTCGCCGTGTTCGTCCGGCGGTGATGAACTATAGAATCGGCGAGTTAATGCATCCATTAGTTAAATTTAGTTTCCGATATTCATCAGATTCATATCACGCCATGGACTTGAAATTGCTGCAGGTTTTCAACGCGGTGCACAGCGAAGGCAGCGTCAGCCGCGCCGCCGACAGGCTGGGGCTGTCGCAACCGGCCATCAGCCACGCCCTGCGCCGGCTGCGGCTGGAGCTGAAGGACCCGCTGTTCGTGCGCGTGCCGGGCGGTGTCGCGCCCACGCCCAAGGGCGAGCGCCTGGCCTCCTCGGTGGCGCATGCGCTGGCCGGGCTGGAGAAGGCCATCCACGAGGCCAGCCACTTCGATCCGCCGACCTCGGAGCGCACCTTCCGCCTGTACATGACCGACATCGGCGAACTCACCTTCCTGCCCTACATCATGGAAGCACTGCAGGCCCAGGCGCCGCGGCTGCGGGTGGAGGTGGACCAGGTGGCGCTGACGCAGATCATGCCGGCGCTGGAAAGCGGCGCGCTGGACCTCGCCATCGGCTACCTGCCACGGTTGGCGGAAGTCGCCCAACACACCATCGTGGTCGAACGCTATGTGGCGGTGGTGGGCAAGCACCATCCGCTGGCGAACGAGACGCGCGAGCCCTCGCTGCTGCACCGGCTGGACTACGCGGTGGTGCGCTCCCACTCGGAAACCCGCCGTCAGCTGGAGCGCCTGCAACTGGAAGACCGGGTGCGCCTCACCCTGCCCCACTTCCTGGTGCTGCCGGCGCTGCTCGCCCGCACCGACCTCGCCACCCTGGTGCCTTACCGCCTCGCCCGCCATTTCGTCGAGCACGACGAGGCGGTGATCCTGGACGGCCTGTTCGAATCCTCGCCGCTGGAAGTCGGCCTGCACTGGTACTGGCGCATGGAGAACGACCCCGGCCACCGCTGGCTGCGGGAGCTCATCATCGGCCTGTTCGACGAGACCGGAGGCGGTGCAGCGCCCCCTGCCGGACGCTGAGCGGCGGGTAAGCGCCAACAATGCAAGGACAGCGATGCATTCCCACCGATACAATTGGACTTTCGTCCAATGCGAGCCCAAGCGCGGCAGCCGGCGCGGAGCGGCTTCACAGCTTCCGCCCGGGTACTCAGGCGAGTACCCGGCATAAAGACAGACCGCGTACTCATCCGCGTCCCCAACCCCATTCCTGCTCCAGTGTCCGTCCTCGACCTGCGCACCCTCTTCGTCGCCGCCGTCAGCCTGGCAGCCCTTGCCGCGGGAGCCTTCTGGCTGACGCATAAGCGCTACCCCGGCACGCCGGGGCCGGGCGAATGGGCGGGCGCGCACCTGCTATTCGCCATCGCCAGCCTGCTGGCGGCGCTGCGCGGCCACATCTGGGACGGCATCTCCATCGTGCTCGCCAACGGCACCTGGGTATTCGCCTATGGCCTGCTGGCCTACGGCCTGCGCCGTTTCCGCGGCCTGCCGGCCAACGCCGCCCTGCAGATCACGCTGCCCACCACCCTCACAGTGGCCGCCCTGCTGCTGCTGTGGCTGCCGCAGGATCTCCTCAACCTGCGCACCGTGCTGATGTCGGTGGTGCTCGGCGGCCAGCAAGCCCTCATCCTGCGTGACCTGAACCGCTCCCGCCCGCCGGTGCGCACCACCACCGAGACGGTACTCAACGCGGTACTGCTGTGCAGCGTGGTCTCCCACCTCGGCCGCATCCTGGCCACGCCCTGGGATACCGCCGCGCCGCCCTTCTTCGGCCAGGGCGGCCTCACCAGCGCGCTGATGCTGTGGTCCATGCTGCTCAACTGCGGCCTCATCCTCTGCCTGCTCACGCTGGTCACCGACCGTCTGCAGGCCGATCTCAGCCGCCTGGCCGCGCGCGACCCGCTCACCCACCTGCTCAACCGCCGAGCCTTCCGCGCCGAAGCCGAGCGCGAGATTTCCGATGCGGTGCGCAACCAGTTGCCGGTGACGCTGATGATGCTGGACCTGGATCACTTCAAGGCCCTCAACGACCGCCACGGACACCAGGGCGGCGACGAAGCGCTGCTGCGCCTGGCCCGCATCCTCAAGAGCGAACTGCGCCAGCACGACCTTGCCGCCCGCTATGGCGGTGAGGAATTCTGCGTGATGCTGCCCGGCACCGGACTGGAGCCGGCGCGCGAGGTGGCCGAACGCCTGCGCCGCGCCTGCGAGGAAGAAAGCCGCCACACTCGCGGCACCACCGTCAGCATCGGCCTCACCCTGCTGCCGCACGGGCCGGAGAGCCTCAACCGTGCGCTCAAGGCCGCCGACCAGGCGCTGTACGAAGCCAAGCGCAACGGCCGCAACCGCGTCGAGGTGCATGCGGAACCGATGGCGGCAAAACCGGCCTCACATGCATAGGGCCGCCGACATGCAGCCGATGCGGCGCCGTCCTTCCGGTGTCCGCCGCGCCCACCCCGCCAGGCGGGAAGCGGATGGTCACCGGCGGCATGACGATTTCCCACGGCCAGGTGTTGCACCTGGCCCAAAAATGCCCCTTATTGCGCTGGCCGAGCGATAATGGTGGGCTGCGGTAAAAACGGATCCGAATCAATGAAGCGTGTAGATGACTTTCGCCTGCGTCTGGGAAGCCACGAGGTGGTTCCCATCATGGTGGGCGGCATGGGGGTCGACATCTCGACCGCCGAACTCTCCCTCGAAGCGGCGCGCCTGGGGGGGATAGGCCACATCTCCGATGCGATGATTCCGACGGTGTCCGACCGCCGCTACAACACCAAGTACGTCAAGAACAAGCTGCAGCAGTACAAGTTCAACGTCGCCAACTCCGACAAGTCGGTGGTGCAGTTCGACCTCGGGCTGCTGGCCGAGGCCACCGCGCTGCATGTGGGCAAGACCATGGAGGCCAAGCGCGGCCCCGGCCTGGTGTTCATCAACTGCATGGAAAAGCTGACGATGAACGCGCCCAAGGACACCCTGCGGGTGCGCCTGAAGGCGGCGCTGGACCACGGCATCGACGGCATCACCCTGGCCGCCGGCCTGCACCTGGGCTCCTTCGCGCTGATCCAGGACCATCCGCGCTTCAACGACGTCAAGCTCGGCATCATCGTCTCCTCGCTGCGCGCGCTGCAGCTCTTCCTGAAGAAGAACGCCCGCACCGGCCGCCTGCCCGACTACGTGGTGGTCGAAGGCCCGCTGGCCGGCGGCCACCTCGGCTTCGGCATGGACTGGGCGAAGTACGACCTCGCCGCCATCGTGATCGAAATCCGCGACTGGCTGAAGGCCGAACAGCTGGACATTCCGCTGATCCCGGCCGGCGGCATCTTCACCGGCACCGACGCGGTGAATTTCCTCGAACTCGGCGCCGCCGGCGTGCAGGTGGCCACCCGCTTCACCGTCACCCAGGAATGCGGCCTGCCGGAAAACGTGCAGCAGGAATACTTCAAGGCCGGCGAGAACGACATCGAGGTCAACCAGACCTCGCCCACCGGCTACCCGATGCGGATGCTGAAGAACAGCCCCTCCATCGGCGACGGCATCCGTCCGAACTGCGAAGCCTACGGCTACCTGCTGGACGCCAGCGGCAACTGCCAGTACATCGAGGCCTACAACCGCGAAGTGGCCGCTCACCCGGACGCGCGCCGGATCAAGGTGTACGACAAGACCTGTCTGTGCACCCACATGCGCAACTTCGAGTGCTGGACCTGCGGCCACTACACCTACCGGCTGAAGGACACCACCCGCCGCAACGAGGACGGCAGCTACCGCATCCTCACCGCCGAGCATGTGTTCCACGACTACCAGTACAGCACCGACGGCAGCATCGCCCTGCCCCAGGAATAAAACCGCGCGGGCGGCGCCTCAGCGCGCCGCCCTGTGCCGGCAGCGACAGTGACCGCTGCCCCATCACCGGCCCCGTGCCACACCCGGCGGGCTTGGCCCCGCCCCCCTGCAGACACTCTCCAAGGGACTCCGCCATGCCCTATTGCCCCATCGTCGCCACGCTGGGTTATGTGCTCTCGCCAGACCGCAAGCGGGTGCTGATGATCCACCGCAACGCCCGGCCGGACGACCATCACCTCGGCAAGTACAACGGCCTGGGCGGCAAGCTGGAGGCGGATGAGGACGTGGTGGCCGGCCTGCGCCGCGAGATCCGCGAGGAAGCCGGCATCGAATGCGAGGCGCTGTCGCTGCGCGGCACCATCAGCTGGCCGGGCTTCGGCAAGAACGGCGAAGACTGGTTCGGCTTCATCTTCATCGTCACCGCCTTCTCCGGCACCCCGCTGGAGCGCAACCCGGAAGGCACGCTGGAGTGGGTGGAGATGGAGCGCCTGGGCACGCTGCCGATGTGGGACAGCGACCGCGAATTCCTGCCGCTGGTGTTCGACGCCGATCCCCGCCCCTTCCACGGCGTCATGCCCTACCAGGACGGCCGCATGCTGTCCTGGAGCTACTCGCGCGTCTGAGCGCGCTGCCGCGACTTCCACCCGCAGCCACTCTCCCTGCCGCAGCCGGGGCGGCTCTCGCCAGCCCCGGCTCGCCCCCCGAAAAGCTCGGGCGCCAGGCTGGCACCATCCCTGCTTTTGCGTGCTCGTCCCGAACGCCCGCACGAGCCGACCATGCTGTCCAACGAAGAAGCCCGCGACCGCCTCGCCAGCCACCCGCTGCCGGCCAACCCCTGGGTGCAGGCGAGCGACAACGCCATCCTGATCCACGCCGAGTACACCGACACCATAGAGCGCATGCTGCGCTGGGTGCCGAAGACGCGCTGGAGCGCACGCCGGCGCTGCTGGATCGTGCCGCTGTCCGGGCTGGAGCTGGTGCGCTCCATCCTGCCCGAACTGTGCAGGCTGGCCGAAGCGATGCAGGACACCCCGGTTGCGCCGGAAGCCGTGGCACCGGAAGGCAGCGGCGACACGCTGGATGAGACCGAGGCGCGCCACCTGTTCCGCGACGCCGCCCGCCTGCTCTACGGCAGCGACTGGCAGCGCGACACCGCGCGGGCGCTGGGCCGGGAGGAAGCGGCGCTGGCGCGCTGGCTGCTGGGCGAAGGGGTAATGGAAGCGCCGCCGGCCACGTTGCTGGCGGAAATGCTGGCGCTGATGCAACGGCGCGCGGTCAACATCACCAATGCGGCGGATGCACTGGCGCGGCGGATGGAGCGGGCCGGGCAAGCCGACCGCGCGCCAGCCGGGGCGGTCGGGAGCTGAAGCCGCGTCACAAGTCAGAGCGGCAAGCAAAAGAGGCGCTGGCGACAGCCCCGCCGCCAGCGCCCGGCGGCGCTACAGCCCGGTCCCCGGCTCAGATCAGCCGCACCGCGTCCGGCCGCGCGATGAAAGCCACCCCGTCCGCCCGCTCGAACAGCGCCACCGGCACCTCGAACACGAACTGGTTCTCGAACCAGGCGCGGGCGTAGGGCAGGAAGGCCGGCGCCGGCGCCAGTTCCAGCAGCGTCTCGCCGCCGGCACAGAGAGCGGCGCCGAAGCCGCTGTTGCCCGCCAGCGGCACGTTGTCATCGCCGAACACTTCGAACTGCACGAAAAGCTTGGCCGACTCGACCCCGCCCTCGCTTGCCTTCACCCCGGTGACGCGCAGGTTCTGGTAGCGGCGGCCAGCCTTGCCGTCGTCCAGCAGCTGGATGAACTCGTGCAGCTTCCCCTTCTTGATCTCGGTACCTTCCGCCACCGGCACGCCCAGCTGGGTGATGCCCAGCCCGGTGGGCTTGGCGGTCTTCAATTCGATCACGGTTCGGTTCTCGGCCAATGCGGGCATCTTTGCTCTTCCTCGTTTCGATTGCGACAAGCACGCGGCGATTGCACGACATGCACCGGCGCGCCAGCGGCCGCGGGGCTCGCGGCGGCGTGCCTGGCAGCCATGTAGCAGTTTCAATGCCACTTGCGGGATGCTTCGCGGCCGGCGCGCACCGGCCCGGCAAGGGACTGCCAGGCGCCATCCACGCTGAGCGCGCCGGCAAGTTCAAGGCGAACAGCAGGCGGCGGGAGACCCGGTTCGCAGATGGCGTCTGCCCTCCGCCTCTCTCTCCCGCCGGACATGAGTCTCAATGCCTTTAGCATGAAATATGTCGCGGGGCATAAGTGTCCGGCCGACTACAATCCGCCGCACTCCCGATACGGACCCCATCATGAAACTTGTCTTACTGAGCGCCGTTCTCGCCGCCTCGGCCCCGTTCGCCCATGCACAGGCATACAAATGCGTTTATGGAGACGGGACGGTGAGCTATCAGGGCCAGCCCTGCGTCCGGCCCGGTAGCCATGCGGAGATACGCGTGGTCCAACCCACGCCCGAGCAGCGCCGGGACGCACAGCTCCGTGCCCGCCAGGACGCCGTGCGCGCGCAACTGCTGGACCTCCAGGAGGAAGAAATCGCGCGGCGACGCGCGCAACTGGAAGAAAGCGATGCCCGTCGCGCGGCGGCCCCGTCCTCCACCCGCCCGCGCACCGAAGCGGACAAGTGCGCCGATTACCGCGAACGCCTGTCCGACGCCCAGTACTGGCAGAAGCGCTTCCTGCACCCGGCCAACATCCAGCGGGAAGAGGAAAAGGCCAGGCATTACGACGAACGGGCCTTCTTCGAATGCAAAGCCTCCGACCGGCCCTCGGTTTTCGACAAGAAGTGAGTCAATTTCGCCATCGTCTCCTTCACCCGGCGCTAGCCGGCGGCGGGATCAGGAGTAAGCGGAGCCATCGCCCTCCTGCGCTGGCGGTTCGATGCCGTAGCGCCACATGCGGCGGTAGAAGGTGGAGCGCGACATGCCCAGTTGGCGCGCCGCCGCGCTGATGTGCCAGCCCGTGCGCTGCAGGGCGTCGAGGATCTCCGCCTTGCCGGCGGTATCCCGTGCCGGCACCGCGGCGCCCGGCAGGGGCGGCGGCTGCAGCGCCTGCAGGCTCTCCGGCAGGTGGGACAGCCTCAGCGTGGCGCCGTCGCATACCGCCACCGCGAAACGCAGCACGTTGCGCAACTCACGCACATTACCCGGCCAGTGGTAGGCGCGCAGGCGCTGCTCCACCTCGGCGGAGAGGGCGATGCGGCGGCCACACTGCTCCGCCTCCTCTTCCAGGATGCGGGCGATCAGGGCGTCGATGTCGGCGCGCTCGCGCAGCGGCGGCAAGCGGAAGGTGGCTGCGTTCAGGCGATAGAGCAGGTCTTCGCGGAACAGGCCCTGGGCCACCATGGATTCGAGGTTGCGGTGGGTGGCGCAGACCACATGGAGATCCACCCGCTCCGGCTCGCTGGCGCCCAGCGCCATCACCTCGCCCTCGGCCAGCACCCGCAGCAGGCGGGTCTGCAGCGCCAGCGGCATGTCGCCGATCTCGTCCAGGAACAGGGTGCCGCCGCTGGCGAGCTGGACCTTGCCCGGGCAGCCCTTGCTGCGGGCGCCGGTGAAGGCGCCCTCGCGATAACCGAACAGCTCGCTCTCGATCAGGCTCTCGGGAATCGCCGCGCAGTTGAGGGCGACGAAGGGCTTGTCGCGGCGCTTGCTGTAACGGTGGATGGCGCGGGCGAAGGCCTCCTTGCCGGCGCCGGTCTCGCCATTGAGCAGGATGGGCACCCGGCTGTCGGCCAAGCGCTTGATGCGCTCTATGCTGGCGGCCACGCCGGGATCGGCGCTGGTGAGGGCGCTGAAACCGTCATCCTCACGCGCCCGCCCGCGGCCGGCGGTGCTGCGGGCACGAGTCACCGAGGGCGCCCGCAAGTGCAGCTGGAAGAAGCCGCCGGTGGCGTGGCAGCGCACCTGCATCGGCACGCCGGGGTGTTCATGGGCGTGGCGCAGCAGGCTCTCGGCGTCGGCGTCCAGCAGATCGCCTATGCCGCCCGGCGGCTGGGACAGGCGGGCCAGCTGCCGGCGCAGCCGCCGGCCGGCATGGACGATGCGGCCGTCGCCATCCAGCGCCAGGTACAGACCCTCATCCACGCCCCAGTCGTCCCCCGCCGGACACAGCCGCACCAGCCAGTTGCCGCGACAGGCCTCGGCGAACACCGCGTTCTCGATCAGCGCGGCGTTCTGCGCCACCAGGCGGTACACCAGCGACTGGCTGCGGCGCTCGTCCGGCGAGGACACCGCCGAGGCGTTGAGCACGCCCAGCAGTTCGTCGTCCGGGCCGAAGATGGGCGTGGCGCTGCAGGTGATGCGCTCGTTGAGGGCGAGGAAGTGCTCCTGCTTGTGCACCAGGATGGGCGAGCGCTCGACGATGGCGGTACCCACGCCGCAGGTGCCCTCCTCCTCCTCCGACCAGCAGGCGCCGAGGCGGAAACCGCGGCCGCGGTACTCCTGCTCCAGGCTGCCCTGGCCGCGGAAATCTATGGTCCTGCCCCCGGCATCGGTCAGCAGCACGCAGTAGCCGGAATCCCGCACCTGCTCATGCAGGCGATTGACGCCGGCCTGGGCAATGCGCAGGAAGGATTCCTCCCGCTCGCGCAGGTGGCGGCACTCATCGGCGGTAAGGATGCGCGGCCGCGCCGGGCGGCCGGGGTCCAGCCGGTGCTGCTCGACCGAGCGCCGCCAGGAGTCTTCCAGCTTGGTTGGGGAAAGTGCGTCCGCGCCTTCTTGGGCGGCTTCTCGCGAAAGCGCCTCGAGCGTCATCGCAGCGATGCTCATCGCCGGCCTCCTTTGGTCTCGTTCTCCTGCCGCCCGCCACTGTCACGCAGCGCGTCCGGGGAGCTTGCAGGTGCATCAGAGGATAGCCGCAAGAAATAGGCCATTCAACCTACGAAACAAGTGCTATCGCCAAGCGCCGCGCCGGTGGCGGAATACCGGGCGGCGGCGGCCATCCGCCAGCCGCCTCCCGGGCACTGCCCGGACTGTGCCAGGACCGTATCAGGGCGACCGGCTGACACAGGGCTGACACATTCCTGCAACACAAGCGCCGGCGGGGCGAGATGCCGCCGCGCGCCAGCGCCCGCCCGAATTTTCCCTTTCCCGTCAATGGGCTGATCCTCCTCGCCCCCACCCCGACCGCCACGCTGGCACAGGCCTTGCCCCTGCTGCCCGGCCAGAAGGCTGCGGCGCGAACGCAGCCCGGCATCGCGGCCGGCGCCGCCAGCCGCGATCACAACGCGACCAAGGAGGATGGAAAGGAATGGCTGATAGGGAACTCGAAGCGGGCTGCCCCTGCGCCACTGCACCGCAGGCGGAACCGGGCAGCCGGCGCGCGATGCTGGCGGCTTCGCTGGCGCTGGCGGTAGCCCCGCTGGTGCCGGGCGGCGCAGCCGCTGCCGACAACCCGCGCCGCGCCAGACCCCAGGTGGGCGACGGCCTGGCCTACATGACCGGAGAAAAGGAGGGCCAGCAGATCACCCTGGCCGACCTGAAGGTGGGCGGCCCGCCGGTGCTGGCCTACCCGATGGACGTCTCCACCCAGACGGTGCGCGACGGCGCCCGCACCAACCTGCTGGCGCTGGTGAAGGTGGCGCCGGAGGAACTGCCGGAGAAGCTCCGCGCCGACGCCGCCGACGGCGTGCTCGCCTTCTCCGCCATCTGCACCCACTACGGCTGCCCGATCACCGAGACACATCCCACCGGCGGCAAGCTGGTCTGCAACTGTCACGGCTCCACCTTCGACGTGCTCAAGAACGGCGAGGTGGTAGCCGGCCCGGCGACCCGCCGGCTGGCCCACCTGCCGCTCAAGCAGGCCGGCAGCGCGCTGCTGGTGGCCGGCAACTTTGCCGGTCCGCTGGGGCCGCCGCAGCAGTAGGGCATGCGCAACACCCGAGGAAGACGCGCCGCCGGCACGCGTTCCTGCCCGGCACATCACCTGAGCAACACCCACCCAAGGAAGGAGACAAAAATGAAAAGACTGCTATCGCTGACGGCTCTGGGCCTGGCCTTTGCGCCATTCCTGGCCGGCGCCGCCGGCGACTACAAGCCGGTCACCGCCCAGCGCCTGGCCAATCCCGAGCCGGAGAACTGGCTCATGACCAAGGGCAACTACCAGGGCTGGAGCTACAGCGCGCTGGACCAGATCACCACCGCCAACGTGAAGAAGCTCAAGCCGGTGTGGAGCGCCGCCACCGGCATGACTTCCGGCCACGAGGCACCGGCCATCGTCAATGGCGACATGATGTTCGTCTCCACCCCGCGCAACCAGGTGCTGGCCTTCAACGCCAAGACCGGCCGCCTGCTGTGGCGCTACAAGCGCGAGCTGCCGGAAGGCTTCGGCGCGCTGCACGTCACCAACCGCGGCGTGGCGCTGGCCGGCGACAAGGTGTACGTCGCCAGCCTGGACTGCATGATCACCGCGCTGGACGCCAAGACCGGCGCCAAGGTGTGGGAGTCCGAGGTGTGCGACTGGCAGAAGGACAGCGCCTACATCACCTCGGCGCCGCTGGTGGTCAAGAACGTCGTCATCGTCGGCCCCTCGGGCGGCGAGTTCGGCGTGCGCGGCTTCCTCAAGGCCTTCGACCTGGAGACCGGCAAGGAGGTATGGACCCGCTACGCGGTGCCGGCGCCGGGCGAACCCGGCTCCGAAACCTGGCCGCAGGAAGGGCGCTGGAAGGATGCCTGGAAGAACGGCGGCGGCACCATGTGGATGCCGGGCAACTACGACGCCAAGAACGACGTCCTCTACTGGGGCGTGGGCAATGGCGCGCCCTGGCTGGGTGACCAGCGCCCCGGCGACAACCTCTACCTCGCCTCCGTGCTTGCCCTCAACCCCGACACCGGCGAAATCAAGGGCCACCACCAGTACCACTGGAACGACTCCTGGGACTGGGCCGGCATGAACGCGCCCACCCTGGTGGAGTTCGAGCGCAACGGCAAGAAGGTGCCCGGCCTCATCAGCGCCCAGCGCAACGGCTACATCTACTGGCTGGACCGCAAGCCCGACGGCAAGATCGACTTCAACAAGGCGCTGCGCTACGTCAAGCAGAACGTCTTCACCAGCATCGATCCCAAGACCGGCCGCCCCACCTACGACGAGGCCGGCAAGCCCGGCACCGGCAAGACGGCGACCTACTGCCCCAGCCTGTGGGGCGGCAAGGACTGGCCCTTCGAAGCCTACAGCCCCAAGACCGGCATGCTCTACATCCCCTTCAACGACAACCACTGCATGACGCTCACCGGCAAGATCCAGGAGCGCATTCCGGGGCAATGGTCGGCCGGGGTGGAGATCACCGAGCTGAACCTGAAGGTGGACAAGAACGCGCCCTTCGTCGGCGGCATCCAGGCCTGGAGCGTAGACGGCGCCAAGGAGAACTGGCGCGAGACCTACGCCGCGTCGTGGAACTTCGGCTCGGTCATGGTCACCGCCGGCAACGTGCTCTTCGCCGGCGGCACCAACGACCGCATGTTCCGCGCCTATGACGCCCGCAACGGCAAGCTGCTGTGGGAGTTCCCCACCCCCTCCGGCATCATCTCGCCGCCCAGCAGCTACTTCATCGACGGCAAGCAATACGTGGCCGTGGTCTCCGGCTGGGGCGTGGATGCGGCATGGATCCAGGGAAAGATGCATGACAGCCACGGTTGGGAGAAGCAGGTGCCCGAAGGCGGCTCCGTCTGGGTCTTCGCCCTCGAGGACTGAGCCCGCGGGCTCCGCCTGACCGCCGCGCGGCGCCGGCCTCGGCGCCGCCGGCAACCCCGATCCACACCCTCTGGAGACAACAACAATGATGCCTGCAAGGCAGGCCCCCTCACGCCGGGGCCAACCGAAACCGCAGCTGCTCGCCGCCACCCTGTTCGCCCTGGTGGCCGCCGGCACCGCCCTCCCCGTCCAGGCGCAGACCACCTTCGACGTCATCGGCCCGCACGAGTACGACCTGCCGGTCGACTTCAAGCCCTTCAACGTCTTCGTGCAGTACGCCTACCTGCAGCGCAACAAGCGCGCCTTCGACAACGACGGCGACCGGGTGCGCGGCTCCGACTCCGAAGCCATCGTCGGCCTGTCGAAATACGTGCGCTTCTGGACGCCCGACTTCAACCGCAACATCGGCCTGGCCTGGGAAGTGATCGTGCCGGAGATCAGCATCCGCAACGACCGCGACAACTCCCATGCCAGCGGCCTGGGCGACCCGATGACCGGCTTCGCCATCTGGTACAAGCCGCGGCCTGAGCTCACCCTGGGCTTCCAGTCCTTCCTGCAGATCCCGGCCGGCAGCAGCGAGGTCAGCGACAAGAACTGGAAGAACCTCTCCAGCCTGTTCTGGGACTGGCGCCTCACCGACAAGCTGGGCTGGACGGCCGACGCCGGCTTCGTGTTCCAGGGCGACCGCACGGACGACATCCGCCCAGGCCACTCCTTCCACACCAACCACCGGCTGGGCTACCGCGCCACGCCGCTGCTGGAGCCCTTCCTGGCGCTGGACTACGAGCGCAGCAAGAGCACCTCCACGGTGGATGGCGGCCATGTGCTGGATGGCGGTATCGGCCTCATGTTCCACACCTTCGACAACCAGTCCATCACCCTGCGCTACTCGCACAGCATCAGCGGCGAAAACCACTCGGTGAATGACAGCTTCAACATCAAGTACGCCTACGCCTGGTAAGGGCAGCCGCCCTTCCCGCCGGCCACGCAGCGGTCACACCAAGTGGCCGCGAAGCACGGCGGCGCGAAGGGCGGCAGCCAAGGAGAACGCCATGAAACTGCTGCACTCGCTTGCCCTCAGCATCGCGCTCCTGGTAGCGCTGTGGGTCTATCTCTCGGTCGGCAACCCCGGCCTCAACTTCAACGCCTGGATAGGCTTCGTCGCCTGGGCCGCCCACTTCGCCGCCGGCGGCGGCGGCGAGGGCGCGCGCAAGGCGCTGGCGGCCGGCGTGGCCGGCATCCTGCTCACCGCCGCCACGCTGTTCGGCGTGCAGGCCCTGGGCGGCGGCCTGGGCTCGCTCATCACCCTGGTCGCCGTGCTGGCCTTCGTGCTGGTGGCCATGGCCGACGTCGCCCTGCTCGCCTATACCCCGGCGGCCTTCCTCGGCGCCGCCTCCTTCTTCGGCGCCGGCGGCAAGCTGGACGCCGGCATCCTCTTCGTCACGCTGTCCTGGGTAGCCGGCGTGATCTTCGGCTTCGCCTCGGAATGCTTCGGCAAGCGCATGGCCCGTACGGCCTGAAACCCGCAACACATAAAACAGGAGACTGATGATGGCAACCGAGTACCGCAATTTCATCGACGGCGAATTTGTCGTCACCAGCGGCGATCCGCTGATCGAGGTGCGCAACCCCGCCAACGACGAGCTGCTGGCCTTCGTGCCGGACTCCGGCGCCGCGGTGGTGGAGCGCGCGGTGGAGGCCGCCACCCGCGCTCAACCCGCCTGGGAGCGCCTGCCGGCCATACAGCGCGCCGGCCACCTGCGCGCCATCGCCGCCAAGCTGCGCCAGCACAAGGACAGGCTGGCGGAAATCATCACCCGCGAGCAAGGCAAGGTGCTAGGCCTGGCCACGGTGGAAGTGGACTTCACCGCCGACTACCTGGACTACATGGCCGAATGGGCGCGCCGCATCGAGGGCGAAATGATCCCCAGCGACCGGCCGGGCGAGAGCATCTTCCTGATGCGCAAGCCCATCGGCGTCACCGCCGGCATCCTGCCGTGGAACTTCCCCTTCTTCCTCATCGCCCGCAAGCTCGCGCCGGCCCTGATTACCGGCAACACCATCGTGATCAAGCCCAGCGAAGAAACGCCGATCAACGCCTTCGAGTTCGCCCACCTCGCCCAGGAAGCCGGCCTGCCGCCGGGCGTGTTCAACCTGGTGAGCGGCCGCGGCGCCAGCACCGGCTCGGCGCTCAGTTCCCACCCCGGCATCGGCCTGGTGAGCTTCACCGGCAGCGTCGCCACCGGCATCCGCATCATGCAGGCGGCCGCCACCAACCTCACCCGGGTGAACCTGGAACTGGGCGGCAAGGCGCCCGCCATCGTGCTGGCCGACGCCGACCTCGACCTCGCCGCCAAGGCCATCTGCGACTCGCGGGTCATCAACACCGGCCAGGTGTGCAACTGCGCCGAGCGCGTCTACGTGGATCGCAAGGTGGCGGAGGAATTCACCACCAAGATCGCCGCCCACATGGCCGCCACCCGCTACGGCGACCCGATGGCCGACCGCAGCGTCGGCATGGGCCCGCTGGTGAACCAGATCGGCCTCGATAAGGTCGCCGCCATGGTCACGAAGGCACGGCAGGACGGCGCCCAGGTCGTCACCGGCGGCAACCTCGCCGACCTCGGCCAGGGCTTCCACTACCAGCCCACCGTGCTCGCCGGCTGCCGCCACGACATGGAGATCATGAAGAAGGAAATCTTCGGCCCGGTGCTGCCCATCCAGACGGTAGACAGCCTGGAAGAAGCCATCGCCCTCGCCAACGACTCCGAGTACGGCCTCACCTCCTCCATCTTCACCCGCGACCTCTCCTCCGCCATGCGCGCCTGCCGCGACCTGCGCTTCGGCGAAACCTACGTAAACCGCGAGCACTTCGAAGCCATGCAAGGCTTCCACGCCGGCCGCCGCAAGTCGGGCATCGGCGGCGCGGACGGCAAGCATGGGCTCTACGAGTACACCGAGACCCACGTGGTGTACATGCAGCACGGCTGAGCCCCACCCCGCCGGCCCCGCCTTCGCCATCGGGCCGTGGCCGGCGGCTGAATCACCTCACGCTCTCCCGGAGGCCGGCATGGCCCCCGGCCTCCTTTGCCGCCTTTTTTGGGCGGCGTTTTTTTGCCTCGTCGCAAGAAAGGCGGTCATGCGAAGCGTCCGCTTGGCATGCCTTGGCGTTCTGCGCCCATCCCCGGTAAGGGCGAGTGACGGCTGTCGAAGAAAGAGAGGCTGTCATGCTGACGGTTAAGGACAAGAAGGAGAAGTGAGAGGCAGTGAGCGCTGCTCGCATAGCGCGAGTAATGAGCGGCGGTATTTCGGCCGAAGCTGCCGGTCCAGCCGGATACGCTGATTGTCCGCGTTCGGCGAGAACCGGTCAGTCGATTTCGCCATCTGAATCGAATAGCCGAGGTCTCCTCCTCCTCGCTCAATGACCGGTTTCTGGAGAGCGAGTTTTCCGCGGAACTACCTCGCTCGACCAAGATGCCCCGCTTGAAACCGGTGTCTGGATTACGCGCGATCCAGCGCTAGGGCTGAAAAAACGTCGGGCGGCCACGAAACATCATTTGCTATGTCCGTGTTCGAGCCAAATCACGACTTGGCGGCGACAGGAAGCCGAAATGGCGCGCCCAGTCGGTTGAACGCGTTCATTGCGGCGATCGTGATCGTAAGGTCGACCAGGTCTTTGGGCGTGAATTGTGCCGAGGCAGCGGCATACGCCTCATCCGAAGCATGCGTTTCGCTGACACGAGTCACCTCCTCAGCCCAGGCCAGCGCGGCACGCTCCTGGTCAGAGAATAGGTGGCGTACTTCATCCCACACCGGTACCAACGTGATCTTGTCGATCGACATGGTTTTCCTGAGATCGCGGCTGTGCATGTCGATGCAGTGGGCGCAGCCGTTGATTTGCGAAACGCGGAGGAACACGAGGTGCACAAGCTCCTCGGGGAGGTTCGTCTTCTTTGTGACGTAGTGGTGGATACCGAAAAGAGCCTTCGCGCCGTCAGGCGCGATTTCTTGCCAGTTCAAGCGTGTCATCTCAGTCCTTTCCTGTCGTTGATGGTGAGTAGTGTCGGGGTCGGTGCGCCCCAGGGCCGCCTATCGACTTCAGCGGCGGTCCATGTCATAACGCCACGTTACTCCACCGGATATTGGAGAGACAGGCCCAAAAACTGCCGAAATGACTGACCCAAATACGCCCAATGTGCTTTCCATCCAGGTGGACCGTGCCACCGACGCACCTATCGGCGACCAGATCCATGCGAGCCTGCGACAGGCGATTCTCGACGGCCGGCTTGCGCCGGGACAGCGCTTGCCTTCCGGCCGGGACCTCGCCGCGCAGCTTGGCGTTGCGCGCGGCACCGTCCGCGTGGCCTACGAGCGGCTGATCGCCGAGAACCTGGTGTTCGGTGCCGGCCCCGCAGGCACACGCGTATGCGCTCGGCCGCTCGTCGGCCGAGCGGACGACGAGGCGCCACTCGACGGGCCTTTGGCGGCTTTTACCCGCCCATATTCGAGCACGCCGCTGCCGTTCCAAATGGGCGTGCCGGCTCACGACGCATTTCCCACCAAGCTCTGGGCTCGCATGCGGGCGCGTGCAGTACGCGCCGACGCCATCACTTATACGGCCTACGCTGACCCACGCGGCGAGCCTGCGCTACGGGCCCAGATAGCGAGCCACCTGGCCGTCAGCCGGCAAATGCAATGTCATCCCGATCAGATCCTCGTTACGAGCGGGTACCGGCACGGCCTAATGCTTGCGTTGACGGCACTGCGCGCGCACGGTCGCAAGGCGTGGATCGAGGAGCCAGGTTATCCGCTGGGAAGACGCGCGCTGGAACTGATCGGAGCCGCGCTCGAACCCGTGCCCATCGATGCCGAGGGGATGCGCGTAAAGGATGGCATCGCCCGCGCGCCAGACGCCTTCCTGGCGTTGGTCACTCCGGGCCAACACGCACCGCTGGGCGTGACCCTGTCGCCGGCACGAAGACACGCCCTGCTCGACTGGGCGGCGGCAAGGGAGGCCTGGGTCATCGAAGACGACTATCTTGGAGAACTGCAGCTCGACGGTCGGGCGGCACCGGCCCTTGCCGCAGGCGAAGGCGCGAACCGCGTGATTCACATCGGCTCGTTCAGCAAGACGCTCAGCCCGGCGCTGGGCCTTGGTTTCGTCGTCGCCCCACGCTCGCTGGCGGAGCGTCTGGTCGAGGTCTCTGCTGTGTTGGCCCCGGCCCCAAACCGGACCACCCAACTGGCGGTTACGGAGTTTCTAGCGGATGGGCACTTCCTGCGGCACCTGCGCCAGATGAAGGCTCTCTATGCCGAGCGCCGCAATCTCGCGTTAGCGCATGTCAGCGAGTTTCTGCCGAACTCGCTGGCGGCGGGCTTAGGCGTGATCGCACCGCTTCCACAGCTCGCCGACGACAACGCCATTGTCGACGTTGCCCGCGCACACGGCCTAGCGCCTTCTGCCCTCTCCGCCTGGCATCTTCGCCGCACTCATGCGCAACGCGGCTTGCTACTCAGCGTGACGAACCTGCGCCTCGACAACATCGATGCCGCATGCGCGAAACTTGCAAGCATCGTTGCATCTCATTGAGTCGTAGCCCACAGGCACCCACCGGTTGAATCCACAGGCGATAGCCGCCTGAGTTTCGGGGTCGGCTGACCGTCTGCTACGGCCGAAGAGCCGCCAACCCGATAACAATCCAGGTGAACCCTCCACGCAATCATCTGGCGTACAACAAGCACCACGATGACGCAGGGCTCAAGGCCACAAAATCCTGGCATGTCAGCTTGACAAGCTTCATTCTCACCGCACTCCCCTCTGCCTCTCCACCCGGCCCCTCACCCCATCATCCACACCCCCATAAACCACCGGCACCACCAGCAAACTCAGCAGCGTCGAAGTAATCAACCCGCTTATCCCCACAATCGCCATGGGCACACGAAAGCTCGGGTCGCCACCCAGGCCCAGGGCGACTGGCAGCATGCCACCGCCCATGGCGACGATGGTCTTGATGATGGGGCGGGCGCGCTTGCGGCAGGCGTCGAGGATGGCGGTACTGCGGTCCAGGTGGTGTTCGCGGCGGGTGATGAGGATGTAGTCCAGCAGCAGGATGGCGTTCTTGGCGACAATACCGAGCAGCAGATGAGGCCGATCATCGACGGCATGAACAGAGTGGAGCCGACCAGGAACAGCGCCAGCATGGCGCCCGGCACCGACAGCACCAGCGCGGTGAAAATCGCGATTTGCCAGAAGGCTATCTTCATCGCCAGAGGCCATTCGCCGGACCAGGCGACAGCCATGCCGATCGGGTTCCTTCAGCCACATTGGCCCGCATACCGGTGGCAACCCTGCTCAACCACAGCTCCGGTTTGCCGAACTGGTCGGACGACATTCTGGCGCCGACTTTCGAGCCGGGCCAACGTTGGCAGTACTCGGGCGAGGGATATCTGCTCCTGCAGGCCATCATCACTGCGGTGACAGGCGAAAGCATAGAAACGGCAGTCTCGCGCTTTGTCTTTGAGCCATTGGGAATGCGTGATTCCCGGATGCATCTGACCGATGACATTCGAGCGCGCGTCGTCGATGGCGTCGGCTGGCTTGGCAGCAGCAAGCATTTCGAGTTCATCGAATCCAATGCCGCGGCATCGATGTATACGACCGCAGGTGACTATGCGAGATTTCTTGCCGCCCTGGCCTCTCGCAGCGATCTCTTGTCCCTGACTGTTGCGGCCCCCATACCGGTCGATCCTGATCTTGGCCTGGCATGGGGATACGGATGGGGCATCGAAAACGCAGAGGGGGCCCCTACCTCTGGCAATGGGGAAACAATCCGGGGTATCGCGCATTCGCGATGCTCTCCGTGACCTCGGGAAACGGATTCGTTCTGACGACCAATAGCGAAGACGGCCTGCGGCTAACCGCATCGCTGGCGCAATCAACGATCCCCGCGAATCACGGCGTTTTCCGGTTCCATATGCTCGGCTGAGCCTGCGTGACACGCCCTGGCAGCGCCCTTACACAACATGGCTTGAAGAAGCAGAAAGGCGGCACGCAAACTCAAGCGGCGTGGATGCCGAAACCGCTCTCGCCCGGCGCCAACTCCGGCCGCAGGGTCAGCTCGGGGATGCGGTAGTCGCCGGCGTTCTGCCTGCGGAAAGGGATGGGCGGCGTCGTTGCCAGCGTGTCCAGCCGCTTGCCCAGCGCTTCGCGCACTTCGCCGAAGTTCGCCTCGTTGATCTTGCCGCTGCGATAGATCACATGCGGCGGCAGCACCTCGAAGCCGGGGTAGAACAGGATGCCGTGCTGGATGGGGAAGAGCAGATCGTCGATGGGGCCGTTGATGCCGCGTGGCGCGTAGTGGGACGCCCAGCCGCCGGTCGTCACCACCAGCATGGCGCGCTTGCCGGCCAGCATGCCTTCGCCATAGCGGTCGCCCCAGTGGGTATCCGAATGTTCGCCGACGCCATAGGCGAAGCCGCAGGCATAGACGCGGTCCACCCAGCCCTTGAGGATGGCCGGCATGGAGAACCACCACAGCGGAAATTGCAGGATGAGGGCGTCTGCCCAGCGCAGCTTGTCCTGCTCGCGCGCGATGTCGGCGCTCTGGGTGCCGCCCTCGAAGGCTCGCATGGAGTCCGCCGAGGGATCGAAGCGCGCACCCGGCTGCGGTGCGGTGTTGTCGTCCGCGTCCAGCGTGGCCTTCCAGCGCATGGCGTAGAGGTCGGACAGCTGCACCGCATGGCCGGCCTGCTCCAGGCGGCTGACGGTGAAATCCCTCAGCGCGCCGTTCAGCGAGCGCGGCTCCGGGTGGGCATAGACGAGCAGGACGTTCATGGCTGGGTGCTCCATCAATCAGGAAGTGGAAGTGAGTGGCGCCACGATAGGGGCGCGCCGGATATAGTGGAAATGAATTTCCGGAATCCCAGGTATTGCCATGAACAATTCCCTGCCCGCCAGCCTGCGGCAGCTGGATCTGAATCTGCTGGTCACGCTGGATGCCCTGCTGACCGAGCACAACGTGACCCGCGCGGCCGAGCGCCTGCACCTGGCGCAGCCCACCGTCAGCGTGCAACTCGCCCGCCTGCGGGAGTTTTTCGGCGACCCGCTGCTGCTGCCCGGCCCCCGGGGCATGCGCCCCACCGCAAGGGCAGACGAGCTGCGCGAACCGCTGCGTGAGGCCCTGGCGGCGCTGGCCCAGGCGGTGGCGCCATCCAGCGCTTTCGACCCCGCGCTGTCCCGCCACACCTGGCGGGTGGCGGCTTTCGACTACAGCGAGTTCACCGTGCTGCTGCCGGCGCTCGCCGGGTTGCGCCAGGCAGCGCCCTCGGCGCGGCTCGCCGTGGTCCAGTTCACCCCGGCGCAGGTGGCGAAGAAGGCGGAACAGGCCGACATCGACCTCGCCTTTCTCATCGAAGCCGAAGCACCACTGGACCTGCACCGCCGCCCGCTGTTTACCGAGCGCTACGTGCTGGCGGGCCGCGCCGGCCATCCGCGCCTGAAGCGCCGGCCCACGCTGGCGCAGTTCTGCCAGCTGGAGCATGTAATCGTGTCGCCAGACGGCGGCGGCTTCACTGGCGCCACCGATGCGGTGCTGGCCGAGCTGGGCATGGCGCGCCGGGTGGCGCTGTCGGTGCCGCACTTCCTTTTCCTCGGCGCAGTGCTGGCGAGTACCGACCTGGTGGCGATGGTGCCGTCGCGGCTGGTGCGGGGGAATGCCGCGCTGCAGGTGGTGGAGGCACCGCTGGAGGTGCCGGGCTTCGAGATGCTGATGCTGTGGCATGAGCGGGTGCATCGCGATCCGGCGCATCAGTGGCTGCGGGAGCAGATTGCGGCGTCGGTGTGAGGACGAGAACTCCGGCGCTGCGTGAGGCGAAAAAAAGGCCTGCGGGCATGGTGCCGGCAGGCCTGGAGGAAAGGCGGGTGCAGAGGGGTCGAGGAGACCTTACCCGCCGATGCAGATCATTCGACGAAGCGGACGAAGTCCTCCACCGGGGCACGTTCGGTGTGCAGGCGGTTGGCCGGTTCGGTTTCGTCCGGGTAGCCCAGCGCCATGCCGCACAGCATGCGTTCGCCGGGCGGGATCTCCAGCACCTCGCAGACGATGCGGTGGTAGCGCACGAAGGCCTGTTGCGGGCAGGTTTCCAGGCCGTGGGCGCGGGCGGCCAGCATCACGTTCTGCATGAACATGCCCATGTCCAGCCAGCTGCCCTGCTCCATGTCCCTGTCCATGGTGAAGAACAGCGCCACCGGCGCGCCGAAGAAGCGGTAGTTGCGGGCGAAGTGGGCGTGGCGGGCGGCCTTGTCGTCGCGGCCTATGCCGAGCAGGGAATACAGGCCGAGGCCGAGCGCGCGGCGGCGGGAGAGGTAAGGCTCGCGCCACTCGGCCGGGTAGATGGGGTATTCCTCTTCGTGGCCTTCGCCGCCGGCGTCGTGGGCGGCGACCAGGCGTTCGCTCAGCGCGTCCTTGCGCGCGCCGGTGCACACATGCACCTTCCACGGCTGCAGGTTGGTGCCGCTGGGCGAGCGCGAAGCCACCCGCAGGATGTCCAGCAGCAGTTCGCGCGCCACCGGCTCGGGGCGGAAGCCGCGCACCGAGCGGCGGCCGAGGATGGCGTCGCGTACCGTCATGCCGCTGGCCTTGGGGTCGGCAGTCATTCACTCGTCTCCTTGCTGTTCGTTCGAGTCTGCATTGTGCGGGGATGGGGCGATCCGGGTATGCGCCTGGTGTGAGCCGCCATCAGCGCGGGCCAGCGGGCGGATGGCGACCGGCCTGCATGCTTGCCGATCCCTGCTGCAAGTCATGCAGACAGGCGATCTGGTGCTCGCCGTTCCCCTCGCCTCCGCGCGCGGCGATGACTTTGGACTGGCCTGTCCTGAGTGGAGTCACCGGGCTGGGAGCGGACGGCGGCGGCGACCCGACGCTACGGCATATTCCCCGCGCCAGCCTCACCGCTCACCGGGCCGCCCCGCGGCGCCCTCTCCGCAGCACGTCCCCACCGCCCCGCTCAGAACGCGCTTTCCGCGAAGCGCGTCAGCGCCCCGCCCGCTTCCCGCACCACCGCGGCGTTGGCCGCCGCCTGCGGGCCTATGGTGGCGATGTAGAAGCGCGCCAGTTCGACCAGGCTGGCGAGGTATTCGGCATCGCCCTCGCCCGCCACCAGCCGGCGGCGTGCGGCCTGGGCGGCGCGGGCGAGCTGCCAGCCGCCGCACACCGTGCCCAGCAGGTGCAGGAAGGGCACTGCGCCGGCGAGCACGTCGGCCAGTTGGTCCTTGCCGTTGGCCAGCATCCAGTCGGTGGCTTCCTCCAGCGCATCCACGCCTTCGGCGAAACCATCGGCGATCTCGCCCAACTGTTCGTCTTCCTTCAGCTGCAGCACGCTGGCGCCGAGGTCGGCGATCAGCTCGCGCAGGGTGGCGCCGCCTTCGCGCAGGATCTTGCGGCCGACCAGGTCGTTGCCCTGGATGCCGGTGGTGCCTTCGTAGATGGTGATGATGCGGGCATCGCGGAAGAACTGGGCGACGCCGGTTTCCTCGACGAAGCCCATGCCGCCGAAAACCTGGATGGCATCGTCGCAGACCTCGTTGCCGACCTCGGTGCACCAGCCCTTGGCCACCGGCATCAGCAGATCCACATAGCGGCGGTGCTTGGCCGCGACCTCGGTATCCGGGTGGTGATGGGCGATATCGAACCAGCTGGCGGCGGTGTAGAGCAGCGCCCGCATCGCCATCACCCGGGCGCGCATGGAGAGCAGCATGCGCTTCACGTCCGGGTGGTGGAGGATGGGTTTGCCGGCTTCGCCGCTGACGGCGTCGCGGCCCTGCACCCGCTCGCGGGCGTAGTCCAGCGCGAACTGGTAGGCGCGCTCGGCCAGGCCGGCGCCCTGCACACCGACGCCGAAGCGGGCCTCGTTCATCATGATGAACATGGTCTCCAGCCCGCGGTTGGGCTGGCCGATGAGGTAGCCGACCGCGCCGCCCCTGTCGCCGTAGCTCATGGTGCAGGTGGGGCTGCCGTGTATGCCCATCTTGTGTTCGATGGAGATGCAGCGCACATCGTTGTGTTCGCCCAGGCTGCCGTCGGCATTCACCAGGTACTTGGGCACGATGAACAGCGACAGGCCCTTCACCCCGGCCGGCGCGTCCGGCAGGCGGGCGAGCACCAGGTGGACGATGTTGGGCGTGAGCTCATGCTCGCCGTAGGAGATGAAGATCTTCTGGCCGAAAAGCCGGTAGCTGCCGTCCGCCGCCGGCTCGGCGCGGGCGCGGGTGGCGGCGAGGTCGGAGCCGGCCTGCGGCTCGGTGAGGTTCATGGTGCTGGCCCACTCGCCGCTCACCACCTTGTGCAGCCAGGTTTCCTTCTGCTCGTCGCTGGCGGCGATATGCAGCGCCTCCGCCTGGCTCACGTTGAGCTGCGGCAGCATGGTGAAGGCCATGTTGGTGGAGAACCACATCTCCCACACCGGGGTGGAGACGAGCTTGGGCAGGCCCTGGCCACCGTACTCCGGCGGCAGCGACAGGCCGATCCAGCCGGCATCGCGGAACTGGTTGTAGGCGGCCTGCCAGCCCTCCGGCGTGCGCACGCGGCCATCCGCCTCCAGGCGGCAGCCCTGCTCGTCGCCCTGGCGGTTGATCGGCCCCAGCACGCCGGCGGCGAACTTGCCAGCCTCTTCCAGGATGGCGCCCACCAGGTCGGGCGTGGCGTCCTCGCAGCCGGGCAGGCGCGACACCGCCTCCAGCCCGGCCAGCTCCGTCAGGATGAACTGCATGTCGCGCAGCGGCGCGCGGTAGTCCGGCATCTCTTTCTCCCCCCCTC
This sequence comes from Azoarcus sp. TTM-91, assembly GCF_012911025.1. GTDB lineage: Bacteria > Pseudomonadota > Gammaproteobacteria > Burkholderiales > Rhodocyclaceae > Azoarcus. The sequence goes on along the minus strand of NZ_WUEI01000047.1, from coordinate 766 downwards.
TCCTCTGGCGCATTCCCCGGTGGCTGTTGTGTGCCGCGTTCTCTGCGCGGCGCCCGTTGTGGCCGGGAAATGCGTATGACGTAACTGCGGTTTCCTGCCGCCTTGTGTCCTGCCGCCTTATTCGCAGGCGGCGCGGATGTCTTCCGGAATCGGCACCGCCTTGATGCGCAGCGGGTTCTCCGGGTCCTGGATGGCGAACACCCGTACCTCGCGGCCTTCGCACAGCACGGTGTCGCCGCGGCGGGCGACGTGCCGCATGACGAAGCTCTTGCCGCGCCACTCTTCCACCGAGCTTTCGATCTCGATGTCTTCGCCGTAGGTGGCGGAGTTCATGAACTTGCCCTGCACGTCCACCAGCGGCGTGCCGATGATGCCGCGCTGAGCCTTGGTGTCGCGCCAGCTGGGTACGCCGCAGGCGGTAAAGAACTCGCGGCTGGCGGTGTCGAACCACTTGAAGTAGTTGGCGAAGAACACGATCTCCGCCGGGTCGCAATCGCTGAAGGCGATGCGCATGCGATAGATGTTGCTGCGGGCCATGAGGGGTGGTTCCGTTTTGGGTTGTTGGGTTATTCGGTTGCTGGGTTGTCCGGTCCAGCTGCTGCGGCTGGCTATCTTTTCAAGGCGGCGGTGGAGAAGCAGTCCGTCCAGCGTGCTGATTTTGTCCCCTCTCCCCTCGCGGGGCGCAGGCGGAAAAAGCGAAGCACTGCTTCACCCGCCGGAGCGCCCTGTGACCTGCAGGCCACAGGGCTGGGGCGCGGAGCGGGGG
>NZ_WUEI01000046.1 GCF_012911025.1 Azoarcus sp. TTM-91 | reverse complement strand
CACAGGTGGCGTGCAGGAGCGGGCCGGGGCGCCAGCGTCGGGGGGAGGGGGCGGCGGAAATCATGTGTGCGCGATTGTAAATCGGCGCCGCCGCCTGCGGCTGATCCACCGCAAAAGGGATGCATCTGCCTCAGCGCTGGCCCACTGGCCGACCGGTTCGAGCCGCCGGCAGCGATGGAAGCGTGCAGGCGGGCGGGGCGCTGCCGGCGGTCTCTCCCGTCCGCCGTGCCGGCGGCATCCGCTTTTCTCCCTTGCCGGCTTGCATCGGGAGCGCTCAGGCGACGCCCGAGTCCTCTTCGCTGGCGAGGGAGCCGACCAGCGCCAACTCGTCGATGGACAGCACCCGGCCGATTTCCAGCAGCACGACGAAGCCCTTGTCCGTCTTGCCCATGCCGGCGATGAAGTCCGGCCGGATGCGGGCGCCGAAGTTGGGGGCGGGCTCGATCAGGTTGGAGGGGATCTCCAGCACCTCGTTGACCGCATCCACCACCGTGCCCAGCACCAGCTCGCCTTCGTCGCTGGGCACCTCCAGGATGATGATGCAGGTGCGGCGGCCGACGTCGAGCGGGGGGCGGCCGAAGCGCACCGCCAGATCCAGCACCGGCACCACTGCGCCGCGCAGATTGATGACGCCGCGCACATAGGGCGGCGTCATCGGCACCGGGGTGAGGTTGCCGAACTCGATGATCTCCTTCACGCCGAGGATGCTGACGCCGAACAGTTCGCCGTCCACCTGGAAGGTGAGGAACTGACGGCGATCGGCGGCGGCGACGGCAGCTGTGCTGGCGGTGGCGGCCTTGGCCGGCAGCTTGCTCACGACCGCCCCCAGGCGTTGCGGTTTTCGAACTGGACGAAGTCTTCCTCGCCGGGCCCGGCGTCGCTGCGGACGGGCGATGGCGCGCTACGGCCGGCGGGAGCGCGAGCGCTCCGGAAGGCAGGGCTGTCGGTTACCCGGAAGAAGCCCATCAGGCTCTGCAACTGGGTGGCCTGGCCGCTCATTTCCTCGGCGGTGGCCGCCAGTTCCTCCGAGGCGGAGGCGTTCTGCTGGGTGGTCTGGTTGAGCTGGTTGATGCCGGAAGCCTGCTCCTGCGAACCGGCGGTGATCTCGGCCACCAGATCGGCGGTGCGGCTGATGGCGGGCACGATGTCGCCCAGCAGCCGGCCGGCCTTCTCCGCCAGCTGCACGCTGCCGCTGGCGACTTCGCTGATTTCCTGCGCCGCTTCCTGGCTGCGCTCCGCCAGCTTGCGCACCTCGGCGGCGACCACCGCGAAGCCCTTGCCGTGTTCGCCGGCGCGGGCGGCTTCGATGGCGGCATTCAACGCCAGCAGATTGGTCTGGTAGGCGATGTCGTCGATGATGCCGATCTTTTCGGCGATGCGCTTCATCGCCCCCACCGTCTCCGCCACCGCCTGGCCGCCCTCGTTGGCCTGGCCGGCGGCCTGCGAGGCCATGCCATTGGTCATCTTGGCGTTCTCGGTATTCTGGGTGACGGAGGCGGTCATCTCCTCGATGCTGGCGGCTTGCTCGGAGGAGGACTGGGACAGGTTCTGGGCAGTGGCGGAAACTTCCTCCGAGGCGCTGGAGAGGTTGTCCGCCGCGCCGCGCACTTCGCCGATGATCTGCCCCAGCTTCTGGATCATCACCGACATGGAGTTCATCAACACGCTTACCTCGTCCTTGCCGGTGCCCTGCAGGCGCACCGTGAGGTCGCCTTCGGCGAGCCGGTTGGAGGCCTCCACCGCCCGCGCCAGCGGCGTGGTGACGCTACGGCTGATGAGGAAACCGAGCAGGATGCCGATCAGCAGCGCGCCGGCGATGGTCAGCAGCATCCACTGCCTGCTCTCGGCGTACACCACGTCGCTGGCGTCGCTGGCGGCCTTGGCATTGGCCTCCTTGGCGCGACTGAGCTCCGTCATCAGGTCGTCGATGCCGTTGGCCTGGGTGCGGACCTGCTCGGCGGCCTGGCGCACTTCGGGGCTGAGCTGGCGCATTTCGGTGGCGGCGGCCAGCTCCATCAGCCGCCGCAGGTCGGCCTGGTAGGTGTCCCAGGTACGGGTGAGGCTGGCGAAGCGCTCCTGGCTCTCCTGCGACACGAAGCGGGTGCGCGCCTTGGCCACTTCTTCCTCGAAAGACTTGCTGTAGCGGCGGACGTCTTCTGCCACCCGTTCGCGTTCCGCCTGGCTGCCTGCCAGCAGATAGCCCTGGCGGGCGCGGCCGATGGAGATCAGGTTTACATTGGCCTCCTTGATGTGGGAGAGGCCGAGCAGCTCGCGCTCGTACAGCGCGGTGGTCAGGTCGCTGAGCTTGCTGGCGTTGTTCAGGCCGATGAAGCCGACTACCGCGCTCAGCGCCGCCACGAGCAGGAAGCCGAGGATGAGCCTGACGCTGATTTTCATTGAGTTGAGCATGCCTGGGCCCCTTGCTGGAGTTGGGCGGCGGTACCGCCGCGGTTGTGGTCGCGGGAGGTGGCGATCTCGGCCAGGGTGGCGACGTCGAGGATGAGGGCGACCTCGCCCGAGCCGAGGATGCTGGAGCCGGACAGGCCGCGCATGCCGCGGAATAGCCGGCCCAGCGGTTTGATGACGGTCTGCAGTTCGCCCTGCAGTTGGTCCACCACCACGCCGACGCGATTGCCCTGGTGGCGGACGACGACGATGTTCTCCCGCCGCGGCGGAGTGCCGCCGAGGGCGAAGAGATCGCGCAGGCGCAGGTAGGGCAGCACCTCGCCGCGCAGGTTCACATACTGGCGGCGGTCGGTGGCGGAGGTGGCGGAGAGGGCGATGCATTCGCGCACGGACTCCAGCGGCAGCACGAAGGGCACGTTCTCCACTCGCACCAGGAAGCCCTCGATGATGGCCAGCGTCAGCGGCAGCCGCAGCCGTATGGTGGTGCCGGCGCCGAGCACGGTGTCTATTTCCACCGTGCCGCGCAACGCGGCGATGGTTTTCTTCACCACGTCCATGCCGACGCCGCGGCCGGAGACGCTGGTGACGGTCTGGGCGGTGGAGAAGCCGGGCTCGAAGATGAGGGCGTACAGCTCGGGGTCGGCGGGGGTCTCGTCCTCGGCGATGAGGCCGCGCTCGCGGGCGCGGGCGAGGATGCGCTCGCGGTCCAGGCCGCGGCCGTCGTCGCCGATCTCGATGACGATGCCGCCGGAGTCGTGATAGGCGTTCAGCCGTACCCGCCCGCGCTCCGGCTTGCCCGCCGCGAGGCGCTGCTCCGGCGGCTCCAGGCCGTGGTCTATGGCATTGCGCACCAGGTGCATGAGCGGATCGCCCAGCTTCTCCACCATGCTCTTGTCCAGCTCGGTCTCGGCGCCGGTGATGTCCAGCGCGATGTCCTTGCCCAGGTCGCGCCCGAGTTCGCGTACCACGCGGTGGAAGCGGTTGAAGGTTTCGCCTATCTCCACCATGCGCAGCTTCAGCGTCACGTCGCGCACCTGCTCCACCAGCCGGTTAACGGTGAGGGCCGCCTCCTGGGCGCGGCGGTCGCGCCGGCCGCGGGCGAGGAGATGGGAGGCGGCGCCAGCGATCACCAGCTCGCCCACCAGGTTGATGAGTTCGTCCAGCTTTTCCGCATGCACCCGCACGAACTGGGATTCGTTGCCCTTGTCCTTGCCCGGGCGGCCCTTGGCCTGGGCCTGGCGGTCCAGTGCCGCCTCGACCACCGGCGGATGAGTCATGCCTTCGGCGATGAGGATTTCGCCCAGCGGCACTTGGGCCTGGCCGGCGAGCTGGCGCTGGTGGGTGAGGCCCAGTTCCAGCTCCTGCCGGGTGAGGGCGTTGGCGGCGACCAGCATCTCGCCCAGCCGGTCCTGGCCTTCGGGCAGGTCCTGGATCAGCGCGATGTAGTCGGCGATGCGGCTGTGGGGCGGCAGCAGCCGCAGTTGGCAGTCGTCGCGGACGAAGTCGAACACCGCTTCGATGGCGTCCTTGTCGCGCTCGGACTCCAGCTCGATCTCGAAGCCGAAGTAGCAGTTAAGCGGATCCATCACCTCCGCTTCCGGCAGGTTGTCCACCAGGGTGGTGATGTGCACGATGCGGCCCACGCTCTCCAGGTAGCGCAGGAAACTGATCGGGTCCATGCCCTCGCGCAACACGCCGGGCGAGAAGCGCAGCGACAGGTGCCAGGTGTCGGCTTCCACCCGCTCCAGTTCCACGTCCTCGTCCGCCACCGGGGCGAGGACGACGGTCGGCGGCTGGGCCGGGGTGGTGGCCTCCGCGTTGGCAACGGTGCCGCCGTCGCTGCCCAGCGCGGCCTGCAGGCGGGCGCCCAGGCTGTCGCTGCGGGCGGCCAGGGCGGGGTCGGCCGCGGCCCCGCCGTCGTCCAGAGCCTCCTTCAGCAGGTCTTCCATCTGGTCGCGGCAATCCATCAGCAGTTCGAGCAGCGCCGGGGTGAGCGGCTGGTGGCCGTCGCGCAGCCGGGAGAGCAGGTTTTCCACCAGGTGGGTGAAGCCCACCACCGCCTCCAGTCCGAACATGCCGCCGGCACCCTTGATGGTGTGGGCGGCGCGGAACAGGGCATGGAGGCGCTCCATGTCCTCGTCTCCCTCGAGCAGGGCACGCAGATGGCTGGCCATGGCCTCCAGCAATTCGCCGCTCTCCTCAGCGAAGGTACGCAGTGCGGCGGCCAGTTCAGGACTGTTATGGGGCATGGCGCGGCATCCGTTCGGTTGGCGGGCGGGGGATCAGGTCCACTGGGGCTGGATGGGCAGCGGGTCGCCGAAGAAGGGCCCGAGGCCGAGGAACTGGATGGCCTCGGCGGCGGTGGCGCTGTGCTGGCTGAGCCTCAGCTCGCGGCCCTCGCGCTCGGCGGTGCGCTTGAGCAGCACCAGGATCTGCATGCCGGCGGTGTCTATCAGGCTGACTTCGGCGAGGTCCAGCTCCAGCACCTGCGCGCGCTGCAACTGCCGGAGCAGCTCCGCCTTGAGGGTTTCGGCGGCATAGATGTCCACATCGCCGGTAAGGGCGACACGCAGCGGGCCTTCGGCGTCGGGTCGATCGGCATCGGTGGGGCGGTTCATTGCGGCGGCTTCCTGTCTGTCTCAGCGGGTGGCAAGGTGCTGCGCGCTTCAGGGCTGGATCAGCTTGGAAACCGCCGCCAGCATCTGCGCGGGCTGGAAGGGCTTCACCACCCAGGCTTTGGCGCCGGCTTCCTTGCCCTGGCGCATCTTGTCCGCCTCGGACTCGGTGGTGAGCATGATCACCGGGGTGAACTGGTAGCCGCTCTTCTGCTTGAGCTGCTTGACGAAGCCGATGCCGTCGAGATTGGGCATGTTCACGTCGCTGATCACGAGGTTGATCTTGCGGCCGTCCAGTTTCTTAAGCGCGTCCATGCCGTCTACCGCTTCGACGACTTCGTAGCCGGCGCCGGTGAGGGCGATCTTGACGACCTGCCGGATGGAGGCGGAGTCGTCGACGATGAGGATGGTCTTGGCCATGGGGAGCGTCCGTCAGGTTCGGTCAGAAGAAGGTGATGTCCGTGGGTGCCGACTTGGCGGCTGGGCCCTGGCCGCCGCGGTGGGCGGCATGCTGTTCGGCGGTGGAGTAGGTGCTGGCGAGGGCGTCCATCCACGCCCGCAGGTCGAAGGCCGGCGAGCTGCCGTCGCTGGCGTGGCGGCTCAGCATGTCTTCCAGCTTGGCGATGTCCTGCAGCACATGGGTGAGGATCTGGCCGACGCGGTCCTGGAACTGGAGCTGGACGATGACGCCGGCCAGTTCATCGCCAATGCCGCTGTTTTCCTCGCGCAGGATGGTGGCCGAGCGGGCGAGGGCGTCGCCGGCGCCGTGGAACTCGGACAGCACTTCGCCGACGCCGGTCTCCGCCGCCGCCACGCCGGCCTGGTCGGCCTCGGCGTAAGTGTGGGCTTGCGACAGTGTCTGTGAGATGGTCTGGCTGACGCCGTCCACCGTCTCGCGGATGCGTTGGCCGGTCTGGCCCGACTGGGTGGAGAGCTTGCGCACCTCGTCCGCCACCACCGCGAAGCCACGCCCGGCTTCACCGGCGCGGGCGGCTTCGATGGAGGCATTGAGCGCCAGCAGATTGGTGCGGGCAGCGATCTCGCCGACTTCGGCCGCCATGGTCTGGAGCGCATCGGTGAGTTCGGACAGCCGCCCCATGTCCTCCAGCACCTTGTGGCGGCTTTCCACCGAGCTGCGCAGGGCGCTGAGCACGCCGTTGAGCCGGTCGCGGCTGCGCTCCAGGGTGGCCATCAGGCCCTCCCCGCCGCTGGCTTCGCCGGCAGCCTGGCTGGAGGCTTCCATTGCCTTGCCGACGCGCTGGGTCAGGCCCTGGAAGCGGCCGGCGAGGTCGGTGACCGCGTCCTCGGTCTGCGCGCGCACCATCTCCAGGTGGCGGGACCACAGCGGCAGCACCTTCTTGCACAACTCGTCGAGGCCGACGGTCGCGGCCTCGGCGGGCTGTGAGCCCGGGAGGCTGGCTGCCGGTTCAGGGGGCGCGTACGGCTGGAGTGTGGCGGCCTGCGGGGCCGCAGTCCGGTCCAATGCGATGGCGATGAGGACGCCCAGCGCCACGGCGCCGCCCGCCAGCGCCAGCGAGCCATCGCCGTACAGGTGAACGCCAGCGAACAGCAGCGCGAGCAGCGGTGGCGCGAATCGGCACAGCGCCAGGTGCAAGGCGCCGGGCCCGGCCTGCGAGGGTGGGGATGCCGGGTTCAGCATGACGAAACCTTCCGGGGTCCGGCGTAAGAATCAGGGCATGGGGTGCTCATGACATCCGGCTCGACACAAAGGTGCTATCGATTGGCCTGATGCTAGTTGGGACTACCGGCTCCGGGCAGTGGCGGGTGGCTGAATTTGACGTCGGCGCAGTTCCCGCTGGTGCCGGAGGCGGCGGAAAGGAGCAGGTAAGGAAACCTGACCCCCCTTTTATCCGCAGGCTTAGTTCACCAGGCCGCGCTTGAGGGCGTAGCGCACCAGGTCGGCATTGCTGCTGAGGCCCAGCTTCTGCATCACCCGCGCCTTATGGGTGCTCACGGTCTTGGAGGAGACCTTGAGCTCGCCGGCGATGTCGTTGAGCGCGGCCCCGCCGGCGACGCGCAGGAAGATCTCGTACTCCTTGTCCGACAACAGCTCGTGCGGCTGGCGCTCTTCGGACAGCAGCGCCTCGAACACCAGCCGGCCGGCCAGTTCCGGGTCCAGGTAGTGCTCGCCTGCGGCCACTTTGCGCGCGGCCAGCAGCAGTTCGGCCGGCTTGCAGTCCTTGCTCAGGTAGCCGGCGGCGCCGGCCCGCAGCGCACGGGCGGCGGTCTGGCTCTCGTTGTTGAGGCTGAAGGCGAGGATGCGCACCGGCGGAAACTCCGCGCGGATGCGCTTGAGCAGATCCACGCCGTGGGGGCCGGGCAGGCTGAGGTCCATCAGCAGCAGGCGCGGGCGGGTGCTGCGCAGCCGTTCCAGTGTCTCCCAGCCGTCGCGGGCTTCGCCCACCAGTTCGAAGTCCGGCGCCGGTGCAAGGATGTGGCGTATGCCTTCAAGAACGAGTTCGTGGTCGTCTGCGATGAGGGTAGGGACGGTATTGCCCATGCCGCGATGTCTCCTCTGATGGGGGAGTCGGCGGGCTGACGCCGGCTGGCCTGGCCGCCCGCTCGAACTCTCTGTGCGCTCGCTGGGAATGGTTCCGGGCGATGCCTGCCGGAAACGCCTTCGGCATGACAGGTCAAACCGCCTGGAATATGTGTCCTATCTGTTTAGACCATGCCAGGCGGCTTGTCAGGTTTTCCTGACTGGTTGTAGGCGTAGGAGTGCAGCAGCGGAAAAAGACGAAATGGAGACCGGGGAGCCGGAATCTGCCGGGCCTCAAGCCGGCTGCTCGCCCACGCGCCGCGCCGGCGACAACATAGCGCAGAAAGCAAGTGACAGCAGCGCGCCGGGGCCGACGGTGATGCCGATGGCGTGGAGCACCGGCACCTGGGAAATGGCGAGCAGGCCGAAGCCGCTGACGGTGGTCAGGGTGGCGAACAACAGCGAGGCCAGGGTGCGGGGGTCGGGCAGGCCGTCTTCGGCGGCGAAGAACAGGGTGTAGTTGGAGCCGACGGCGACGATCAGCAGCATGCCCACCAGATGCAGCAGGATGAGCTGCTCGCCGGCCAGCGCCAGCCCGGCGCACACCACCAGCACCGCCGCCACCAGCGGTGCGCAGGCACGCCACACCTGCCGCGGGCTGCGCTGGAACAGCAGCAGGATGAGCACGACCGCGGCGGCGCCGCCGAGCGAGAGCTTGATCGCTTCGTCCAGGTAGCCGGCGTATAGCGCGTCGGATTCGTGCTTGAGGTCGAGGAACAGCGGCTCGCCGGCCTGGGCCAGTTCGGCCTGGGCCATCCCGGCCTGGGCCAGCGCGGTGCGCACCTTGGCGGCATCTACCACATGGCCGTTGGCGGCCGGCGCGCGCAGCGGCAGCAGGGCGCGGGCGCCGTGCCCGGTGCTGAGGAGCATGGCATCCACCGCCATGGACAGGGAGGTGCCCTCCATGCCGGCGCGAGTCAGCGGCGGACGGTTGCGGGCGGCTTCGGCTTCGTCGAGGAAGGGGGTGAGACGGCTGGCGGACAGTGGCAGGCCGGTGGCTGCAACGTTCAGGCGGCGTTCCAGTTCGGTGCGGTCTGGTATGGCAGCCAGCCGTGCCTGCTGGGTGGCGAGGCTGGGCAGGTAGCGCGCCGGGCTGTCCCAGCCGTCCAGCACGCCTTGCTCGCGCAGGGCGTCCAGCGTGGGGGCGAGCCGTTCGGCGGCGCGCAGGGCGGCGTCGGCGTCGGCGCCGTTCACCACGACGAGGTAGCGGCTGTCCGGCGCGCCCATCTCGGCGCGCAGGCGCAGGTCCAGTTCCAGCGCGGCGGCGGGTACCGGGCTGAGGGCGAGCAGCTCGCTGTTCCACAGGTTGTCGCGCTTCACCACCAGCACCGCTAACGCGGCGATCGTTAGCACCGGCACCAGCCAGCGCAGCCGGGTGGAGGCGGCGGCCAGCGCGGCCAGGCGACGGCCCAGCGGGGTGACGTCGCGCAGGCGGAAGCTCTCCGGCAGCAGCGCCGGCAGCAGGTAGCGGGTGGTGAGGGCGGCGACGGTGATGCCGGCCACCGAGTACACGCCGAGCTGGGCCAGGCCGGGGAAGCCGGAGAGGAACAGGGCGACGAAGCCGGCGATGGAGGTGAGCAGCCCCAGCCGTATGGTGGGCCAGAACTGGCGGATCTCGCGGCCGCTGCCGCCTTGCACGAAGAGGTAGATGGCGTAGTCCACCGCCTCGCCGATCAGGGTGGTGCCGAAGCCCAGGGTGAGGCCATGCACTGTGCCGAAGCCGAGGCCGACGGCGGCGATGCCCGCCAGCGCGCCGGTGATCATCGGCAGCAGGCTGAGCAGGAGCACCGTCGGCGAGCGATAGACCAGCAGCAGCAGGGTGACGACCAGCACCGTGCCCAGGGTGGCGATGCGGCTGACTTCGGATTTGATGGTGTCGCGGGACTCCACCGAGAACACACCGGGGCCGGTCATTTCCAGCTTGAGCGCGCCACCCGCGATGGGGGACTGCGGCGCCCGCGCGGCGTCGAAGGCGGCGCGTACCGCGGCCATGGCGGCTTCCTGGGCGTCGATGTCGGCGCCGGAGGCGCGGGTGAGCAGCACCAGCAGCGCGGTGTCGCCGTCGCGCGAGGTCCACACGCCGTGCTCGTCGCGCTGCGGCTGGCCGCCGCTGGCCAGGCCTTGCAGCAGACCCATCATCTCGCCGGTGGGGTCGCGGGTGACCAGCGGCTTGGCCAGCAGGCCGGCGGGGGAGGCGAGGAAATCCAGGGTGTCCTGCAGTGCGGTGCGCAGGCCGGCTTCGCTGAAATGCGCCGGCGTCATCCGTGGGCTGAGGGCATAGCGGTTGTCGAACAGCCAGCGCTGGTCGGCTTGCAGGTGGGTGGTCTCGCCGTTGTTCACCGAGGCGAAGCGGGTGTCGGCGCGCAGGCTGGCGGCGAGGCGGCGGGAGGTTTCGGCACGTGCTTGCGCGTCGCCGCCTTCCACGCCGACGAGGATGAGGCGGGAGACCATGCCCTCGCGCAGCTGCTCCACCAGCAGGCGCTGCTCGGGGGTGGGCTCGCGCGGCAGGAACACCGACATGTCGGCGGTGAAGTGGCTGCGGGCGACGATGGCGGCGAGCACCGCCACCAGAGCGATCCAGACGGCAAGGGCGAGCCGCGCCCGCGGACGGCGCAGCCAGCTCATCGCTGCGGCTTGCCGATGCGCATCACCGAGCGGTCGCCGTCGGCCTGGAAGATCTCCACTTCGCGCACTTCGCCACCGTTGCCGGCGAGGCGGATGCGGCTCACCAGCCTGGCCACCGCCGGATCGGCGGGCAGCAGGTCCAGCGCCCAGCGCTCGGCGTTGCCGGAGAGCTTGAGTGCGTAGGTCTTTTCCAGCGCGGCGCGGTCGCCGGCCAGGGTGGCGCGGATACTGTCGATCAGCGCCGCCGCTTCCGGGTAGTCGCGCAGGCGCACCGTGTGGGCCTGGCCCTCGCGGCTGAGTTTCAGGGTGTCGCCGTCCAGCACCATGGTTTCCGGCCGGGGCTTCACCGTGTGGCGCTCGAGCCGGGCGGGCGCGACGTAGACCAGCTCGCCGCTGGACTCGATGGGCGCGTCCAGCAGCGCCATGTAGCGGGTCTCGACGAAGCTGACGCGGCCGCCGCGGTTGTCCGCCAGCGTGGCCATCAGCTGTTCCAGCCCCCAGCCGGCGGCGGGCGCGGGGGAGGCGGCGAGGAGCAGGGCGAGGGTGGCGAGCAGGCGTCGGATCATGGCGCGGGCGGGGCGGCGTCGCCCCAGAAATCGAAGAAGTTGAACCAGTTGGCGGGGGCTTCGCGGCAGCAGCTTTCCAGCGCCTGGGCGTAGCGCAGCATGGCCTCGTCGATGGCGGCTTCGCGCGCCGGGCGCTCCACCGTGGAGAAGTCGGCTACCGGCAGGAAGCGCACGGTGTAGCGCTTGCCGCCGTGGTAGATGCCGGCCATGAAGACGACGCGCGCGCCCAGCATGGCCGCCATGCGGAAGGGGCCCACCGGCAGCGCCGCCGGCGTGCCGAGCAAGGGCACCGGGCGGCGCGGGCCGTCGTCCAGGCTGCGGTCGGCGAGCACGCCGACCAGGGCGCCGTCGGCCAGGCGGTCCTTGATCCTGAGCATCGCGTCCAAGGTGCCGAGCGGGATCACTTCCGGCTGAGCGGTCGGGTTGAGGGCGGCCAGCATGGTGTTGATCTTGCGCGCGTTGTTCTCGTACATGGCGAGGGCGATCTGCAGCCCGGGCTGGTCCCGGCCCAGCGCGCGTATGGCTTCGAAGCTGCCGAAGTGGGCGCCGAACAGCAGCGCGCCGCCGCCGTGGTGGCGGATGTCGGTGATCAGCGCTTCGCCTTCGACGTGGATGTCGAGCTCGCCGAAACGCTCGGTGAGCAGATAGACGCGGTCGTGGATGGTGGCGGCGAAGCTGAAGATATGGCGGTAGATGTCGCCCAGCCGCGCCGGCCGGCCCAGCGCGCGGCCGAGGTAGAGCCGCGAGGCGGCGCGGGCCTTGGGCGCGAACAGCAGGAAGTAGCCGGTGATGAGGTGCAGCACCAGCCGGCCGGCGGGGCGGCCGAGCTTGAGCGATATCCAGCTCATCAGCCGCAGCATGGCCATGTTGCTGCGCTCCGGGCGCTGCGCCCAGTCGGCCGCCGCCGGGCTGGGACTGGCCTTCATCGCGGCTGCGGCGCCGGCCGCGGGGTGAGGGTGCCGCTGGCGACCGCGGTGCCGGCATGCTCCACGGTGAAGGCGATGGCGCCGCTGGCCGAGGGCGGCTGCCAGCGCAGGCTCAGCGGCGTGCCGGGATGCACCGGGGCGAGGAACTTGGCGCTGCCCAGCGTCCAGCAGCTGCCGCCGAGGCCCAGGGCGGCTTCCAGCGTGCGGGCGGCTTCGTCCAGCAGCACCACGCCGGGCACGATGGGGCGGCCCGGGAAATGGCCGGCGAAGGCGGGATGGTCTGCGGCGATGTGCAGCGCGACTTGTTCGCTCATGGGCGGTCCTGCCGGCGCGCGGCCTGGTGTTGGGCGCGGTGCCGGGCGAGCAGCGCCTCGGCGGTGGCGCGCGGCAGCTTGCCGGTGGCGTTGCGCGGCAGGCTGTCGAGGAAGAGCAGCGGCCGCGGCAGGAACACCGGATCGACGCGCCGGCGCAATTCGGCCAGCACCGTCGCAGCGTCCAGGCCGGGGGCGACGACGAAAGCGGCCAGCCGCAGCACCCGGGCCTGGGCGTCCTGCTCGGCCTGGGCGTCCGGCAGGTGGAAGGCGCCGTCGCGCACGCCGGGCAGGGCGAGCAGCTGCTGGTTGAGCCAGCCGAGCGAAGTGCGCTTGCCGGCGATATTCACCAGGTCGGCGTTGCGGCCCTTGAGCAGGAAGCGGCCGTCTTCGCACAGCTCGATGACGTCGGACAGCGGCACCGCCACCTCGATGTGGCCTTCGCTGGCCCAGGTGGCGTCGTCGCGGTTGTCCAGGCGGATGCCGGGGAACAGCGTCCATGCGTCCTGGCTGGCGCTGCGGCGGGTGGCGATCTGGCCTGTTTCGGTGCTGCCGTAGATTTCCAGCAGCGGTGCGTCGAAGGCGGCTTCGGCGCGGCGGGCAAGTTCCACCGGCAGCGGCGCGGTGGCGGACACCAGCAGGGCGGCCGGCGGCAGGCCGATGCCTTCGTCCAGCAGGGTGCGCAGGTGGAAGGGCGTGGTGATGAGCATGGCCGGCGCCGGCGCGCGTTCCAGCGCGGCGACGATGTCGGCCGGGTAGAAGGGGCGGCCGGCGTCGAAGGCGGCGCCGTTCTGCAGCGCCACCAGCACGGTGGATTCGAAGCCGTACATATGCTGCGGCGGCACGGTGCCGATCAGCGTGGGCGGCTGCGCCGGATCGAAGCCCAGCGCCTCGCCCTCGGCCCGCACATTGGTCACCAGCAGCCCCCAGGTCTTGCGGTGGGGCACCGGCGCGCCAGTGGAGCCGGAGGTGAATACCCAGGCGACCAGTTGCTCGGCTGCGATCAGCGGAATCTCGCAGTCGTCGCCTGCCTGGGGGTCGGGAGCGTCGTCTTCCAGCAAGGCCGGGAAGGGCATGGCCGGCAGCGGCAGCTCGGTGTGCTCGCCATCGGTGAGCACGGTGGTGTCCGGCGCGAAGGCGGCGAGGTGGCGCAGGGTTTCCGGCGTGTAGGTGGAAGGCAGCAGGCTGATGCGCCCGGCCACCATGCCGGCGGCGAAGCCGACGGCGAAGCGGTAGCGGTCGGTGCAGGCGTTGAGGATGTGGCCGCCGGCGGGGAGCCGGGCGGCCACGTGGCGCACGTCGGCGACGAAGCGGCGCACGCTCACCGGGCGGCCGTTGCGCCAGGCAACGACGGCGTCCGGATGGGAGTGGGAAACCAGGGGCAGCATGCTCACGGGCGGGAACTCAGGCGGCGGGCGGCGGCGTGGCGCCGCCGGAGGCGCGGCGCGAGGCAATGCAGGCGCGCACCGAGTCCACCAGGCCGGTGCGCACCGAGGAGGGCAGCAGCAGCACGCGGGCGAGGAATTCGGCGGCAAACATCAGCGCGACCAGCGGCGGCGTCAGCAGGTTGATCAACACCGACCACGCATGCAGCGGGCCGAAGAAGAACAGGCTGGTGGAGGCGGTGGCCATGGCGGCGAAGAACAGCGTCCACGCCAGGGTGGCGCCGCGGGTATAGCGCGCCAGCGCCGGGTGCATGGCGTCGCCGTGCACCAGGCGGGCGAAGCGGGTGATGGTGGCTTCGCCGTCGCCCGCCAGGCTGCGGCCGAAGCCGAGGGCGAGCAGGCTGAAGACGCCGGCGTGCTGGACGAAATACACCCATTCAAAACGGGCCTCCACCAGCGTCCACGACTGCCACAGGCCGACGGCGACCGCGGCCCACAGGGCCAGCGCCGCGCCACGGTTGCGGCTCTTCCACGCCATGGCGAGGGCGATGCCCATGTAGGGCACGACCGCGACCAGCGCGCCCAGCGTGCTGGGGCGATCCGGTGCGGTGGTGACGTGGGCCAGCCAGAGGTAGCCGGCGAAGGCTGCGCCGGCGAGGATGCCGCGGCCCAGGCGCAGCGCGCGCGCCATCACTGGGTCCTGTGGGCGGCGATGTAGTCGGCCAGGCTTTGCAGCGAGGAGAAGATGCGCAGATTGTCCTCGTTGTCGGCGCGCAGCGAGAAGCCGTAGCGCTTGGAGACGACGAGGGCGACTTCGAGGATGTCGATGGAGTCCAGCCCCAGGCCTTCACCGTAAAGCGGAGCGGCGGGATCGATGTCGCTGGGGCGGATTTCGAGATTGAGCGCGGAGACGGTCATCTCTGCGACTTCGGCAAGCAAGGTGGCGTCGGCAGTGGCGGAAACGTTCTGGGTCATGTTGCGTGCGAGAGGGCCGGACAGGCGCGGCGGCCGTCTGGTTCCGTCAATACTTTAGGGAGAGGCGGATGTTAACTTCCGCCAAGGGTTTTCGGGGAAATTTCGCGGTGTACCGCCTGTTTCGTCACGTTTCGCCCCGATATGACGATGTTGCGCCCGCCCGCCGGTGATAGGCGGCAGCACGGCCGGCGGACGTCGCCGGGCGGCGCAGGTCGGCTTACGTTTTCTTGCGCGTTCAGGCTGCCTGCGGGCGGGGTTGCTCGACGCGGCGGGAGATCTTCACCGGGGACATCGCCGCCCTGGCGTCGGCCTGCAGTTCCGGGCTGAGGAAGGGCGACAGGCCGCGCGGCTGGCGGGGGTGGGGGGCGAACGCCTGCGCGGCGGCTTCCAGCTGCGCCTTGTTGGCGCTGAAGTAGCGTGCCGCCTGCACGATCTGCGGCAGGTGGCGCAGCACATGCCACAGGCTCCAGCGGTGCTGCCACAGGCGTTTGGCGAAGCGGCGGCGGTAGGGCTTGCTGTCGTAGAAGCGGCGCACGTGCCAGTTGTAGAGGGCGTCCATCTCGGCGCGGGAATCGAAGCCCTTGGGCTTGAAGACGAAGTTGAGGCAGTTCATCAGCCGCCAGTCCTCGTCGAACTCGCCTTCGTGGCCAGAGACGCATTCGTCCCAGATGGGGGCGCCGTACATCGGGCTGAACTTGGTCATGTTCATCTCGTCCAGGTCCAGCGACAGGATGAAGTCGCTGGTGGCCTTGAGCGTTTCCGGGGTCTCGCCCGGCAGGCCGAAGATGAACAGGCCCTTGGCGCGCAGGCCGGCGGCGTGGATCTGCTCCACCGTCTTCCTTACCGCTTCCAGCGTCACCCCGGCCTTGTGTCGCTCCATCATGCCGGGGTCGGCGGATTCGATGCCCATGGACACCATCAACGCGCCGGCACGCTTGAGCAGCGCCAGCATTTCGTCCGAGGTGTGGCCGGTGCGGATGGCGCAGTTGAAATCCACCCCCAGCGGCTTGGCGATGAGCAGCTCGCACAGCTCGTGGATGCGCTTCTTGTGGGCGGTGAAGAGGTCGTCGTAGATGTTGATGTGATGCACGCCGAAGTCGTCGCGCAGGTGCTGCATGTGCGCGTGCACGTATTCGGCGGAGTTGTACTTGTACAGGCGCTCGTACACCGTGCGGTCGCAGAAGGAACAGGTGTAGGGGCAGCCGCGCGAGGTGATCATGGTGGCGCCCCAGCGCTTCTCGTAGGAGAACAGCGGCAGGTGGTAGCCCTGCGGGAAGCCGGCCAGCTTGTGGTAGGCGGGGAAGGGTAGCTCGTCCAGATCCAGGATGCGGGTGCGGCGCGGGTTGATCACCGGCCTGCCGCCGCCGTCGCGGTAGATGATGTTGGCGATCTCCGCCTCGGCCATCCCGTCGGCGATGTCCAGCATGGCGCCTTCGCCCTCGCCGATGCAGAGATAGTCGATCTCCGGGAAGTGCGTCAGCAGCGGCGCACCGATGGAGGAAGCGTGCACATTGCCGAAGAAGGTCTTCACATGCGGCCGCTTGCGCTTGATGTAGGCGGCCATGTCCACCGCGTCCATGAAGCCGGAGGTGGTGGCGGAGAAACCGACCAGCTCCGGGTCGGTCGCCAGTACCTGCTCGGCGTTGGCCTCCAGCGAGGGCGGCGCATAAGGGCCCAGGCAGTCGTGCACCGCGGTCGGGTGGCCGTGCTGCTCCAGCCAGGCGGCCAGCTGCAGGATGCCGATGGGCGCCATGCGGTTGGCGAGCACCGAGAAGTCGGGCTGGCCGGGCACGAAATTGAAACCGGCTGGGTGGACGAGGGTGACGCGCATGGCCGTCTCCGGCGGGGACAAGCCGCCATTCTCGCCGATTACCTTTGCAGCGATAAGGTTTTCCCGCCCGGCGCGAGGCGCGGGCTCAGGCAGCGTCGGCGGCTTTCAGGATCAGCGCGGCGTTGCTGCCGCCGAAGGCGAAGGCGTTGGAGAGGACGTGGCGCAGCGGCATGGCCTGCCCCTGCTGCAGGTGGGTCACGCCCTGGCACTCCACCGCGACCTGGGCCAGGTGAGCGGTGGGCGGACAGTGGCCGCGGCGCAGCGCGAGCACCGCGATCAAGGCCTCCAGCGCGCCGGTGGCGCCGAGCTGATGGCCGTGCATGGACTTGGTGGCGCTCACCGGCAGGCGGGCCGCGCGCTCGCCGAAGACCTGGCGCAGGGCCTGGATCTCCACCGGATCGCCTTCCGGCGTGGCGGTGCCGTGGGCGTTCACATAGTCGATATCGGCCGGCGTCAGCCCGGCGTCGGCCAGCGCGGCCTGGATGGCGCGGGCCTGGCCGACGGCATCCGGCCGCACCAGGTGGCTGGCGTCGCAGCTGCTGCCGTAGCCGGCGAGCTCGGCCAGGATGCGGGCGCCGCGGGCCCGGGCGTGTTCGTAGTCCTCCAGCACCAGCGCGGCGCCGCCTTCGCCCAGCACCAGGCCGGCGCGGTCGGCGCTGAAAGGGCGGCAGGCGCGGTGGGCGCTGTGCTCGTCGCCGGGGGCGAGTACCCGCATCGCCTCCCAGGCGCGCAGGATGCCGTAGGACAGCGGCGCTTCCGAGCCGCCGGCCACCACCACGTCCGCCTCGCCGCAGCGGATGCGGCGGGCGCCCTCGCCGATGGCGGTGGCGGAGGAGGCGCAGGCGATGGAGTAGGTGAGACAGGCGCCGCCCAGCCGGAGCTGGATGCCGATGTGGGAGGCCGCCGCGTTCACCATGCCCAGCACCACCGACAGCGGCGATACCCGCTGGCGGCCGGCGATGAAGAGTTCGCGGTAGCCGCGCTCGAAGGTCAGCGTGCCGCCCAGCGCCGTGCCCCAGGACACGCCGTAGCGCGGATCGGCCTCCGCTTCGGCGCGCTCGCCCAGGCCGGCGTCGCGCCAGGCGTCCAGCGCGGCGGCGACGCCGAGCTGGCAGTAGCGGTCCATGGTCATCGCCAGCGGCCGGCCCAGCGTGGCTTCGGCGTCGAAATCGGCGCAGCGCACCGAGGGCAGGGCGAGCCGGGTAGGCGCGTCCGGCGGCGCGTAGAGGGCGACAGCGGAGTCGCCGGCGAGCAGGTGATCGAACAGCGCGTCCGGATCGCGGCCCCACGGCCCCTGCAGGCCGAGGCCGGTGACGACGACGCGGCGCAGCGTCCTCATCCGCGCAGGCGGGTGAGGATGGCGTTCAGCTCGCCCACGGTGCGCGGGGTAGGCAGATCGCGCGGCAGCGGCGTGCCGGTCTTGTCCTCGAAGTCGAACAGCAGCTCCAGGAGCATGAAGGAGTCGATGCCCAGGCTGCGGAAGTCGGTTTCCGGGGTGACCCGTTCGGGCTCGATGCCGAGTCTGTCGCGGGCGAACTCGCGCACTAGCGTTAGGGTTTCCATGGCTGCATTGTCCGGAAGGTTGCGCTGGGCCGCCTTGATGAGAGTCAGTGCGGGCGGGCCCGCGGCCGGCGCGGGATTATAGCGGCGGCTTGCGGAACTTCCACGCATTGTAGGGTAGCGAGAACCGGCCGCGATGCGCGGCTGTCGACGCCCTTCCTTCCCCTTGGAGATCGTGATGCCTCTTCCGCTGGACAGCGAACGCGAGATTGCCGCCCGCCTGGTGGTGCTGACCCTGATTGCCGACGGCGAACTCGCCAGCCGCGAGGTGGAGGCGCTGGAGCGCCATCACATCGCCGAACTGCTGGGGGTGCCCGGCGATGTGCTGGTGGGCGCGGTGGCGGCACATTGCCAGGGGCTGCTGGCGCGGGATGGCAGCCCGCTGCGGGTGCTGGACCTGGAACAGACCGAGCGCCTGCTCGACAGCGTGCGCGATCCGGCGCTGCGCATCACCACCTGCCGGGCGATGCTGGTGCTGTCCAAGGCGGATGGCCGCATCACCCTGCCGGAGCAGACGCTGCTGCGGCACGCGCTGACGCGCTGGGGGCTGACGCTGGAGGACGTGTCCTGAGGGTGGGGTTTTCAAGGTCGCGCCCGGTGAGATCAAGGCCGCTCCCTGATGCCGCCGAGGGATTGCTCCCGCTTCCCCGCGGGAGAGGAGCGGGGAGAGGAGGCGCGGCGTAAGGGCGTCTGTGTT
The DNA here is from genome assembly GCF_012911025.1 of Azoarcus sp. TTM-91. GTDB lineage: Bacteria > Pseudomonadota > Gammaproteobacteria > Burkholderiales > Rhodocyclaceae > Azoarcus. The sequence goes on along the minus strand of NZ_WUEI01000046.1, from coordinate 16,581 downwards.
CCGGTCCAGCGCGGCGTGCCCTCTCCCCCGCCTTCACCGGCAAGGGGAGCGGGGCAGATTTGCGGCGCTTTGCAGCGCTGCCGGCGCCTGAGCGCCCAGGCGCCGCTGCTGTTCCGCCGCGCTCAGGCTCTCACCGCGTCGGCGCGTAATCCACCGGCACCCATTCGTAGCTGCCCTTGGTTTCCCGGCGCACATGGCCGAGGCCGGGGAAGGGCAGGTGCATGCCGGCCACCAGCAGTTTTTCCCGCACTGCGCGGGCGAACAGCTTCTGCCGGGTGGCGGAGGCGAGCTTGCGGTCCACGTCGAACTCGATGGTGATCTCCGGATTTTCGAACTGGGTGGCCGCGCTATGCACGATGTCGCCCCACACCAGCAGCTGCTGGCCGCCGGAGGCGATCAGGAAGGCGCTGTGGCCCGGGGTGTGGCCGGGCGCCGCGACTGCGCTGATGCCGGCCAGCAGCTGGGCGCCATCGTCGAAGGTCTGCCATTTGCCGCTCTCGCGGTAGGGCGCGGTGGCGGACTGCGCCATCTGGAAGAAGGGCTTGGCTTCCTGCGGCGCCTTGGCCAGCGCCTCCGCCGGCAGCCAGAAATCGGCATCGGCGCGGGAGGCGTAGACGGTGGCGTTGGGGAAGGCGGGCTTGCCATCGGCGTCGAGCAGGCCGTTCACATGGTCGCCGTGGAGGTGGGTGAGCAGCACCGCGTCGATCTGCGCGGGCTGGTAGCCGGCCGCCTTGAGGTGGTCGATGACGAAGCCGAGCGAGGGGCCGAACTGCTTGGCGGCGCCGGTATCGATCAGCACCAGCTTGTCGCCGGTATTCACCAGGTAGGTGTTCACCGCCGTCTGCAGCGTGTCGCCGGCGCGGAAGCGGCGCGCCAGCAGGCGCTGGATGTCGCGCTGGCTGGCGCCTTTGAGCAGCTTGGCGTCGAGATCGATGTAGCCGTCGTACAGGGCGGTGATTTCGTAGCTGCCGACCATCATCCGGTAGTAGCCCGGCACCTGGGTCTTCACCTGGGGCGCTTCGGCATGGGCGGGCGCCAGCGGCAGCAGCGGGGTGGCGCAGGCGATGAAGGCGGCGGCAAGCCAGCCGCGGGAGCGGGAAAAGCGCATTGCATACACTCCGGGGGGGAAAGTGCGGAATGTAGCGCAGAAGGCGGCGGGTTGGGGCCGGCGCGGGCGCCGCAGCGGCCGGGAGGCGGTTCAGCCGGCGGTGGCGCTGTCCTGGCGCTCGTCTTCCGCGTCGCCGGTGCGCAGGTGCACCGCGACCCACACCGCATCGTCGGACACCGCGTCCACCCGGTGGCGTTGCCGGGCCGGCAGGGTGATCCAGTCGCCCGCGGCCAGTGTCAACCGGGTTCCGTCCTCGAAAGCCAGCGCGGCGCTGCCTGCTGCCAGCAGCACCCATTCGTCCTCCGCCTGTTCGTACCAGAAGCCCGGTGGGCTGGCGTGGCCGTAGGAGACGATGCGTTCCACCCGGCCGAAAGGTGTTTCCAGCAAGACCTCGAAGCGCTCTTCGTCCGCAGGCGGCGGCAGCTTGCCCAGGACACTGCCGCGCGGTGGCGTCACTGGTAGCGGCTCCACAGGATGCGGATGTGGGAGGCGCTGGTTTCCTCGGTGGCGGAGGATGAGGTGCAGCCGGTGCCGGGCTGGTAGAGCTGGTCGCTGGACAGCCCGGAGGTGACGACCTTGAGGCCGCCCTGGCTGATGGTGGTGGTGCTGGTGGCATTGGCGCCCACCGTCAGCGTGCCGAAGATGGTGGTGGTGGCTCCCTCCAGGGTGATGCCCCGGCCGAGCAGGACGTTGCCGTGGATCTCCCAGCCGCTGGAGGACAGCGCGCCCTCGGTCATGATCGCCGTGTTGCCGATGGGCAGGCCGCTATGGGTGGTGCCGCCGGCATCGGTCCAGGTGGCGAAGTTGAAGGTGCTGCCGCTGCGGGTGCACAGGTTGGACGGGTAGAAGCTGCCGCCGCAGGTCTGGCTGACCGTGGCGTAGTTGGGCGCATACAGGGGCACATGGCCGCTGCTGGTCAGGGTGACGTTGCCGGTGGCCAGCAGGGCGTTGTAGAGGTTGGCCTGGGTGCCGCTGTTCACGCCGTTGATCTGCACCTTGCCGTCGAACCACAGCACGCCGGCGGGGAATTTGTACACGCCGTCCAGGGACCAGCCGTTGGCCGGGGTGGAGCTGCGCAGGCAATGGCTGTTGTACCAGCTGCACTGCATGAAATCGAAGCCGCCCAGGGTGCGCAGGTCGGTGGTCGCCAGGTTGTAGGTGCCGTCTATGCTCTCGTTGTTGTCGCCGCGCTTGACGTTCTGCACCTTCAACATCGGCGTGTTGCCGTCGAAGTAGAAGATATAGTTGGCGCCGTCCTTGTAATTGTCGGTGTCTATCGCCTGCACCGTGGTGTCGCAGTAAGGCAGGCCGGGCAGGCCGGGGTCGGTGCCGGCGCGGCTGCGGTTCAGGGTGATGCCGGCCACCGTGGCGTTGTCCGGCACCAGCGTCTTGCTGCTGCTGGCGTACAGATGGCCTGCGATGTTGCCGCCGTTGATGGTGGGGAAGTTGTAGTTGGAGTACTGGGAGTAGCCGGCCTGCGTGGCCCAGGCGTCGCCGCCGCCGGTGAGCTTGCCTATGGTGCCGGTGATGACCTTGAACATGCCGTGCGACATCACGTCGGTGTAGGTGCCGCCCCAGCCGGTGATGGAGACTTCGTTGCCCCACATGGTGCCCACGGTGCCGCCGGCATAGTTCAGTGTGCCGCCGGTGACGCCGGTATGGCTCAGGCTGAAGCTGGCCGGCAGCGTGCCGGAGCCGGAGAGGCGCACCACGTCGGTCGCCAGCGGCGTCACCAGGCCGGCGCTGCTGATGGTGGCGGTGCCCAGCGGCACCGCGTAGCGGGTGCCATCAGTGAGGGTGACGACGATGGTATTGCCGGCCGGGGGCAGGATGTAGTTGGTGCTCAGGATGCTGCCGCCGGTCACCGCGGTGCCAACCACCGCGCCATGGCTGTCCACCACGTTGGCGATGAAGGCGCCCGCCTGCAGCGCGGTGTAGCTGCCGCCGTTCTGGTTGACGTAGAGGTTCTTCGCCCAGAGGGTGACGGCGCTGGGCTGGCTCATGTTCGAGATGGTGATGTTGCCTTCGGAGTACAGCGTGGCGCCGTTGGCGATACCGCCACCGGTGAGCGAGATGTCGTTCTTGCTGCAGCCGGAGGTCATCGCGGTGGAGGCGCTGCCCACCGTGAGGTTGCCGCTGATGGCGACGTTGGTCAGCGCATTGTTGCTGTTGACGATCTGCATCGAGCCGCCGCTGTAGTTCACATCGCCGTTGAACACCATCACCGCCTTGGGCGATGCGGCGCAGGCGGTGGCGCCGGGCACCGTGCTCTCTGTCGTGCTCGTCTCCAGGCTGTACACCACCTCCAGCGTGGCCCGGGCCTCGGCCTTGCCGCTTTCCTCGGTGATGCCGGTGATGGCGGCCCAGATGGCGGGCGCCGCGCCGCTGACGTCAACCTTGGTGAACTTGGCCTGGATGCCGCTCAGCGCGGTGCCGTCGGCCTGTTGCAGGGTGATGGGCACATTGGTGGGCTTGAGGCCGGTTTCGCTGTTGGCGGTGTTGAGCTTGGTCACCAGGCCGTCCAGCTCGCCGCGCTGCTGCAGGCCATCCAGGTATTGCCGCACGATCTCCGCGCCGGTCCAGGCGCGGATCTGGGCCTGGGTCTGGGCGTGCAGCGCCACCGCCTGCTCCTGGCTGCCGCGGATGCGGTACATCACCCCCAGTACCGCGGCGGACAGCGAGAAGCCGGCGAACAGCACGATGAGGATGGTGGCGACACCTCGCTGGCGCTTGCGCGTGGAGAAGCGGGAAGGAAGCGTGGCGCGCATGGCGGGGCTCAGGTGGTGGTCGCCGGGAAGTTCGGCAGGCAGACGGTGGAGGGCATGGACGGGCGGGAGGTGTCCAGGCTGCCGCTGCTGTCGAGGTAGTTGGCGGTGAGGCCGATGGTGAGCGCGCCGGCGCTGTCGGTGACGCCGAAGGGTTTGCAGTCGCCAGCGGTGGCGACCATCTCGATGGCGATGCGGTTGTCGCCGCCGGCCGAGCCCACCAGCTTGAAGGTCGAAGTCCAGGCCACGCTGGTCGCCGCCGTGCCGGCGTTGCTGCAGGCATTGGTGGTGGAGAGGAAGTACAGGATCTGGTTGGTGAATACCAGGCCGTAGCAGGTGTTCTGCTCCCGCCAGACGACGGCGTTGCCGCTGCCCGGCAGGCTGCTCTGCACCGTGCCGGACAGGCGGTTGTTGCTCAGCGTGGTATCCGAGAGCACGACGATTTCGTTGCCGTAGCTGGCGCTGTCGATCAGGAAGCCGGCGCCCTGGAGCTTCTTCTGCGCCGCCAGCAGGCCGGTGCTGAGTTGGCCGCTGAGCTGGGCGCCCTGGCCGGCGTCCACGGTGACGCGCAGCGTGCTCTTGTAAACAGAGAGCATGGCGAGCACGACCAGCATGGACAGCAGCAGGCCTATCATCAGGCTGATCAGCGAGATGCCTTGCTGGCGGCGGAGGGCGTTCATGGCCGTGCTCATTGCAGCGAGATCACGATGGAGCCGTCGCCGCCGAACAACTCGCGGGTGACGTCGCTGCCGGCGGTGGAAACGGAGGTCAGCGTCTTCACGCTGGCCAGCGTCTCGCTGGTTTCGGTGCCGTTCATGGTGTAGCGCACGGTGACGTTCTCGGTGGTGCACTCCGGCGAGAAATCCACCGACTTGCCGGCCAGGGTGATCGTCACCGTGTCGGTGGCGCAGGGCTCGCTCACATGCTGCAGTTTCTCGCGGATCTCGGCGATCGCCAGGTTCTGGGTGTTGAGGTAGCGCTGGCTGTTGGCGGCGCGGGCGGTGGAGTAAGCCAGGCCGAGGCCGACCACCGCCATCAGCACGATGCCGATCAGGGCTTCGAGCAGGGCGTCGCCGCGCTGGCGGCCGGCGGTCGTCTTCATCGTCTCATTCCAGCAGGCCACTGCTGCTCTCCCCACCTTTGCTGATCGAATACCGGCGCGCCGTGGCCGAGGAGCGCGGCACGCCCATGTTGTCCAGCGCGATCGTCCCGCTGGCGGCGCCGCCCAGGGTGACGCTCACATTGGCGCCGCGCGACAGGTCGGCCTGCCACACCACGGCGCTGCCGCCGGCGGTGCAGTTGGCGTTGGTCGGGCTGCCCTTGCAGACGTAGAGGATGCCGTCCGCCAGTTTCATCCCGGCGGCGTCGGTGCTGCCGGCGACGCCATTGGGATTGCGCAGCGCAACCGCCCGCATCTGCGCATAGGCCTGCGCCAGCAGGCTCTCGCTCTCGCCCACCTGGGCGCCATAGATCCAGCGCGAGGTAAGCGGCACACCCAGGATGGCGAGGATGGACATGATGACGATGACGATCATCAGCTCGATCAGGGTGACGCCGCTGAGCCGCCGCTTCATCGCGGTCTCACCAGGTATCGCCGGACAAGCCGCAGCCCGAGGTGGCGGAACGCGTGGTGTTGCCGGTGTGGGGAACGACGAGGGTGACGTCGCAGCCGCTCATGGGGCCGCTCTTGCCAGTGGCCTTCAGGGTGTACTGCGTGTTCTCGAAAGAGGAGGAATAGGTGAAGAACTCCGCCACCGCCGCGCTCCAGCCACCCTGCCAGTCGTCGGTATCGGTGGAGTCGGTCGGGTAGCTGAGTTTCTTCTGGTAGAAGTTCTCGACGTTCAAGCTGAGGGCAACCAGGTCCGCGCCGGCCGCCTTGGCGCGGCTCTTCTTGATATAGGACTGGTAAGCCGGCAGCGCCACCGCGGCGAGGATGGCGACCACGGCAACCACGATCATCAGCTCGATCAGGGTGAAGCCGCCGGACCTGCGCGGCGCGGAGGCGAAAAGTGGTGTGCCAGCGGAAGGTCTATTACCAGCGTTAGGGGGAAGCGCAGCCATCGCGGTACCGGAGAGTCTTTGGCGACGCAGGTGTGGAAACGATTTCCACGAGAAAAGACCATACGCCGTCTACGGTCTAGATGCTAACAAAGGCATAGATCGACTACTAGGCACTAGGTCACGGCATTTCCTGTCTTTAGCTGACATTACGTGCATGGGATATCCGCCCGTCCACGTCATGCGGCCGGGCCGGGATCGCGCCTAGGCGCCGCCGTGTTTCTTCGCATCCACCAGGGGTACGACGCCGGGCATCTCGAAGCGCTGGCGGCCGGGTTCCATCTCGGTCAGCGGCGCGCAGGGGCGCAGCGTGGCCAGGCTGCGCACGGCCAACTCCTGGTAGGTACGGGTGCCGTCGCCCTTCCAGCCTATTTCCTGGGCGCTGAGGTCACGCACGATCTTCGCCGGCATGCCGGCCACCAGCTTGCGCGGCGGTATCTCCATGCCGGCCTTGACGAAGGCGCAGGCGGCGACGATGGCTTCCTCACCCACCACCGCGTTGTCCATGATCACCGCGTTCATGCCCACCAGCGCGTTGCGGCCGATGCGGCAGCCGTGCAGCACCGCGCCGTGGCCGATGTGGCCGTCTTCCTCCACCACCGTGTCGGTGCCGGGGAAGCCGTGCATGGTGCAGTTGTCCTGGATGTTGCTGCCGGCCTCCAGCACCAGGCGGCCGAAGTCGCCGCGCAGGCTGGCGAGCGGGGCGACGTAGCAGCGCGGGCCGATGATGACGTCGCCGATCAGCACTGCGTCCGGGTGGACGTAAGCGCTGGGGTGGATGACTGGCCGCAGGCCGTCGATTTCGTAGCAGGGCATGGAGAGGTGCTCCTTGCGGATGAGGCCGGATCACATGAAGGCATCCGGCCCGGGCGTCTGGGAACGTGCGTTGCGTTGCGTGGTGGCGATGGCGCCGCGGCCGGCGCGGCTGTCGTGGCCTGCGGCTGCCCTCGCACACGTCCTGCGCTCGGCACGACAGACCTTGCCGGCCCACGGCGCCACCGCCCTCTGGGGAAGTGGTGGGCCGCTCAGCCTTTACTCGACGTGATACCGCCGCTGCACCACCCGGAAGCGGTTGGCGACGAAGGCGGCGTCGGAGTAGCTGGCGTTGGCCGCCGGGTTCATGCCCACGCCGTGATAGTCGGAGAACGCGGCCGACTGGTTCACGAACACCCCGCCGGTGAGGTTGATGGACAGCGCCACGCCGGCGCGCAGCGTGGCCTCGGTCATCGCTTCCAGCACTTCCGGCCGGGTGGAGTAGATGCCCACCGTCAGCGCGCCGTGCTCGCGCACGATGCGCTCCGACAGCGCCACCGCGGCGGCGCCGTCGGCTACCTTGACGATGAAGGAGATGGGGCCGAAGCGCTCCTCCATGTAGCTCTTCTCGTCGGCAGCGTCGCAGGTCAGCAGCACCGGGGTGCGCACCTCGGCCTTGGGGAAGTCGGCATGCTCGACTTTGCGCGAGGCCAGCACCACCTTGCCGTACTCGCCGGCTTCGTCGATGCGCGCCAGCGTGGCTTCGGACTGGATCGCGCCCAGTACCGCGGTGGCGGTGGCCGGATCGGCGAGGAACTTGTCGATGGCCGCAGCCAGGTCGGCCGCCACCTCGTCGAAGCTCTTGCGGCCCTGGTCGGTGTCGATGCCGCCGGCCGGCACCAGGATGGCCTGGGTGGTGGTGCACATCTGGCCGGCGTACAGGCTCAGCGTGAAGGCGAGGTTGCGCAGCATCGCCTTGTAGTTGTCGGTGGATTCGATCACCACGTTGTTCACGCCGGCCAGTTCGGCATACACCTGCGCCTGGCGGGCGTTGTCCAGCAGCCACTGGCCGAACACATTGCTGCCGGTGAAGTCGATGGACTTCACCGCCGGGTCGGTGGCCAGCGCCTGGGTGTCGGCGCGCTTGTCCACCACCGCCAGCGTCACCGTGTTCGGGTCCAGGCCCTGCTCGGCCAGCACTTCGCGGGCGATGCGCACCGTCAGCGCCGCCGGCAGGATGGCGTTGCTGTGCGCCTTGACGATCACCGGGTTGCCGGTGGCCAGCGCGGCGAACAGGCCGGGGTAGGTGTTCCAGGTGGGGAAGGTGCCGCAGCCGATCACCAATGCCACGCCGCGGCCAACGATCTCGTAGTGCTTCTGCATCTTCAGCGGCGGGTTCTTGCCCTGCGGCTTCTCCCATACCGTCTCCGCCGGCACCTTGCTCATCTCCGCCCAGGCCCAGGCCACCGCCTCTAGGCCGCGATCCTGCGCATGCGGGCCGCCGGCCTGGAAGGCCATCATCCAGCCCTGGCCGCTGGTCATCATCACCGCGTGGGCGATCTCGAAACTGCGCTTGTTCAGGCGGTCGAGGATTTCCAGGCAGACGCCGACGCGGCCCTGCGCGCCCACCTTGCGCCAGGCCGGCATCGCCGCCTGCGCCGCTTCCACCAGCACCGCCGGCGTGCTCACCGGGTAGCGCACGTCCAGCGCGATGCCGTAGGGCGAGCGTTCCGGCGAAGTCCAGCCGGTAATACCGGGCTGGCCGAGCTCGAATTCCTTGCCCAGGCAGGCCTCGAAGGCCTTCTTGCCGTCATCCGCGGCGGTTTCGCCATAGACCTTGGGGCTGGGCATCTCCGGGTAGGGCGTCCAGTAGCCACGACCGTGAATGGCTGCGACGGCGGCGTCCAGGGTGGCTTGATGCTTCTCGAACAGCGGGTGGCTCATCGGGTGTCTCCTCCGGTAGGGCTGGGCGGCGCGCCCCGCGTGGGGGCTGGTTTTCTCGTGCTTGCCGGATGTTGCGTTGCGGCAAGGAAAGTCAAGCACAAAGGGCTTGTTTTTTGATCTGGATCAAGCCTACTATTGATTGACCGGTCGGTCAAACAACGCCGAAAGCCAGTCGGGAAGCCCGACGAAGCCAGGTGGCGCGACCGACAACGAGAACGATAATCCCGCGGCGTGCGGTGCGCACGATCCCAACCCATGAACGCGGAAAAAGGAGAGAGACACATGAGCGGTGAAGCGACGACCTTCGGCGAGGCCATTCTTCTGGACGTCAGCGGCGGCGTGGCCACGCTGACGCTGAACCGGCCGGACCGGCTGAACAGCTTCAACGACGGCATGCATCGCGAGATGCGTGCGGCGCTGGCCGCGGTGAAGGCGGGGCGCGAGGACGGCAGCGTGCGCGTGCTGGTCATCACCGGCGCCGGCCGCGGCTTCTGTGCCGGGCAGGACCTGTCGGACCGCAACGTCTCCGCCGGTGCCGAAGCGCCCGACCTCGGCGCCTCCATCGAGAAGAACTACAAGCCGCTGGTGATGGCGCTGCGCAACCTGGAACTGCCGGTGATCGCGGCGGTGAACGGCGTCGCCGCCGGTGCCGGCGCCAACATCGCGCTGGCCTGTGACATGGTCTTCGCCGCCCGTTCCGCCAGCTTCATCCAGGCCTTCGCCAAGCTCGGGCTCATCCCGGACACCGGCGGCACCTGGGCGCTGCCCCGCCTGCTCGGCCCGGCGCGCGCCCTCGGCCTCGCCCTGCTGGGCGACAAGCTGCCGGCCGAACAGGCTGAAGCCTGGGGCCTGATCTGGAAGTGCGTGGATGACGAGGCGCTGCTGCCCACCGTGCAGCAGGTCGCCGCCCAGCTCGCCGCCGGCCCCACCTTCGGCTATGCCCAGACCAAGAAGGCGATCTGGTCCAGCTCCACCAACGACCTGGAAACCCAGCTCGACCTGGAACGCGACCTGATGCGCCAGTGCGGCCGTTCCGCCGACTACCGCGAAGGCGTGGCCGCCTTCATGGAAAAGCGCGCGCCGCGATTCACCGGCAAGTAAGCAGCGCCCCTGCGCGGCCGGCTTGCACGCCGGCCGCGCGGCAAAACGGATCACACCAATAAAAACGACCCGGATGGAGAGACAAGGCATGAGCGAAGCCCAATACCGTGACATCGCCGGCGGCCTGGACCCGCAGGCCCTCGCCGAGCGCGTGCGCGACGGCATGTACGAGCGCGACCAGGCGGCGCGCAGCCTGGAGATGGGCTTCACCGCCATCGGCCCCGGCATCGCCACGATGACCATGCGGGTGCGCGAGGACATGCTCAACGGCTTCCGCATCTGCCACGGCGGCTTCATCACCACCCTGGCCGACACCGCCTTCGCCTACGCCTGTAACAGCGGCAACGAGCAGACGGTGGCCTCCGGCATCAGCGTGGACTTCATGGCTCCAGGCCGCCCGGGCGACGTGCTCACCGCCGCCGCCCAGCGCGTCTCCGAATCCGGCCGCACCGGGGTGTACGACATCACCGTCACCAACCAGAGCGGTGAACTCATCGCGGTGATGCGCGGCAAGTCCTACCGCATCAAGGGCCGGCCGGTCGTCGAACTTTAAAGAAGCAAGAGGGGCGGCCGCCGCGGCGGCACGCAACCCGGAACCGACAGAGAGAGGAGAAAGGACATGCCGTTGAACAGCTACGCGCCGCCCCAGCTGGAGCCGATCGAGAAGGCCAGCGTGGACGAGCTGCGCGCCGTGCAGCTCGAGCGCCTGAAGTGGACCCTGCGCCACGCCTACGAGAACGTGCCGCACTACCGCAAGGCCTTCGACGCCAAGGGCGTGCATCCGGACGACTTCAAGTCCTTCTCCGACCTCGCCAAGTTCCCCTTTACCGCCAAGGGCGACCTGCGCGACAACTACCCCTTCGGCATGTTCGCGGTGCCGATGGACAAGATCGCCCGCGTGCATGCCTCCTCCGGCACCACCGGCAAGCCCACCGTGGTCGGCTACACGCTGAAGGACATCGACACCTGGGCCACCGTGGTGGCGCGCTCCATCCGCGCCGGCGGCGGCCGGCCGGGCGACATGGTGCATGTTTCCTATGGCTACGGCCTCTTCACCGGCGGCCTGGGCGCCCACTACGGCGCCGAGAAGCTGGGCTGCACCGTGGTGCCGATGTCCGGCGGCCAGACCGAGAAGCAGATCCAGGTGATCCAGGACTTCAAGCCCAAGATCATCATGGTCACCCCCTCCTACATGCTCACCATCCTCGACGAGATGGAGCGCATGGGCATCGATCCCAAATCCACCTCGCTCAAGGTCGGCATCTTCGGCGCCGAGCCCTGGACGCCGGCGATGCGCGAGGCGATGGAAGCCCGCTCCGGCATGGACGCCGTGGACATCTACGGCCTCTCCGAGGTGATGGGCCCGGGCGTGGCCAGCGAGTGCGTGGAGACCAAGGACGGCCCCACCATCTGGGAAGACCACTTCTACCCCGAGATCATCGATCCGCAGACCGGCGAAGTGCTGCCCGACGGCGCCGAGGGCGAGTTGGTGTTCACCTCGCTCAGCAAGGAAGCGATGCCGGTGATCCGCTACCGCACCCGCGACCTCACCCGCCTGCTGCCGCCGTCGGCCCGCAGCATGCGGCGTATGGCCAAGATCACCGGCCGCTCGGACGACATGCTGATCATCCGCGGCGTCAACGTCTTCCCCACGCAGATCGAGGAACTGATCTGCCGCATGCCCAAGCTCGCGCCCCAGTACCTGCTGGAACTGGACAAGCAGGGCCACATGGACACGCTCACGGTGAAGGTCGAAATCAACCCCGAGGCTGGCGTCGGACGCCATCCGGAGCAGAAGGAAGCGCTGGCCAAAGAGCTGGCCCATGGCATCAAGAACCTGATCGGCATCTCCGCCAAGGTCATCGTCGGCGAGCCCTTCAGCATCGAACGCGTCACCGTCGGCAAGGCCCGGCGGGTGATCGATCACCGCCCGAAATCCTGAACCCCCGCGCGGCGCCTCGCCGCCGCGCCCCCGCAAGCAAGGAGGTCCCATGTACACCCAAGCTTTGGATATCCCCCAACAGAACGCCGACGCCAAGCCGCTGCGAGCCGTCGAGAACGCCGCCTACCAGGCCGAGTTCGACGCCAAGGTGGACGCCGGCGGCTTCATCGAGGCCAAGGACTGGATGCCTGAGGCCTACCGCAAGACGCTGATCCGCCAGATCAGCCAGCACGCCCACTCCGAGATCGTCGGCATGCTGCCCGAAGGCAACTGGATCAGCCGCGCGCCCAGCCTCAAGCGCAAGGCCATCCTGCTCGCCAAGGTGCAGGACGAGGGCGGCCACGGCCTCTACCTCTACGCCGCCGCCGAAACCCTGGGCGTGTCGCGCGACGAGCTGATGGACGCGCTGCACAGCCGCAAGGCCAAGTACAGCTCCATCTTCAACTACCCCACGCTGAACTGGGCCGACGTCGGCGTCATCGGCTGGCTGGTGGACGGCGCCGCGATCATGAACCAGATCCCGCTGTGCAAGTGCAGCTACGGCCCCTACGCCCGCGCCATGATCCGCGTCTGCAAGGAGGAGTCCTTCCACCAGCGCCAGGGCTACGACCTGCTGCTCACCATGATGCGCGGCACGCCGGAACAGCAGGAGATGGTGCAGGACGCGGTGAATCGCTGGTGGTGGCCCTCCATCATGATGTTCGGCCCGCACGACAAGGACAGCGTGCACACCGACTCAGCGCGCTGGGGCATCAAGCGCATCTCCAACGACGATCTGCGGCAGAAGTTCGTCGACGCCACCGTCAAGCAGGCCGAAGTGCTGGGCGTGACCCTGCCCGACCCCGAGCTGAAGTGGAACGAGGAACGCGGCCACTACGACTTCGGCGCCATCGACTGGGAAGAATTCTGGAACGTGGTGAACGGCCACGGCCAGTGCAACGTCGATCGCCTGGCCGAGCGGGTGCAGGCCTGGGAAGAGGGCGCCTGGGTGCGCGAAGCCGCCCTGGCCCACGCCGAAAAGCAGGCCGCGCGCGAGAACGCCGGCCGGGCCGCCGCCTGAGCGGCAAGCAGAACACCCCCGCCGGCACCGCGCCGGCGGATACGAGACAAGCGCTCCCGGTGCCCGCGGGCCCGGAGAGCGCGTGGAGGAAGTCCCGGCCGGCGCCGACCAGGCCGGGGCCTCTCGAGCAGAGAGAAACCCACCAAGAACAGAACGCAGCGGGTGGCATCGCCGCCCCAGGAGGAAACAGATGGAACGCAAGGAATGGCCGCTGTGGGAAGTCTTCGTCCGCAGCCGCAACGGGCTGGACCACAAGCACTGTGGCAGCGTGCACGCCCCCGACGCCAAGCTCGCGCTGCAGGTTGCGCGCGATGTTTACACCCGCCGCCAGGAAGGCGTGTCGATCTGGGTGGTGAAGGCGGACAACATCGTCGCCTCCGATCCGGACGCCAAGCCCGAACTGTTCGACCCCGCGGAGGACAAGATCTACCGCCACCCCACCTTCTACCAGCTGCCCGAAGAAGTCGGCCACATGTAAGGAGATGGCGATGAGCGAACAGACCCTGGCCGCCGCCCCCGGCACGGCCACGCCCGAGCAACTGGAATACCTGCTGCGCCTGGGCGACAACGCCCTCATCCTCGGCCAGCGCCTGTCCGAGTGGTGCGGCCACGCGCCGGTGCTGGAAGAAGACATGGCGCTCGCCAACATGGCGCTGGACCTCGTCGGCCAGGCCCGCCTGCTGCTGACCCACGCCGGCCAGAGCGAAGGCCGCGGCCGCGACGAAGACCAGCTCGCCTTCCTGCGGGTGGAGCGCGACTACCGCAACGTCACCCTGGTCGAGCTGCCCAACGGCGACTTCGGCCGCAGCGTGGTGCGCAACTTCCTCTTCTCCGCCTTCCAGGTGCTGCTCTACGGCCGCCTCTCCAGCTCCGCCGACGCCGGCCTCGCCGCCATCGCCGCCAAGAGCCTGAAGGAAGCGCGCTACCACATGAGCCACGCCGCCGAATGGACCATCCGCCTGGGCGACGGCACCGCCGTGTCCCACGACAAGGCCCAGGCCGCGCTGGATTACCTGTGGCCCTACACCGCCGAACTCTTCGCCGCCAGCCCGGCGGACGACGCGGTGGCCGCCGCCGGCATCGGCCCAGCGTGGAGCGAGCTGGAAGCCGAATGGGAAGACCTGGTGCTGCCGGTGCTGGCCGAGGCCACGCTGACCGTGCCGGCGCGGGTGCCGTTCAAGACCTACGGCAAGTTCGGCCGCCACAGCGAACACATGGGCCACCTGCTGGCGACCATGCAGTACATGCAGCGCACCTACCCGGGCGCGCAGTGGTAGCAGCGGCGCTGGAAAAGCCCGCCACGGCCATCGGCCACCGCGGACTTTCCACCCGCCTCACTGGAGACGAACGAGCATGTTGACCGAAGCCCAGGCCTGGAAGGCGCTTGCCGCGGTACCCGATCCGGAGATTCCGGTGGTGTCGGTGACCGAGCTCGGCATCGTCCGCGAAGTCAGGGCCGAGACCGACGGCCTGCGGGTGGTGGTGACGCCGACCTATTCCGGCTGCCCGGCCACCGAGATGATCGCCAGCAGCATCGAGGAGGCCCTGCTCGCCGCCGGCGCCGGCCGGGTGTCTATAGACACCCGGCTGGACCCGGCCTGGACCAGCGACTGGATAGGCAGCGAGGCGCGGGAAAAGCTGCGCGCCTACGGCATCGTCCCGCCTAGCGGGCAAGCCGCGGTCGGCGGCGCGCGGCCGCTGCACTTCGTGCGCCGCAGCCCGCTCGCCTGCCCGCGCTGTGGCTCCACCGATACCACCCGCCTGTCCGAGTTCGGCTCCACCGCCTGCAAGGCGCTCTACCGCTGCCGCAGCTGCCTGGAACCCTTCGAATACTTCAAGCCGATCTGATCCCGCCGCAACGTCGGCGGGGCACGGAGACACCGACATGACGCCGAAATTCCACCCCCTGAAGATCGCCGAGGTGCGCCGCGAGACGCCGGACGCGGTCAGCCTGCGCTTCGACATCCCGGCCGAACTCGCGCCGGACTACGCCTTCATCCAGGGCCAGCACCTCACCCTCAAGGTCCGCGTCGGCGACGAGGACCTGCGCCGCTCCTACTCCATCTGCGCCGGGGTGGACGACTGCGAACTGCGCGTCGCCATCAAGAGGGTGGATGGCGGCCGCTTCTCCACCTGGGCCAACGAAGGCATACAGGTTGGCGACGTCGTCGAGGTGATGACGCCGGAAGGCCGCTTCCACACCCCGCTGGACCCGGCCCACGCCAAGCACTACGTCGCCTTCGTCGCCGGCAGCGGCATCACCCCGGTGCTGTCGCTGATCAAGACCACGCTGAAGGCCGAGCCCAGGAGCCGCTTCACGCTGGTCTACGGCAACCGCCGCCAGACCAGCGTGATGTTCGCCGAGGCGCTGGAAGACCTGAAGAACCGCTACCTGTCGCGCTTCACCCTGTACAACCTGTTCTCCCGCGAAGAGCAGGAGGTGCCGCTGTTCAACGGCCGGCTGGATGCGGCCAAGGTGGCCCAGTTCCTGGACACGCTCATTCCGGCGGACAGCATAGACGAAGCCTTCATCTGCGGCCCCGGCGCGATGATCGACGAAGTGGAAGGCGCCCTGCTCAGGGGCGGCCTGGCTGCCGAGCATGTGCACCTGGAACGCTTCGGCATCCCCGGCTCCGCCCCGGCCCACCGTGCCGAGGCCGGCGACGCGCCGCAGGCCCGCATCACCGTGGTGGCCGACGGCCTGCGCCGCGAGATGGATTTCCGCCCGGAAGACCCCTCCATTCTCGATGTCGCCCTGCGCAGCGGCATGGACTTGCCCTACTCCTGCAAGGGCGGCGTCTGTTGCACCTGCCGCGCCAAGGTGCTGGAAGGCAAGGTGCGCATGGACAAGAACTACACCCTGGAGCAGGCGGACGTGGACGCCGGCTACGTGCTCACCTGCCAGGCCCATCCGCTGACCGAGCGGGTGGTGATCAGCTTCGACGATCGTTGAGCGGCACGCATGCGCGCCTGTCGCGCATGCCTTGGCTCTTGTAGAGTTGCGGGTTTCGCCGGCAGCCGCCGGTGCGGGAAAGGAACACATGGCCAGGGGCAAGTCAGCCACATTCGAGCAACAACGCGGCGCCATTCTCGCGGAGGCGGCGCGGCTGTTCGCCGAAAAAGGCTTCCACAACGCTTCCATGGCCGAGCTGGCCAAGGCCTGCGGCGTCTCCAAGCCGCTGCTGTACCACTACTACCGCGACAAGGAGCACATCCTCTTCGACATCGCCGACAGCTACATGGACCAGCTCCAGGCCATCGTCGTCGACGTGGAGGGTGAGGGCAGGGCGGCCGAGCCGCACCTGGCCGAACTCGTGATGCGCTTCATGAAGGAATACGAGCATTCCCAGAGCCAGCACGTGGTGCTGGTGCAGGATGTGAAGTTCCTCCAGGCCGAGCAGTCGCGGCAGGTGGTGGAAAAGCAGCGCCGGGTGGTGGCGGCCTTCGCCGATGCCATCGAGCGGGTGGAGCCGGGGCTGAAGCGGCGGCGGCTGGACAAGCCGGTGGCCATGATCCTGTTCGGCATGATCAACTGGACCTTCACCTGGCTGCATGCGGATGGCCGCTTCACCTACGCCGACATGGCGCCGGTGGTCACCGCCATCCTGCTCAACGGCGTGAAAGGCCTGCTGGCGACTGAAACCCTGCGCGCAGCCCCGGCGCATACCACCGCGGACGCCGCCTGAGCGCGCCGCGAAACGACAACGACAAGGAGCAACCCCAGTGAGTGAAGTCTTCATCTGCGACGGCATCCGCACCCCCATAGGCCGCTACGGCGGCGCCCTCTCCGGCGTGCGCGCCGACGACCTCGCCGCCCTGCCGATCAAGGCGCTGATGGCGCGCAACGCCG
>NZ_WUEI01000045.1 GCF_012911025.1 Azoarcus sp. TTM-91 | reverse complement strand
GGGCGCCGAAGTGGACCAGCGCATGCGCTCCGAGGCCGCGCTGCGCAAGAACGGAGCGCTGCAGAGCGCAATCCTGGACTGCTCCGAGTACGCCATCATCTCCACCGACGCCAAGGGCGTGATCCAGATCGCGTCCCCAGACCACCATGCCGTGGTTGCCGAGCAGGCAGGCGCAGCGCTCCTGCAGCGCGGCGATGGCGGCGTCGGACAGGGCCTGGGTGCCGAAGGTGGCGTAGCTGGAGCAGCGCACCGTGCTGCCGCCGAAGCGGGCGATCATGTAGTGGAAGGGCGGGATGTCCCGGCGCAGGCAGGCCAGTGCGGTGGCGAACGGCGGGTGGGCGTGCAGCACCGCGCCGGCGGCGGGAAAGGCGGCGAAGATGTCGCGGTGGAGCAGCCATTCGGAAGACGGCGCGCGGGTGCCGCGGGCCTCGCCAGTGGCGGTGATCTCCACCAGGTCGTCCTCGCCGCAGGCCTCCGCGGCCATGCCGCTGGGGGTGACCAGGAAGCCGCCGCCGGCCAGGCGCACGCTGGCGTTGCCGGAGGTGCCGACGTTGAGCCGGGCCGCGCTCATCGCGCGGGCGGTGGCGAGCAACTGGCCGCGCAGGGCGGGGGGCGTGCTCACCGGGGCGCTCCCCGCTCAAGGGATGTGGAGGGGGCCGCTTCGCGAGGCGGGCCGCCTGCACAGGCGCCGGGTGGTCTCCACCGGTCCATGGCGTTCGACGCGGAGGCGACTTCCTCCCACTGCCCTCGGCCCGTGTTCATGCGGCCTCCGTGGCGGCGCGGTCGGCGTAGCGGCTGGCCAGCGCCTGCGGGGCGATGACGCCGCGCTCGGTGATGATGGCGGTGATGAGCGCGGCCGGCGTGACGTCGAAAGCCGGGTTGAGCGCCGCGGTGTCCGCCGGCGCCAGCTGCAGCGTGCGCTCCTGGCCGGTTTCGTCCAGGCCGCGCAGGCTGCCCACTTCCCCGGCGCCGCGGTCCTCGATCGGGATGGCGGCGCCGTTGGCGCAGGCGAAATCCAGCGTGGAATACGGCGCGGCGATGTAGAAGGGCACGTCGGCGGCGGCAGCGGCGAGTGCTTTCAGATAGGTGCCGACCTTGTTGGCGGTGTCGCCGTTGGCGGCGATGCGGTCGGCGCCGGTGATCACCAGGTCGACCTCGCCCCGGGCGAGCAGCAGGCCGGCGGCGTTGTCGGCGATCAGCGTATGCGCTACCCCAGCCTGGCGCAGCTCCCAGGCGGTGAGCAAGCCCTGGTTGCGCGGCCGGGTTTCGCTGACCAGCACATGCACCGGCAGGCCGGCGACCTGGGCGGCGTAAACCGGCGCCAGCGCGGTGCCTGCGCCCAGCGTGGCGAGCCAGCCCGCGTTGCAATGGGTCATCACGGTGAGCGTCCGTCCCGGCCGGCCGCTGGCCTGGCGCAACAGGGCGAGGCCGTGCTCGCCTATGGCCTGGCAGGTGGCGGCGTCGTCGGCGCAGATGGCTTCCGCTTCCGCCCAGGCGGCCTCACGCCGCTGTGCCGGTGGCAGCGGCCGCAGCCTGGCCGCCATGCGGGCCAGCGCCCAGTGCAGGTTCACCGCGGTGGGGCGGGTGGCGCCGAGCAGGCGCAGGGCAGCCTCCAGCGTGTCGTCGTCGGCCGCCTCCTTCAGCGCGAGGGCGACACCGAAGGCGGCGGTGGCGCCGATCAGCGGTGCGCCGCGTACCTGCATGCTGCGGATGGCGTGGGCCGCACCGGCGACGTCCTGCAGTTCCAGCCGGGTCTGCCGGTAGGGAAGCGCGGTCTGGTCGAGGATCAGGCCACCGTCGCCATGGCGGCACAGGGTGGGTACGGGCTGAACGAACATGGAGGTGTGGACTCCGGTGCCAGGTGGCCTGTGTGGTCGGCGCGGGCGCGGAGTTCGCGCACGATGCCTGCCTGTCTCCGGATATATAGTTTTCGTGGCCCGAGAATGTGCCAGCGCTGCGCCCTCACCGCAAGCGCCGGGCGTTTGCTTGCGGCCGGGGGCGGGAGTGGCCATTGGGCGTATCCGGCCAAGGTGGAAGCAGCCGTTTTGCCGCTGCCCGGCGGCGGGGGAGGGCAGGACGGAGGCGGCCTTGCCCTGCGTCGCCGCTCTGCGACAATGGCGCTCTTTTCCCGCCCGCGTCGTACCGCCATGCCCAGCTTTCCCGCCCCCATCGATTCCCGCCTGCCGCACGTCGGCACCACCATTTTCACCGTGATGTCGAAGCTGGCGCAGGAGTGCGGGGCGATCAACCTGTCCCAGGGTTTTCCTGACTTCAACGCCGAGGATGCGTTGTTCGAGCGGGTCGCCCACTGGATGCGCGCCGGCCACAACCAGTACGCGCCGATGGCCGGCGTGCCAGCGCTGCGCCAGGCCATCGCGGACAAGATCGCCAGCCTGTACGGCACGGCTTACGACGCGGATGCCGAGGTCACCGTCACCGCCGGCGCCACCCAGGCCTTGTTCACCGCGGTGACCGCCTGCGTGCGGCCGGGCGACGAGGTGATCGTGTTCGAGCCGGTGTACGACGCCTACGGTCCGGCAGTCGAGCTGGCCGGTGGCACCATCGTGCCCATCCGCCTTTCGGCGCCGGACTACCGGCCGGACTGGAGCGCGGTGGCGGCGGCCATCGGTCCGCGCACCCGCATGATCATGATCAACTCGCCGCACAACCCCACCGCCACCGTGTGGACGGCTGAGGACATGGAGCGGCTGGCGGCGCTGACCCGCGGCACCGGCATCGTGGTGCTGTCGGACGAGGTGTACGAGCACATCGTGTTCGACGGCGTCGCCCACCAGAGCTGCGCCCGCCACCCGGAGCTGGCGGCGCGCAGCATCATCGTCTCCAGCTTCGGCAAGACCTACCACGTGACCGGCTGGAAGGTGGGCTATGTGGTGGCGCCGCGCGAGCTGATGGCGGAGTTCCGCAAGGTGCACCAGTTCAACGTGTTCTCGGTGAACACCCCGGTGCAGCTGGCCCTCGCCGACTACATGGCCGACCCCGGCCGACATCTGGCGCTGGCCGGCTTCTACCAGGAGAAGCGGGATTTCTTCCGCAACGCGCTGGCCGGCTCGCGGTTCGAGCTGCTGCCTTCCGCCGGCACCTATTTCCAGCTGGTGCGCTACAGCCGGATTTCCGGCCAGGGAGATGCCGACTTTTGCCAGTGGCTGACGCGCGAAGTCGGCGTGGCCGCCATTCCGGTATCCGCCTTCTTCGCCGACGGCCGCGACGAGGGGGTGATCCGCTTCTGCTTCGCCAAGAACGAGGCCACGCTGACGGCGGCCTGCGAGCGGCTGTGCAAGGTGTGAGGCTGCGCCGCGGCGATCTTCCGATGGGCGTGCAGGCCGGCACCGCGGCGGCAGCGCTGCGGTGTGGCCTTGTCCTTGGCCGCGAGAGCCGCTCGTCCTTCGCGCCGCGGCGAAGGCGGCCACTGCAAGCCTCTCCAGCTGGTCGAGGCCTGGCGGGCCGGCGCTAAGGGGCGTTGTCGCGAAGGCGCGCCCTTCTTTCGGCAAACGCATGGCGGAGCAGGTGGTTTGCCTGCGGCCCTGCTATTCACCTTCGCTTCCCGCGCGAGGGCCAGGCTTCGGGCGAGGAGGTGCGCCTTTCCCCCCGGAGTAAGAGAGGGGGCAGAGGGGCGCAAGCCCCTGCCCCAAGCGTCGCCGTGGCCTCATGCCGCCGCTGCTGCAATACCCTGCCGCGGCAATGAGCATACGGCCTGCATGCTAAACTCCGCCGCTTCCCGCAACCCTTCCTCCGGCTCGCCTGGGCCTGCCTCTACCGTGCGCAATCTGCTTCTCTTCCTGCTGCTCCTCTTCGCGGTCTGGTGGATCCGGCGCAAGTTCGCCGCCATCGGGGCGGCGCGGCGCGGCGCGCAGGAGAACCGCCGCGAGCGCGGCGGCATCGCCGGGCCGGAGCGCATCCTGGAATGCGCCCACTGCGGCATCCATGTGCCGGAGAGCGAAGGGCTGGCGGAGCAGGGCCGCTTCTACTGCTGCGAGGCGCACCGGCGCCTGGGCGCGGGCAAGCGGGAGGACTGAGGCGTGACCGGTTCCGGCATCGCCGGCATCGACCTGCCCCGCTGGCGCTCGCTGCGCTACTTCAACATCTTCCGCCTGGTGCTCGCCGGGCTCTTCATCGTCGCCGGGCCTCAACTCAACCTCGGCGCGGATTATCCAACGGCCTACCTCGCCACCGCCTGGGCCTACCTCGGGCTGGTGCTCACGTTCGGCTTTCCCGATCTGTTCGAGCGCCTCGGCGTAGAGCGCGTCATCCGGCTGCAACTGCTCATCGACGTCGTCGCCCTCAGCCTCATCATGTGGGCCAGCGGCGGTTACCGCAGCGGCATGCCGGTGCTGATGATGATCATGCTGGCGGGCGCCGGCCTGGTGGCCGAAGGGCGCATGGTGCTGTTCTTCGCCGCGCTCACCACGGTCGCGGTGCTCGGCGACAACGCCTGGCGCACGCTGGCCGGACGCGAGCCGGTGGATTTCCTGCAGCTCGGCATCGTCTGCATGGGCTTCTTCGGCATCGCGGTGGTTTCCCGGTTGCTGGCGCTGCGGGCCAAGGCCAATGCCTCGCTGGCGGCGGAGCGGGGCGAGGAGCTGGCGAAGCAGCAGTCGGTGAACGAACGCATCATCCGCGACATGCAGGATGGCGTGATCGTGCTGGGTGCGGATGGCCGCGTGCGCCAGGCCAACCCCCGGGCGGCCGCGCTACTGGGCTTGTCCGCGCTGGAGGGCCTGCTGCTTGCCGATGTCGATCCCGCCTTCGCAGGAATCGCAGTGGAGTGCGGCGATGATGGCCGCCTGATGCGGCTGGGCCTGCCGGCGCGCCTGCTGCGCTGCCGGGTGGTCTGCGGCGAGCTGGGCACCCCGGCCGAGGGCGACACGCTGATCTACCTCACCGACTTCGAGGAGATCCAGCGCAAGCTGCAGCAGCTCAAGCTCGCCGCCCTCGGCCGTCTCACCGCCAGCATGGCGCACGAAATCCGCAACCCGCTGTCCGCGATCACCCAGGCCGCGGAACTGCTGGAGGATGAAAAGCGCACCGAGATGCAGGCGCGGCTGACCCGCATCGTCAACGACAACGCCCGCCGCATCGAACGCATGATCCGCGATGTGCTGGCGCTGGGGCGGCGGGAGCAGGCCGAGCCGGAGGCGGTGCCGCTGGCGGCCTTCATCGAGGAGCTCATCGCGGCCCACAGCCTCGCCGGCGAGGCGGAGCGGGCGGTGTATCGCATCCAAGTGGCGCCGGAAGTCACCCTGGCGCTGGACCGCGCCCACCTGCACCAGATCCTCGACAACCTGGTCGCCAATGCCCGCCGCTACTGCTCCGGCGCCGAAGGGGCGGTGCGTTTGTACGCCGAACCCTTTCCGGACGGGCGGGTCGGGCTGCATGTGCGGGACGACGGCGCCGGCGTGCCGGACGAGGTGCTTGTCCATCTCTTTGAACCCTTCTTCACCACCCATCCCAAGGGCACCGGCCTCGGGCTCTACATCGCCCGGGAGCTCGCCGAAGCCAACGACGCGACGCTGGAGCTGGTGGGCGGCGAGGGCGGCGCGCATTTCCTGCTCATCGGCCGGGCCCGACCATGAGACGGTGCTACCCACGGGCGGCTCCGGCTTGCTGCGGCCAAGGCCGGCTGGCTATCCTTTTTTCAGTCCGCTTCGGAGGAGCCCCTCGATCTCCGAACTGGCATAAGCCCTCCTGACTCCAGGCCCCGGAGGCTTCCCCGGGGCCAGCCACCACCATCCATACCATGACGACTCAAGAGCGACGCAACCGCCCCGCCGGCCCGGAAGTGCTGGTGGTGGATGATGAAGAAGACATCCGCGAACTGCTGGAGCTGTCGCTGCTGCGCATGGGGCTGGGCTGCGACACGGCGGGTTCGGTGGCCGAGGCCAGGGCGCTGCTGGGGGCTCGCCGCTACCGCTTGTGCCTGACCGACATGCGCCTGCCCGATGGCGATGGGCTGGACGTGGTGAAGCACATCCAGGGCAACCTGCCCGGCCTGCCGGTCGCGGTGATCACCGCCTTCGGCAGCATGGAAACCGCGATCCGGGCGCTCAAGCTGGGCGCCTTCGACTTCGTCACCAAGCCGGTCGAACTGAAGGCGCTGAAGGAACTGGTCGGCCACGCGCTGAAACTGGGCGGCGAGGCGGGCGTTGTGGCGGCAGGCGGGCGCAGTTTCATCGGCAGCTCGCCCGCCGTGGAGCAGCTACGCGGGCAGATCGAAAAGCTGGCACGCAATCAGGCGCCAGTCTTCATCCACGGCGAGTCCGGCACTGGCAAGGAAGTCATCGCCCGCCTGATCCACAGCCTGGGCGCACGCGCGAAAGGGCCCTTCGTGCCGGTCAACTGCGGTGCAATTTCACCGGAACTGATGGAGAGCGAATTCTTCGGCCACCGCCGCGGCAGCTTCACCGGCGCCACGGCCGACAAGGAAGGCCTGTTCCAGGCCGCCAACGGCGGCACCCTGTTCCTGGACGAGGTGGGTGAGCTGCCGCTGGCCATGCAGGTCAAACTGCTGCGCGCCATCCAGGAGCGCGCCGTCCGCCCGGTGGGCGCCCACGGAGAGGAGGCGGTGGACGTCCGCATCCTCTCCGCCTCCCACCGCGACCTCGCCCAACTGGTCAGCGAAAACCTCTTCCGGCAGGATCTCTATTTCCGCATCAACGTCATCACCCTAAGGGTGCCGCCGCTGAGGGAGCGGCGCGAGGACATTCCGGAACTCGCCGCCCATCTGCTGGCGCGCCTGGCGGCGCGGGACGGCAGCCCGGTCCGCTCGCTCACGCCCGCTGCGCTGGACGCCCTGACGTCCCATCCCTTTCCGGGCAACGTCCGCGAGCTGGAGAACCTGCTGGAGCGCGCCTGCGCGCTGTGTGAGGGGGAATGCATCGACATTGGCGATATCGAGCTCCATCCCACGGAAGGCTTGATGCACTCAATCGGCGCCTTCGAGCCATTCGGTGCGGAGGAAGATGCCGACGCCGACAGCGATGATGAACGCATCCGGGTGTTGCGGGCCTTGGATGAAACCCGCTGGAATCGCTCAGCGGCGGCAAGAAAGCTGGGAATGACGCTCAGACAGTTACGGTATCGGTTGCAGAAGTGGGGGATGGAGTAGGAAGGCTAAATGCATAACGCCCGCTGGTGCGGGCGTTATGCAGGGCTACGCTATTAGTTAAGTCGTGGAACCGCAGGTCTTCGGGCGAACAGAGGCATCCAGGTTAGAAGTGCAGATCCAGTTACCGTTATCCGGATTGTGAGTGAAGATGACTGTCTTACCTGCAATTTTGTCGCCAACACCAGTAGTACGGAAGGTGGCAGTCAGAGCGCAGTTGGTTCCGACGGGAGCCGCGGTAATGCTTGCGACGTAATTTCCGCTGAGGACAAGGTTGTTTTCCGCTGCCAACGCACCTGCCGCTACCGCCGCCGTAGTTATGTTTCCGTCTGCATCGGTTACAGCAGGGGTGCTGGCAGTTGTGCTGCATGCGGCGGCCAAGGGGTTATTCGTGATGGCCTCCACCGTGGGAATCTTGAGTCCGCCAAGAAGGGTCATGGCTTCCGATGCTTGAGCGCGCGCCGTGTAGTCTTGGTAGGCAGGCAGCGCGACTGCGGCGAGGATGCCGATAATTGCCACCACAATCATGAGTTCGATCAGGGTGAAGCCTTTTTGAATCGTTTTCATTTGATTCTCCTTTTACTGGAAGTGCTGACAATGAGAGAACGAGAGTAAAGCGGCCTTCAGTCGAAATAGAGCAGATTGCATGCCAAGCCTCTGAAGGGGCAAAAAAGGGCGCCCTCTTGCCGTTTGCAGGTGACGTTTGTCACTTGATGACAGCGATCCATGACTACGACGTCAAATGTGGACATTTGCTTAGAGGCATGCTCGACGAGGAGGGGCGGATGGTGCCCCACGAGGAATTCTGATTTGGAGAGGATTCAGTGCAAGGCTCGCCAACGCTAGATGAGATGGGGTGGTGGTTTCCTTTCCGCGAAAGAGCTACTTCGCCTAACTTCGATGTTCGTCCGGCTGGTCAGCCTCCTACACTGCTGGTGGTTCACGCCATCAGCCTCCCCCCCGACCAGTTCGGTGGGCCCCACGTCGAACAATTATTTACCAACACCCTGGACCCGCTCGGGCATCCTTACTTCGCTTCGATCCACCACTTGCGCGTCTCGGCGCACTTCTTCATCCGGCGGGATGGAGCCCTGCTGCAGTTCGTGTCGACCGAGATGCGGGCCTGGCATGCGGGGGTGTCGTCCTGGAAGGGGCGGGAGCGGTGCAACGATTTTTCGATCGGGATCGAGCTGGAGGGGTGTGACACGCAGCCCTTCGAAGCCGGGCAGTACGCGCGCCTGGCGGCGTTGATCCAGGTCTTGCGGGAGCGCTACCCGATCGAGGCGGTGGTGGGGCATTCGGACATCGCGCCGGGGCGGAAAACCGATCCGGGGCCGTATTTCGAATGGGATAGATTGGCCGGCTTGTTGGAGGTGGAGGCAGGACGCCTGCCGGGCGATTTTGACAAAGCCCAGGAAAATCAATAGAATCCGCGTCCGCTGCGTTGCAGCATTGGTTTGAAATAGATTCGTAGTCAGGTTTTTTACGGTGCGGTGCCGCCTCACATCCCGTGAGGGCACAACTTCATGGACGTTCGCACCACGGAGTCCGTCGTCTGGTTGCGGCGATGGGCTTGAGACCTACTGGCGACCGAGCGCCTCGATCCGCTTGAGAAGGCTTACCGGCCATCTCGCGGTCCTCCCTCCCTTGTTACCGCAGGGGATTCGTTTGCGCCTTACCCAGGCGCTTGCATTCGGGCACTCCGGCCACAGCACGGAGGACACCATGGTTCACGCAACTCAAATCGCAGGCTGGGCCCGCAGGGCTGGCGCTTGCGTGCTTCATCTTGCCCACGGCGGGTTGTTGGCCGCGGGCATTGTCGGTGTATTGATCTTTGCCGCGGGGCGTTTTGAAACGGCTCCCGTGGGCTTCGAGGATGCAGCGCTGGGTTCCGCCCATGCCGCGCCTCTGGCGCAGGCTCCTGCTGCGCCGGCCCCGGTTGCGGTGGTGGATGAGCCCTCGCTTTCCAAGGAGATGCTGCGGGTGCGCGACTGGATTGCGCGCCGCTACAACGTTTCCACGGTGGCTCTGGAGCCGGTGCTGGCCGCGGCCGAGACCGCCGGCAGGGGCGTGGGGATAGATCCGCTGCTGATCGTGGCGGTGATGGCGGTGGAGTCCCGCTTCAATCCCTTTGCCGAGAGCCAGATGGGGGCTCAGGGCCTGATGCAGGTCATCCCGCGTTTCCATATGGACAAACTGGCTGCCGATGAAGGCGGCGAGGCCTTGTTCGACCCGGAAGTGAATGTGCGGGTGGGCACGCAGGTGCTGTATGAAGGCTTGCGCCGCTACGGCAGCATGCAGGCCGCGCTGCAGTACTACGGCGGTGCCTTGAGCGACCCGGAGGCGGCGTACGCGCGCAAGGTGATGGCGATCAAGCAGCGCCTTGTGACCGCGGCGGGGCGCCGGCCGGCTGCCGCTGGCGCTTGAGTTGAGCGTGCGCGGCGGCTGAGGCTGGCTGCTCACCCTGCGGATGGCGTCCGTTCCGGCCTGCCTGTTCTGGGCGGGTGGAGCGGACGCCATTTTTCGTTTCGCGCCCCACTTCAGCCCAGGCAGCGGGCGATCCGGTCGACGGCTTCGCGCAGGCGGGCGCCATTGGTGGTGTAGGCGATGCGCAGGTGTTCCCGGGCGCGGTGTTCGCCGAAATCCAGCCCTGGCGTCAGCGCGACGCCGGCCTCTTCGATCAGGCGGCGCGCGAGGCTTTCGCTATCGGGCGCCAGCGCGGAGGCATTGGCGTAGATGTAGAAGGCGCCCTGGGGCTCGGTGCCGATGTCGAAGCCGATCTGGCGCAGGGCGGGGAGCAGGATGTCGCGCCGCTCGGCAAAGGCCTGGCGACGTTCCTCCAGCAGATCCAGGGTGCCAGGGGCAAAGGCGGCCAGGGCGGCGTGCTGGGCGGGGGTGGAAGGGGAGATGAAGAAGTGCTGGGTGAGTTTCTCGATCTCCCGCACATGGCTTTGCGGGGCCACCAGCCAGCCCAGGCGCCAGCCGGTCATGCCGAAGTACTTGGAGAAGCTGTTGACGACGAAGAGCGTGTCGGATGCAGCAAGGGCGGGATTGGACAGCACGGTGGAGGCGGGCACGCCATAGGTGAGCCCCTGGTAGATCTCGTCCACCAGGAGCAAGCCGCGGCGTTCGCTGACGCAGTCGTGCAGCTGTGCCAGGGCTTCGGCCGTGAGCAGGGTGCCGGTCGGATTGGCCGGGCTGGCGACCATGAGGCCGCGGGCCTGCGGCGTCCAGTTGGCCGCGACCTGGCTGCTTGTCGGCTGGTAGCTGGTGTCGGCATTGACCGCCAGCGCGACTGGCCGGCCTTCGAAGCTGCGGACCAGGTGCCGGTTCGACGGATAGCCGGGATCCGGCAGCAGCCATTCGTCGCCGGGATCGGTCGTGGCTGCCAGCGCGAGCATCAGCGCGCCGGACGCGCCGCTGGTGATGATGATGCGCTCGGGCGGCACCTCGGCGCCGAAGCGATCCCGGTAGAAGCGGGCGATGGCCTCGCGCAGACGCGGCAGGCCAAGCGCGGGGGTGTAATGCACCTCCCCGGTGGCGAGGAAGCGGGTAGCGGCTTCCACCACCGGAGGCGGGGTCGGGAAGTCGGGCTCGCCAACTTCCATATGGATGATGTCGCGCCCGGCGGCCTCCAGTTCCCGGGCGCGCCGCAGCAGCTCCATGACATGAAAAGGCTGGATGTCGGCACAGCGGCGGGAAGGCATGGTGGATTACCTTGGGTGCGGGGAAGGCCGTGGCCTGTGAGGTTCAGGCTGCCTGATCCGTTGGCGGTTCCGCCATGTCCTCTCTTGTATCTGGCGGGCAGTGTCAGGGCTGAACGGAACTGGCGGCAGGCCCTCGGGTTAAAGGGCAAAAGAGCCGGCCCTGGTGCAGGGCTGCAACCAGGGCCGGGCGGGCAGGCTGCACCGGCGCCCGAGGCCGCCGGTGCGAAGACGCGGCTTACTCGGCCAGCGTCAGTTCGAACAGTTCGCGCTTCAGGGTGAGCTGGCGCGGCAGGCGATCCTGCAGCTTGTCGAACCATTCCTTGTGCAGGGCGAGTTCGCTCTTCCAGGCGTCGACATCCACCTGGGTCAGCGCATTGAATTGCTCGGCGGTGACTTCGGAACCGCTCCAGTCGATGTCCTCGAACTTGGGCATCCAGCCGAGGTTGGTTTCCTTGGCGGCGACGCGGCCACGCACCCGGTCCACGATCCACTTCAGCACGCGCATGTTCTCGCCGAAGCCGGGCCACATGAACTCGCCCTTCTCGTTCATGCGGAACCAGTTCACGCAGAAGATCTTCGGCGTCTGTTCGACCACGTGGCCCATCTTCAGCCAATGGTTGAAGTAGTCGCCCATGTGGTAGCCGCAGAAGGGCAGCATGGCGAAGGGGTCGCGGCGGACCACGCCTTGGGCGCCGAAGGCGGCGGCAGTGGTTTCCGAGCCCAGGGTGGCGGCCATGTAGACGCCGAAGTTCCAGTTGAAGGCCTGGTACACCAGCGGCACGGTGGTTGCGCGGCGGCCGCCGAAGATGAAGGCGGAGATGGGCACGCCAGCCGGGTCTTCCCAGGTCGGGTCGATGGACGGGCACTGGCCGGCCGGCGCGGTGAAGCGCGAGTTCGGGTGGGCGGCCTTGCGCCCGGTTTCCCTGGCGATCTCCGGCGTCCAGTCCTTGCCCTGCCAGTCGATCAGGTGGGCGGGGGCTTCCTTGCTCATGCCTTCCCACCACACGTCGCCGTCGTCGGTGAGCGCGACGTTGGTGAAGATGATGTTTTCCTTCAGCGTCGCCATGGCGTTGAAGTTGGTCTTTTCGCTGGTGCCCGGGGCGACGCCGAAGAAGCCGGCTTCCGGGTTGATGGCGTAGAACTTGCCGTCCTTGCCCGGCTTGATCCAGGCGATGTCGTCGCCGACCGTGGTGATCTTCCAGCCGCCAAAGCTCTGCGGCGGGATCAGCATGGCGAAGTTGGTCTTGCCGCAGGCGGACGGGAAGGCGGCGGCGACGTAGGTCTTCTCGCCGTCCGGCGATTCCACGCCGAGGATCAGCATGTGCTCGGCCAGCCAGCCTTCGTCGCGCGCCATGGTGGAGGCGATGCGCAGGGCGAAGCACTTCTTGCCCAACAGGGCGTTGCCGCCGTAGCCGGAGCCGTAGGACCAGATCTCGCGGGTTTCCGGGAAATGGACGATGTACTTGGTGGTGGGGTTGCACGGCCAGCGGCTATCTTTCTCGCCATGCGCCAGCGGCGCGCCGACGGTATGCACACAAGGCACGAACTCGCCGTCGGTGCCGAGCACTTCGATGGCGCCCTTGCCCATGCGGGTCATGGTGCGCATGTTGGTGACCACGTAGGGGCTGTCGGAGATCTCGACGCCGATATGGGCGATCGGGCTGCCCAGCGGGCCCATGGAGAAGGGCACCACGTACATGGTGCGGCCGCGCATGGAGCCCTGGAACAGGCCGTTCAGCGTGCCGCGCATGGTGTCCGGATCTTCCCAGTTGTTGGTGGGGCCGGCGTCGTTCTTGTCCTTGGAGCAGATGAAGGTGCGGTCTTCGACGCGGGCGACGTCGGAGGGGTCGGACCAAGCGAGGTAGGAGTTCTTGCGCTTTTCCGGGTTGAGCTTGATCAGCATGCCGGATTCGACCATTTCGGCGCAGAGGCGGTCGTATTCCTCCTGGGAGCCGTCGCACCACACCACCCGCTCGGGTTGGGTCAGGGTGGCGATCTCGGCCACCCACTTCTTCAGCCCTTCATGGCGGACATAGGTGGGGGCGGCCGCAATGGCAGCGTCGGCGTAGCTTTGAGTCATAGTGTGAGGCTCTCCTGGTAGCGGAAGCAAAAAACTCTTCCCACCGGCCGGCCCCTCCTCCTCGACGGGTCGTTTCTATCGCCGGCGGTTTGTAGGGCGGCCCGGCGTGCCGGTCGCCGTCCCACTGTGTTATCGCGCCGAATCTGCTGCAGGTGTGCTGCGGAAAATACTAGGGTAAACCGCAGTCGGCGAAAGCCTAATATTATGCCACGGGCGCCGAAGAGGGGAGTACGCCAGCCTTTGTAACCAGGCTTGTCCCTTCCCGCGACAGGGGCTCCCCGATCCGGGGGCGTACCCCGCGATGTTGCGTTTCGCGCACGTTGCGCTAGCCTTCGGCTGCTCGCCAGGGTGCAGGGACCCGGCTACACCACAACCAAAATAGCGAGAATTCGACAGCGTCATGGATGAACTGATACGCGCGGCAGCGCTCGATTACCACCGCACTCCTCGTCCCGGCAAGATCTCGGTGACGCCGACCAAAGTCCTCTCCAACCAGCGCGACCTGTCGCTGGCTTATTCCCCCGGGGTTGCCGCCGCCTGCGACGCCATCGTCGAGGATCCCGCCGAGGCCGCCACTCTCACTGCCCGTTCCAACCTCATCGGTGTCATCACCAACGGCACTGCGGTGCTGGGCCTGGGCAACATCGGCCCGCTGGCGGCCAAGCCGGTGATGGAAGGCAAGGGCGTGCTGTTCAAGAAATTCGCCGGCATCGACGTGTTCGACCTGGAAGTGGCGGAGCCCGACCCGGACAAGCTGGTGGACATGATCGCCGCGCTGGAGCCCACCTTCGGCGGCATCAACCTGGAAGACATCAAGGCGCCGGAGTGCTTCTATATCGAGAGCAAGCTGCGCGAGCGGATGAAGATCCCGGTCTTCCATGATGACCAGCATGGCACTGCAATCGTGGTCGGCGCGGCCATCCTCAATGGCCTGCAGATGCAGGGCAAGGACCTGAAGAAGGTCAAGCTGGTCACCTCCGGCGCCGGCGCCGCCGCGCTCGCCTGCCTGGGGCTGCTGGTGAAGCTGGGCGTGCCGGTGGAGAACATCTGGGTCACCGACCTCGAAGGCGTGGTGTACGAGGGCCGGACTGCGCTGATGGACCCGATCAAGGCGCGTTACGCGAAGAAGACCGACGCGCGCAAGCTCGCCGAAGTCATCGACGGCGCGGACGTGTTCCTCGGCCTGTCGGCCGGCGGCGTGCTGAAGTCCGAGATGGTGGCGAAGATGGCCGCCAAGCCCCTGATCCTGGCGCTGGCCAACCCGACGCCGGAGATCCTGCCGGAGGACGTGAAGGCGGTGCGCGACGACGCCATCATCGCCACCGGTCGTTCGGACTATCCGAACCAGGTGAATAACGTCCTCTGCTTCCCCTTCATCTTCCGCGGCGCGCTGGACGTGGGCGCCACCACCATCACCGACGAGATGCAGCTCGCTGCGGTGCGCGCCATCGCCGAACTGGCCCGCGCCGAGCAGAGCGACATCGTTGCCGCCGCCTATGGCGAGAAGGTGTCCGGCTTCGGCGCGGAATACATCATTCCGCGCCCCTTCGATCCGCGCCTCATCGTCAAGATCGCTCCGGCGGTGGCCATGGCCGCGGTTGCTTCCGGTGTCGCTACCCGGCCGATCACCGACTGGGACGCCTACCGCAGCCAGCTGAACAACTTCGTCTGGCACTCCGGCCTGTTGATGAAGCCGGTGTTTGCCGCCGCCAAGATGGCGCCCAAGCGCATCATCTTCTCCGAAGGTGAGTCCGAGAAGGTGCTGCGCGCGGTGCAGACCGTAGTGGACGAGGGCATGGCGCGCCCCATCCTCATCGGCCGGCCGGAAGTGGTGGCCAACAACATTGCCCGCTTCGGCCTGCGCATTCAGCCGGAAGCCGACTTCGAGCTGGTCAATCCCGAGTCGGACCCGCGCTTCAAGGAGCTGTGGACCCACTACCACCAGCTGATGGAACGCCAGGGCGTGTCGGTGGAGTACGCCAAGAAGGAAGTGCGCCGCCGCACCACGCTGATCGGCTCGCTGCTGCTCAAGTTCGGTTACGGCGACGGCCTCATCTGCGGCACCTATGGCATGCACCGGCTGCACCTGGAGTTCGTCGAGGCGGTGCTTGGCCGGCGTCCGGGGGTGAACCACTGCTACACCTTGAACGTGCTCAGCCTGCCGGAACGCACCCTGTTCCTCGCCGACACCTATGTGAACTACGACCCGACGCCGGAGCAGATCGTCGAGATGACCTGCCTGGCCGCCGAGGAGATGAAGCGCTTCGGCGTCGAGCCGCGTGTCGCCCTGCTGTCGCATTCCTCCTTCGGTTCGGCGGATTCGCCCACCGCCGAGAAGATGCGCGCCGCGCTGCGCCTGTTGCACGAGCGCCATCCGGACCTGCAAGTGGAGGGCGAGATGCATGGCGATTCGGCGCTGGACGCCAAGCTGCGTACCCAAATCTTCCCCAATGCCCGCATGCGCGAAGACGCCAACCTGCTGATCTTCCCGACGCTGGATGCCGCCAACATTGCCTTCAACCTGCTCAAGAGCGCCTCGGGCGAAGGCATGACGGTGGGGCCCATCCTGCTGGGGGCGGCCAAACCGGTACACATCCTCACGCCGTCGGCCACCGTGCGACGCATCATCAACATGACCGCGCTCACGGTGGTCGAAGCCGGCCAGCCCGGCGCCTGACGCCCGCGCGCGGACATGCCGTTTCCCCGTCCGCACGCTTATGCCAAGATCGCGCCCTTGTGGAGGGCGCGGCATGGGCGAGCGGGTGGTTGGGGAGGCGGACGGGCGGGCGGCGCTGGTATTGACCGGTGGCGGCGCGCGCGCGGCCTACCAGGTCGGCGTGCTCGCCGCGATCCGCGAAATCCGCGGCCCACGTCCGGGCAATCCCTTCCCTATCCTGTGTGGCACCTCGGCCGGTGGCATCAACGCCACCGCGCTGGCGGTGTATTCGGCCGATTTCGACCGCGCGGTGCGGCGCCTGGCTTGGATCTGGCGCAACTTCCGCGTTCACCAGGTCTATCGCGTCGATCCGCTGGCGCTGCTCGGCAGCGGCCTGCGCTGGGGCTCCGCCCTCCTCACTGGCTGGGCGGTGCGGCAGACGCCGCGCTCCCTGCTGGACAACGAGCCGCTGCGCGACCTGCTGCAGCGGGCGCTGGATTTCTCCGCCATCGACCGCGCCATCGCCGCCGGTACCCTGCATGCGCTGAGCGTCACTGCCTCCGGCTACACCTCCGGCGAAAGCCTGGCTTTCTTCGAAGCTGCGCCCAGCGTGCAGCCCTGGCGGCGCGCGCAGCGCGTCGGCGTGCGCGCCCTGCTCGGGGTGGAGCACCTGATGGCGACCAGCGCCATCCCCTTCGTATTCCCGGCGGTGCGGATCAATCGCGAGTACTTCGGCGATGGCTCGATGCGGCAGCTGGCGCCCATCAGCCCGGCCATCCACCTGGGCGCGGACCGCATCCTGGTCATCGGTGCAGGCCGGCTGGCGGAAGAGGGGCGGCAGCGTACCGAGCACTATCCTTCGCCGGCCCAGGTGGCAGGCCATGCCATGTCCAGCATCTTTCTCGACAGCCTGGCGATGGACTTGGAGCGGATGACGCGCATCAACGCCACGCTCAATGCCTTCACCCCGGCGCAGCGGGCCGCCGCCGGCGTCAGCCTGAGGCCCATCGAGACGCTGGTGATTTCGCCCTCGCAGCGGCTGGACACCATCGCCAGCCGCCATCGCCACTGCCTGCCGCCGCTGTTGCGCGCGGTGCTGAGCAGCATGGGCGTGATGCGCCGGGATGGCTCCACGCTGCTCTCCTACCTGTTGTTCGAGCCGGAATACACCGGTGCGCTGATGGCGCTCGGCCACGCCGACACCCTGGCGCGGCGGGAAGAGGTGGCGGCTTTTCTCCGCCTGGATCGGCCGTGACGGGAGGCACGGGAGAATTCCCGCGAGTCGTGTCATCGTCGGGGTAAACCCGGGCGTTAATGTGACAGTCGGTAAGCCGCTTTTTCGAAAGTGCTTCAAAAAAACTTGATATCTGTTTATTTTTGTTAAAAATTACATCACGAATCTTCGTGAAGCGCCGAACATGAAACCAAGAATCCTCATTGCCTTCCTGCTTGGCCTCTCGGTGGCCCAGGTCGGCATCAGCGGCGCTCATGCCGCCTCGGCCACTGCCAGCAAGCCGGCAGCGAAGAAGACCGCGGTCAAGAAAGCGGTAGCCAAACCGGCTCCCCGGAAGGCGGTGGCCAAGAACACCACCGCCACCGCACGCAAGGTTGCCATCAAGCGCACGCCGGTGGCTCCGGCGGCCGACGAGGGCGAACTGACGCTGGACGCTCATGGCAATCCGCAGTTGCGTTCCTCCGCCTTCTACGTGCTGAACGAGGCAACCGGCAATGTGCTGCTGGAGCGCAACAGCGCGTCCATCGTGCCCATTGCTTCCATCACCAAGCTGATGACCGCCATGGTGGTGCTGGAGGCCGGCCAGAGCCTGAGCGAGGAACTGGTCATTTCCGAGGCGGACATCGATACGCTGAAGGGCACCGGCTCCCGGCTGTCCCTCGGCACCCGGCTGACGCGCGAGGAGATGTTGCACCTGGCGCTGATGTCGTCCGAGAACCGGGCGGCCTCGGCGCTGGCCCGCCACTACCCTGGCGGCATGCCGGCCTTCGTCGAGGCGATGAATGTGAAGGCCCGCCTGCTGGGCATGTGGGACACCCGCTTCCATGACAGCACCGGGCTGACGCCGGCCAACGTCTCCAGCCCGCGGGACCTGGCCAAGATGGTGGAGGCCGCGTCCTCCTACCCGCTGATCCGGGAGTTCTCCACTACGTCAGAACGCTACGTGGACATCAAGGGCCGCAGCCTGCGCTTCGGCAATACCAATGGCCTGGTGCGCAGTCCGGACTGGGAGATCGCCGTGTCCAAGACCGGCTATATCAATGAAGCCGGCCGTTGCCTGGTCATGAAAGCCTGGATGCACAAGCAGCCGGTGGTCATCGTGCTGATGGACTCGGTCGGCCGCTACACCCGCACTGCCGACGCCCAGCGCGTGCGCAAGTGGCTGGAGGCGGCGGGCGGCGAACGCTTCGTGATCGCTGCCGGGGGCCACTCCAGTTGATGGGCAGGCGTGCGCCCCAGAATGCAAAACGCCGGACAGTGTCCGGCGTTTTGCATTCTGGGGCCAGCCTCAACCCAAGCATGCTCAGCGGGGCTTGTCCGCTCCGCTGTAGCCCAGCGCGCGCGAGATCTGCTCGGCGGTTTCCCGCACCAGCGGTGCCCAGTCGGGGTTGAAGCGCTCGGAAGGCGTGGACAGCGACAGGCCGGCGACCAGGTCGCCCCCGTCGTCGCGAATGCCGGCGGCGATGCAGCGCACACCGGCCTCTACCTCGTCCAGGTCGAAGGCCACGCTGTGGCGCCGTACCTTGTCCAGCTCCCGCTCCAGTGCCGGCAACTGGGTGATGGAGGCGGCGGTGGAAGGCGGCAGGCCAGTGCGCTTGGCGTAGTCGCGGATGCGCTCCAGGCCGTCTTCCACCAGGAAGAGCTTGCCGGTGGCGGTGGTGTGCAGCGGCGCGCGGGCGCCGACGATGTGCACCACCCGCACCGAGGAGCGGCCGCTGGACGTCCGCTCCACATAAACGATCTCGTCGCCGTCGCGCACGCCCAGGTTCACACTCTCGCCGGTGGCGGCATGCAGCTTCAGCATCGCCGGCATCGCGGTTTCGCGCAGGGAGATGCGCGATTTCACCAGGCTGCCCAGTTCCAGCAGGCGGATGCCCAGCCGGTAGACGCCGGCATCGCCGCGCTCGACGAAGCCGCTCTGCGTCATCGCCCCGAGGATGCGGTGGGCGGTGGAAGGGTGCAGGCCGGTTTCCAGCGCCAGCTGCTTCAGCGGCACCGGATCGGCATGATGGGACAGCACATCGAGCAGCTTCATCATGCGCTCGATGACCTGGATGGGGCTCTTGGCTTCCGCGCCGTTGGCGGCGGTTGTCGTCTTGGTGGACACTTGTGCCTTGCGGGGTTGCGTGACCCGCGAATGGTAAAGCCCCGGCGTGATTTCGCCTAGTGAAACGAGCGTCACCCCGGCCCGCCGGCCGGGCGTTTCGGCCTCCCTGCCGGCGCGGCGGCTGAAGCAATCCGCGCATCAACCTGGAGTACTGCATATGAGTCTGGCCATCGTCTGCCTGGAGCGCGATGCGGTGGGCGTGCCTTTTCCGCGCCCGGCCCTGGAACACGAGTGGACCGAGTATCCAGCCACCCCCGCTGCCGAACTGGTGCCGCGGCTGCTGGAGGCCGACGTTGCCATCGTCAACAAGGCGAAGCTGGATGCGGAAGTCATAGCCCGCCTGCCGCGGCTGAAGATGGTGGCCATTGCCGCCACCGGCGCCGACAACGTGGATCTGGAGGCCTGCCGTGCCCGCGGCATCGTCGTCTCCAACGTGCGCGGCTATGCGGTGCACACCGTGCCCGAACATGCGCTGATGCTGATGCTCGCGCTGCGCCGCAACCTGCTCGCCTACACTGCGGATGTACGCAACGGCCGCTGGGCGAGAGCGGAGAACTTCTGCTTCTTCGACCACCCGATAGGCGACCTGCACGGCGCCAACCTGGGCATCATCGGCCGCGGCGGGCTGGGCGAGGGCGTCGCCCGGCTGGCCAGCGCCTTCGGCATGAACATCCTTTACGCCGAGCACAAGGGCGCGGCGTCGCTGCGCCCCGGCTACACCGCCTTCGACCAGGTGCTGGCGCAGGCGGACGTGCTGTCGCTCAACTGCCCGCTGAATGTGGCCACTCGCGGCCTGATCGGCAAGGCAGAACTGCAGGCGATGAAGCGCACCGCGGTGCTGGTGAACACCTCCCGCGGCGGCGTGGCGGACGAGCAAGCGCTGGCCGAGGCCCTGCGCGCGAGGGTGATCGCCGGCGCCGCTACCGACGTGCTTTCGGCCGAGCCGCCGCGCAACGGCAACCCCTTGCTGGCGGACGACATCCCCAACCTCATCATCACCCCGCACGTGGCCTGGGCTTCCCAAGGCGCCATGGAGGCGCTGGCGGCGCAGGCCATCGGCAACATCGAGGCCTATGCCGCCGGCGAGCCGCGCAACCGCCTCGCCTGAAGCGGGCGGCGCCACCGGCGCTGGCTGCTGGTTTTTTGCCAAGGCGGCCGCCGGCGGATCGGCTATATTCGGGCGCTTCCAGGCCCCCGAAACAAGAAATTACAAGGACTCCGCATGACCCCCAGCGTGTTGCAGATCGTTGGCACGGCGCTGTTCGCCATCGCCGTCGCCCACACCTTCCTCACCAAGTACTTCGAGCGCCTCGCCCACCTCCAGCCCAAGCACTCCGGCATCTGGCACCTGCTGGGCGAAGTGGAGGTGGTGTTCGGCTTCTGGGCCTTCGTACTGCTGATGTTCATGGCCTTCAGCGGCGGCGCCAGCGAGGCGGCGAGCTACCTTGACGGGCTCAACT
The DNA here is from genome assembly GCF_012911025.1 of Azoarcus sp. TTM-91. Classification (GTDB taxonomy): domain Bacteria; phylum Pseudomonadota; class Gammaproteobacteria; order Burkholderiales; family Rhodocyclaceae; genus Azoarcus. The sequence continues at coordinate 14,999 of NZ_WUEI01000045.1, read as the reverse complement.
ACACCGAGCCGGCCTTCGTCTTCGTCATCATGGTGGTGGCTGCCAGCCGGCCCATCCTGGAACTGTGCAAGGTCGGCGCGCGGGCGCTGGCGCGCTACATCCCGCTGCAGGACGGGCTGGCCTTCTACTTCGTCTGCCTGTCGGTGCTGCCGCTGCTGGGCTCCTTCATCACCGAGCCGGCGGCGATGACGCTGGCGGCGCTGATGCTGCGCGACAATTTCTACGCCAAAGGCATTTCCCACCGGCTGAAGTACGTGACCCTGGGCGCGCTCTTCGTCAACGTCTCCATCGGCGGCACGCTCACCCATTTCGCCGCGCCGCCGGTGCTGATGGTGGCCGCCAAGTGGAACTGGGACCTGTGGTACATGCTCGGCCACTTCGGCTGGAAGGCGGCGATCGCGGTCTTCATCAACGCCGGTATCGCCACCCTGCTGTTCGCCCGCGAACTGAAAACGCTGGAGGTGGATGCCAGCGCCGGCCAGCGCACCGTGCCGCGCATGCTGATCTTGCTGCATGTGCTCTTCCTCGTCGGCATCGTCTATTTCGCCCACCATCCGACGGTCTTCGTCGGCCTGTTCCTGCTCTTCCTCGGCGTGGCCGAAGGCTACAAGCACTACCACGACAGGCTGATGCTGCGCGAAGGCCTGATGGTCGGCTTCTTCCTCGCCGGCCTGGTCACGCTCGGCGCGCAGCAGCAGTGGTGGCTGCAGGACGTGCTCGCCGGCATGGACACCACCGCGCTCTACTTCGGCGCCACCGCGCTGACCGCCATCACCGACAACGCTGCGCTAACCTACCTCGGCTCGCTGGTGGAGGGTGTGGACGAGGCCTTCAAGTACTCGCTGGTGGCCGGCGCTGTCACCGGTGGTGGCCTCACCGTGATCGCCAACGCGCCCAACCCGGCGGGCTTCGCCATCCTGCGCGGCCACTTCGACGACGAGGCGATCAACCCGCTGGGGCTTTTCGTCACTGCGCTGCCGCCCACCATCGTCGCCATCCTCGCTTTCCAGATCCTCTAGCGCGGAACTGCTGCGAACTGGAACGGGGAGCCCGCGGGCTCCCCGTTTTTCCTTGCAGGCGTGACCGTTTCGTTCGCCGCCAGCAGCCCGAGGGCGCATAATTGCGGCCGTTTCTTCCCACCGCGCCGTCCGGCGCGCCGAGGTTCCCCGTGACATCCGTACGCCGTAATCCACCCCAGCCGGTGCCGTCCCGCATTGCCGGTACGCTCAAGGTCCGCAAGCCTGCCACTGACCCGGCGGAATCCGACAACAGCGCCGCGCCCTCGCAAGCCAGGGCCGCTGGCGACAAGCCGGCCCGTGGGCGCGCCGCGCCCGCGCGCAACCAGCGCAGGGCCGAGGGTCGAGGCGAGGACAAGCGGGGCGAGGCGAAGCCGGGCAGGGGACGCGATTTCTCTGATGCCGATGCCGGCCGGCGTGGGCCGCGCGGTGGTGATCGTGCCGCAGCCGGTGGTGAACGCCCGCGTGGCCCCCGGCGTGATGCGGAGGGCGACTTCCGCGCTCCGCGTCGTACCGCGGGCGCGAATGAGCGCCGTGGTGGCGATGAGCGCAAGGATGGGGGCCATGGCCGTGAGTGGAGCGAGGGTTTCCGCTCCGATGGCCCGCGCCGCGATTCCGCGCCATCCGAAGGCCGTGGCCGCTTCGGCTCCGGTGGTCGGGGCGAGCGTGAGCAAACGAATGAAGAACGGCCGCGTTTCGGCCGTCCGCGGGATGCGGATGCACCTGCCGGCAAGCGGCCGTGGCAGGAAAGAAGTGGCGAGCGGGAGCAAGGCCCGAGGGAGCGTGGCTTTTCCCGTGGCGGTGATGCCTCGCCGCGGCAGCGCGATTCCGCCTGGGGCGAGCGCCCGCGGCCGGCTCGTGATGACAACCGGAGCGCTGAAGGCGCGCCGCGTGGCCGGCGGGAGTCTGGTGACCGTGGCGAGCGCAACGACCGCGAGCGTTTCGCGCGTGACGACAAGCGCAGCGGCCCGCCGCGGGGCGAAGGCCGTGGCCGGTTCGACCAGCAGGAAGATCGGCGTCGTCCGGCGGATGAGCAGAATCGTAACCGCGGGGGATGGCAAGAGCGCCCCAGCCGCTCCGCCGAGGAAGGCCGTGGCCGTTTCGGTGGTGACGAGCGCACCAATCACCCGGCGCGCCCGGAGGGCCGTGGGGCGCCGGGAGGGCAGGCAGGGCGCGGCCGTGGCGACCGCGAAGAAGGCCGTAACCGCTTCGGCGGTGATGAGCGTTCCAGCCGCCCCGGGCGCCCGGAAGGCCGCAGCGCATCTGGAGAGTACGCCGGGCGTGGGCGCGGCGAACGCGAAGAAGGCCGTAGTCGTTTCGGTGGCGATGAGCGCGCCAGTCGTCCGCTGCGTCAGGACGGTCGCGGTGCAGCCGGTGAACAGGCGGGACGAAGCCGTGGCGAACGTGAGGATGGCCGCAGCCGTTTCGGTGGCGACGAGCGTCGTCCGCGTTTCGAACGTGAGCAGCGTGCTGGCGGTTCTGACCGCGCTGCTGCGGGTGGGGAGCGCCGGCCCAAGGCGCGCCCGGAGGCCGGGTATGAGCGTAAGGCGGACCAGCCTTTCGCCAAGCGGCCCCAGGCGGCCGAACCGCATGCCGAGTCAGCCGCCGCCACCAGGCCGCAGCGCCCGGCGGTGCAGCGTGAGGAAGGCGAGGCGGAGGGCGTGCGCCTGTCCAAGGTCATGGCGGAGCGGGGCATCTGTTCCCGGCGCGAGGCGGACGAACTGATAGAGCGCGGCTGGGTGTTCGTGGATGGCCGCCGGGTGTCCGAGCTGGGCACGCGGATCTCGCCGGATGCCCGGGTGGATCTGGCGCCCGAGGCGAAGATGCAGCAGGCGCAGCGCGTCACCATCCTGCTTCACAAGCCGGTCGGCTATGTGTCCGGCCAGCCGGAGCCGGGCTATGAGCCGGCGGTGTCGCTGATCGGTGGCGACAACCAGTTCGACCGCGATACCGCCCAGCGCTTCCACTATTCCCAGTTGAAAGGCCTGGCGCCGGCCGGCCGGCTGGACATCGACTCCACCGGCCTGCTGGTGCTGACGCAGGATGGCCGGGTTGCCCGCATGCTGATCGGCGAGAACTCCAAGATCGAGAAGGAATACCTGGTGCGGGTGGAAGGCGAACTCCTGCCGGACGGCCTGGCGCTGCTGCGCCACGGCCTGTCGCTGGACGACAAGCCGCTGCGCCCGGCAGAGGTGGAGTGGATCAACGACGATCAACTGCGCTTCGTGCTGCGCGAAGGCCGCAAGCGCCAGATCCGCCGCATGTGCGAACTGGTCGGCCTGAAGGTGGTGGGCCTGAAGCGGGTGCGCATCGGCCGGGTGCGGCTGGGCGATCTGCCGCTCGGCCAGTGGCGTTACCTGCGCGAGGATGAGGGTTTCTGAGGCGCAGCTTTGCGCGCCTCGGGCGTGGCCGGTGCTGTGGCGGGAATCTCCATGCTATCCGGCGCGCGGCCGCTCACCCGGGTGAAGCATTCCTCCAGCGGGCAGACCTGGCCGGGCGGGCACTCGTGTTCACGGGCGCATTCGGCCTGGGTTTCATCCAGCAGCACCATCTCCCGTACGACGGGGCAGCGGCCTATGGGGGAGTCGAAGAAGGACATGGCGGTCTCCTCCGCCTGCCCCGGGCGCTGGCGGGCAGGGTTGTCGGTCGGCGGCGGTCGCGGTGGGCGCTGCTGCCGGAAGGTGTTCGGGAAGGCGTAGTTCCGCCCGGAAACCCGCTGTGCGTTCATTCCCGCGCCTTCAATCCCACTCTAGGTCTAGGTGGCGGGGCGTACCGGGGGAAAGCTAGCTTCCTTGACCTGGCGCAACCCGATCCGGGGGCGGCTGGGCAGGAAGCTTGTGCGGCGGCAGCAGGCGGTCGCAGCGGTTGCCGGTGTAGGGGCCGCGGTTGCGTTCGCGCTCCCAGCCGGGGCCGGGCGAAGCCTGGGCGCAGATGGTCTGGTTGTTGAGCTTGCTGCGCCACTGGTACCACGGCGCGGGCGCGGCTTCCGCGGCGAGCGGCAGCAGCGCGGCGGTGGCGATGAGCAGGGCGGGCAGCGCTGCGGCGATGCGCTGCCGTAGAAGGGGGAGCGGCGCCAGCCGGCGCCTGGTCTCATTCGGCACGCAGGGCCTCCACCGGATCGAGACGGGCGGCAGTGCGCGCCGGCATCACACCGGCGACCAGGCCGATGAGGACTGCCAGCGCTTCTGCCAGCAGGGCGAAATGCCAGGGTGTGCTCACCGGCAGCGCCGGCAGCAGCAGGCCGGCGAGCTGGGCGAGGCCGGCGCCGATGGCGAGGCCGAGCAGGCCGCCCAGCGCCGCCAGCGCCACCGCTTCGCCGAGGAAGAGGCCGAGGATGGCGCGGCGGGTGGCGCCCAGCGCCACCATCAGGCCGATCTCGCCGGTGCGCTCGGCCACCGCGATGGTCATGATGGTGACGATGCCCACCGCGCCCACCAGCAGCGAGATGCCGCCCAGCACGCCGACCGCGGCGGTGAGGATGTCGAGGATGTTGGAGAGGCTGGCGAGCATGTCTTCCTGGGTGGTGAGGGTGAAATCCTCGCGGCCGTGGCGGTCTACCATGCGCCGCTTCACTTCCGCCGCCACGCGGGCGGCGGGAACGCCTTCCTCGTAGGTGAGGTTGATCTCCATCACCCCGTCCCGATTGTAGAGCGCCAGCGCCCGTGCGGTGGGGATGTAGGCGGTGTCGTCCAGATCCACGCCGAGGAACTGGCCCTTGGCTTCCATGACCCCGATCACCCGGTAGCGTTCCGTGCCGATCTGCACCCGTTGGCCGAGCGCGTTGCCGGCGCCGAACAGCTCCTGCTTCAGCTTGGCGCCCAGCACCACCAGCGCGCGGGCGCTGGCGGCTTCGTCCGGCGGCAGGAAGTGGCCGCTGCGCACCTTCATGGCGAACATGCGGTCCATCTGTGGCCCCACGCCCATCACCAGCGTGCGGCGCACCCGGCCCTGGGCGCGGATCTCGGAGTTGCCGGACACCGCCGGGGTGACGCCGGTGACGAAAGGCACCCGCGCCAGCGCGGCGGCATCGTCCAGCGTCAGCTCGCGGGTGGTGGAGGGCAGGCCGGGCGGGCCGCCGCGGGCGCCCAGGCGGCCGGGGGTGACCTTGATGATGTTGGTGCCGAACTGGGTGAATTCCTGCAGCACGAAGCGGTGCAGCCCCTCGCCGATGGCGGTGAGCAGGATCACCGCGGCGATGCCTACCGCGATGCCGAGCAGGGTGAGGAAGCTGCGCAGGCGCTGGGCGCTCAGGGCGCGCAGCGAAAGCTGGAAGAGGTCGGCCCAGCGCATGTCCCCCGCCTAGCGCTTGGCCAACGCCTGCACCGGGTCCAGCCGGGCGGCGCGGCGCGCCGGCAGCACGCCGAACAGCAGGCCGGTGAACAGGGCGGTGCCCAGGCCGGCGGCCACTGCCCAGTCGGGCGGCCAGGCTGGCAGCACCGGGTAGGCCAGGCGTATGCCCCAGGCACCGAGCTGGCCGAGGCCGTAGCCGGCCAGCGCGCCGGCCAGCGACAGCAGCGCCGCCTCGACGAGGAAGGCGCGGCGGATGTCGCCGCCGGTAGCGCCCAGGGCCTTGAGCAGGCCGATCTCTCCGGTGCGCTGAGTGACCGCCACCAGCATCACGTTCATCACCAGGATGCCGGCCACCGCCAGGCTGATGGCGGCGATGCCGGCGACCGCGAGGGTGAGGGCGCCGAGGATGCGGTCGAAGGTGCCGAGCACCGCGTCCTGGGTGATCAGGGTGACGTCTAGCTCGCCCTCGCGGCGGCTGCGCAGGATGTCTTCCATTTGCCGCTGCGCCGGCACCAGCGCGTCGCGGCCGCGCACTTCCACCATGATGCGGAACAGGGTGTTGGTGTTGAACATGGCCTGGGCGGTGGCCACCGGCACGATGACCAACTCGTCGGTATTGAAGCCCAGGCCCTGGCCGGAGGCGGCCATCACGCCGACGACCCGCAGCCGGGTGTCGCCGACGCGGATCATGCGGCCGACCGCCGCTTCGTTGCCGAACAGCTCGCGCCTCAAGGTGCCGCCTATCACCGCCACCGCGCTGGCGTGCCCCAAGGATTCCTGCGGCAGGAAGCGGCCTTCGGCGAGGGCGAGGTGGCGTACGTCGATGTAATCGGAGGTGGTACCCAGCACCATGGTCTCGCGCAGCCGGCCGCCGACGGCGATCTCCGAATTGCCGACCGACAGCGGCGCGATCCGGCTCACCAGCGGCGCCCGCAGCAGCGCGCTGGCGTCGGCCAGGGTGAGGTCGCGCGGGGTGTTGGTGATGAAGCTGCCGGCATTGACGCCGCCGGTTTCGTTGCGACCGGGCAGCACGATGACCAAGTTGGCGCCCAGCGAGGCGAACTCGCCGACCACGTAGCGGCGGGCGCCATCGCCCAGCGCGGTGAGCACCACTACCGCCGCCACGCCGATGGCCATCGCCAGCACCATCAGCGCGGTGCGCAGCGGGTAGGCGAAGGCGGCGCGGCCGGCAAAGCGCAGGGTGTCGGCCGGGCTCAAGGGGCTGATCCTGGGGCCGTGTGTGATTCGTCCGCCGGTCCGGCCTGCCGCCGGCTGTCCGACTTCAGCCGGCCGTCTTCCATCATCAGCTGGCGGCGGGCGCGGCGGCCCATGGCCGGGTCGTGGGTGACGACGATGAGCGTGGTGCCGGCAGCGTTCAGCGCTTCCAGCAGCTGGGTGACTTCCTCACCGGTGTGGCGGTCCAGGTTGCCGGTGGGTTCGTCGGCGAGCAGCAGCGCCGGCTGCATGATGGTGGCGCGGGCGATGGCGACGCGCTGACGCTGGCCGCCGGAGAGTTCGTCCGGCCGGTGGCGGGCGCGCTCCTCCAGACCGAAGTCGCGCAGCGCGCGCGCTACCCGCCGCTCCCGCTCGGGCGGGGCGATGCCGGCCAGGGTGAGCGGCAGGGCGATGTTCTCGGCGGCGCTGAGGCGCGGTACCAGGTGGAAGCTCTGGAACACGAAGCCGATGCGGCTGCGGCGCACCGCTGCCTGTTCGTCTGCGCTCAGGGTGGTGACGTCTCGGCCTTCCAGCCGGTAGTGGCCGGCGTCCGGCCGGTCCAGCAGGCCGAGCAGGTTGAGCAGGGTGGATTTGCCGGAGCCGGAGGGGCCCATGATGGCGACGTATTCGCCGGCCTCGATGGCGAGGGAGAGCGCGCTCAGCGCATGGACGCGGCTGTCGCCGACGGTGAAGCTGCGGTCTATGCCGGCCAGCTCTATCTGGGCCATGGCGGCGCGCTCAGTGGCCGGCGGTCGCCGCCTCGGCGACCGCATGCGCTCCGGCGGCGACGCCGGCCCGCTCCAGCGAGGTGACGAGGAGATCGCCGGCGGCCAGGCCCTCCAGCACCTCGGTTTGCTCCCAGTTGGCGAGGCCGGTGCGCAGGCCGCGCTCGGCGAGAACGCCGTCGGCGCCCAGCACCAGCACCTTGTTGCCTTCGCGCAGCGCGGCGGTGGGGATGCGCAGCACGTCGGAGCGGTGGTCGAGCACGATCTCGACGTCGGCGCTGTAGCCGACGAGCAGGCCGCGGGCTTCGTCCGGCTGGTCGAAATACACGTCCACCTCCACCGTGCGCGCCTGTTTTTCCACTGCGGTGATGTAGGGCGCGATGCGACGCACCGTGCCGGCGAAGTGGCGGCCGGGCAGGGCCTCGAAGCTGATGCGTACCGGCTGGCCGGGGCGGATGCGCGGGGCGTCCACCTCGTCCATCGGCGCTTTCACATAGAGGCAGCTGTCGTCTATCAGGTCGATGGCGGGCGGGGTGGGCACGCCAGGCGGCGAGGGCGTGGCGTATTCGCCGAGCTCGCCGGTGATCTTGGCCACCGTGCCGGCGAAGGGCGCCACCAGCACAGTGCGTTCGCGATCGGTGGCGGTAGCGGCGAGCTGGGCTTCGGCGGTGGCGATGTCGGCGGCGGCACCAGCGCAGGTGGCCCGCCGGGCGCGGGCTTCGGTGCGGGCCTTTTCCTCCACGCTGGCGGAGACGAAGCCGCGTTGCACCAGCGTGGCCTGGCGTTCGGCCTCGCGCTCGGCGTTGGCGGCCAGGCTGCAGGCCTCGCGCTGGCGTTCGCGGGCGGCACCGAGCTGGGCGCGATTGACCGCCATGCGCGCGTCCAGGTCGCGGTTCCACAGCCGCATCAGCACCTGGCCGGCCTGCACGCGGTCGCCTTCCTTGACCAGCAGGTCGTCGATGCGGCCGCCAACGATGGTGGACATGCGGGTGCGCTGACAGGCCTCGATCTCGCCGGCGCGGGTGTTGGAGAGCGTGGCTTCCACCGGTCCGCGGCCGACTTCATGCACGACCACCGCAACCGGTTGCGGTCGTGACAGCCACCAGCCGGCGAGAAGGAGCAGGGCGGCGGCAAGGGCATAGGGCAGCAGGCGGCGAAGGATGGGCATGGCGAGAGGCTTTGCGGATGTGCCGGGCTTGCGGCCCGGAGGTGGTGCTGCGGATCTGGCGGGCGCTTGCGCTTCGCGCCGGGAGCGGGCAGGGCGCTTCCCCGCCAGGTCACCCGCTCATGGCTTGTACGCCGCCTGGCATTCTAATGCCGGCTTGCCGGCGGCATGGCGCCACCTTGCTTGAGGGTCGCCGCCGGAGCGCGTTTCCCCTTCCACGGTGGGGCCGCCAGACGCAGCAAGGCCGCGGCGGGAATGCGTGCTGCCTTGCATTCCTGCCGCGGCCGGGGCGTTGAGCCTGCTTGTGCGCGGCCTCAGCGGCCGCTCTTGGCCCAGGAGTCCTTCAGCGTCACCGTGCGGTTGAACACCGGCGCGCCGGCGGTGGAGTCGCGGCGGTCGGCGACGAAGTAGCCGTGGCGCTCGAACTGGAAGCGGTCTTCTGCCGCCGCGCCTTTCAGCGAGGGTTCCAGCCAGGCGGTGATGACGCGGCGGGAGTCCGGGTTGATGTCGTCTAGGAAGCTGCGCTCCAGTCCTTCGGCATCGCCCTCGCGGCGCTGGCCGGGGTGCGGGTAGGCGAACAGGCGGTCGTACAGCCGCACTTCGGCCTGATAGCCGTGGGCGGCGGAAACCCAGTGGAGGTTGCCCTTCACCTTGTAGTTGTCGGCGCCGGGGGTGCCGGACTTGGAGTCGGGCATGTATTCGGCGTAGACGGTGGTGACCTTGCCGTCGGCATCCTTGTCGCAGCCGGTGCACTTCACCACGTAGCCGTAGCGCAGGCGCACGGTGTTGCCGGGGTAGAGGCGGTGGAAGCCCTTCACCGGTTCTTCCATGAAGTCTTCGCGCTCTATCCACAGCTCACGGCCGAAGGGCATGTCGCGCTTGCCCAGCTCCGGCTTCAGCGGATGATTGGGCGCCTGGCACAGCTCGGATGCGCCCTCGGCGTAGTTGGTGAGCACCAGCTTCAGCGGATCGAGCACGGCCACGCGGCGCTCGGCGGCCTCGTTGAGGTGCTCGCGCATGCTCTCCTCGAGCACGCTCATGTCGATCCAGGAGTCCGACTTGGACACGCCGATGCGCTCGGCGAACAGGCGGAAGCCCTCCGGCGTGAAGCCACGGCGGCGGGCGCCGATCAGCGTCGGCAGGCGGGGATCGTCCCAGCCATCCACATGGCCTTCCTCCACCAGCTGGATCAGCTTGCGCTTGGACAGCACCACGTAGGTGAGATTGAGGCGGGCGAACTCGATCTGCTGCGGCAGCGGGCGCGGGAAGTGGCCGGCCTCGGCGAGGGCGTCCAGCAGCCAGTCGTAGAAGGGGCGCTGGTCCTCGAACTCCAGGGTGCAGATGGAGTGGGTGATGTTCTCGATCGCGTCTTCGATCGGGTGGGCGAAGGTGTACAGCGGGTAGATGCACCAGGCGTCGCCGGTGCGGTGGTGGGCCGCCTTGCGGATGCGGTAGATCACCGGGTCGCGCAGGTTGATGTTGGGGCTGGCCATGTCGATGCGGGCACGCAGCGCGAGGCTGCCCTCGGCGAACTCGCCGGCACGCATGCGGGCGAAGAGGTCCAGGTTCTCCTCCACGCTGCGGTTGCGCCAGGGGCTGTCCTTGCCCGGCTCGGTGAGGGTGCCGCGCAGGGCGCGCATCTCGTCGGCGGAGAGGGCGTCTACATAGGCCTTGCCGGCACGGATCAGCGAGACCGCGCACTGGTACATGGTGTCGAAGTAGTCGGAGGCGTAGTACAGGTGCTTGCCCCAGTCGAAGCCCAGCCACTTCACCGCTTCGATGATGCCGTCGACGTACTCGGTCTCTTCCTTCTCCGGGTTGGTGTCGTCGAAGCGCAGGTGGCAGGCGCCGGCGTAGGCTTCCGCGAGGCCGAAGTTGAGGCAGATGGACTTGGCGTGGCCGTAGTGCAGGTAGCCGTTGGGCTCGGGCGGGAAGCGCGTCTCCACGCGGCCCTGCCACTTGCCGGCGCGGTTGTCCTCGTCGATCAGGTTGCGGATGAAGTTGCTCGGCGCGACGGCGCCTTCCTTCTTGTCGTTTGGATTCATCGGATTGGAGGAGTCTGGGCGGGCGCGGGGGCGCCGGATTTGCGAATGGCGGGAATTGTAGCCGATCGCCTCCGGCCGCCGGACGCCCGGCGGCAGTCTTGCGCGGTGGCACGGGGCCAAGGACCGACGCCGGGTGGCGGGGCCGGGCTGGCTATAATCTTGGCCCCAATGTTTTTCCTGCCGCCGCGGGCGGGCCGGGTCGCTGCGCGATCGCGGGCCTGGTGAGTCCTGCCGGCGGCGCCGACCGGAGTACCGATGACCGAGGATTTCGCCTTGCTGCAGGCCTGGCTGGCGCAACGCCCCGCCGCTTACGCCGTCGCCGCCAGCTGTGCGTTGCTGCTGCTCGCCTGGCTGGCCAACTGGCTTACCCGTCACATCCTGCTGCGCGGCCTGCGCCGCATGCTGGACGACGGCTCATCGCTGGCGCGCGACCCGGAGGCGGCGCCCATCCGCATCGTCAGCCGCCTGGCCAACGTCATCCCGGCGCTGGTGCTGGCGCTGGGCACGAAGGCGGTGCCCAACCTGCCGCCGGCGCTTGTCACCGTGGTGGAAAACGTCAGCAGTGCCTTCATCGTGCTCACGGTGGCGCTGGCGCTGGGCAATGCGCTCAACCTGGTCAACGTGCTCTACCAGCGGCGGCCGGACGCCCAACTGCGGCCGATCAAGGGCTATGTGCAGGTGCTGAAGATCGTGGTGTACGTGGTGGCGGCCATCCTCATCGTCGCCAGCCTGGTGGACCGCTCGCCACTGATCCTGCTCTCCGGCCTGGGGGCGATGGCCGCGGTGCTGCTGCTGATCTTCCAGGACACGCTGCTGTCGCTGGTGGCCAGCGTGCAGCTCAGCTCCAACGACATGGTGCGCATCGGCGACTGGATAGAGATGCCGCAGGTCAACGCCGATGGCGACGTCATCGACATCGCCCTGCACACGGTGAAGGTGCAGAACTGGGACAAGACCATCACCACCATCCCGACCAAGCGGATGATCTCCGACTCTTTCCGCAACTGGCGCGGCATGCGGGAGTCCGGCGGGCGCCGCATCAAGCGCAGCCTGTTCATCGACCAGCACAGCATCCGCTTCCTCACCGACGAGGAGCGCCGCCGGCTGGACCGCTTCGCCCTGCTGGACGGCTACCTGCCGGCCAAGGAGGCGGAACTGGAAGCCTGGAACGCCAGCCTGCCCGGCGGCGAGCGCGATGTGGTGAACCGCCGCCGGGTTACCAACATCGGCACTTTCCGCGCCTACGTGGAGCGTTACCTGCGGCGCCATCCCGGCGTGCACCAGGGCATGACGCTGATGGTGCGCCAGCTCGCCCCTACCTCCGACGGCCTGCCGCTGGAGCTGTACTGCTTCGCCAACACCACGGCATGGGTGGCCTACGAAGGCACGCAGTCGGACATCTTCGACCACCTGCTGGCCATCCTGCCGGAGTTCGGCCTGCGGGTGTTCCAGCACCCCAGTGGGGCGGACATGCGCGGCTTCGGCGATCAACTGCGGCGGGAGTTCACCGGGCCGGCGGGCTGAGGTGCCGGCGCGGGAGGCACCTCAGAGCTGTTTGCGCCGAGGGCGCCTGGGGTGGTCCGTGACGGTCCCATCGGAGAATCCCGCGGTAGCCGGCCGCCCCGGCTCCCGCCCGGACGGTGGTGGTAAATTGCGCCATCCCTTTGCATCTCCACCGTTTCCCGGAGCCTCGATGAATCTCACCGCTTTCGCTGCCGTCGGCATCGGCGCAGCCTGTGGCGCCTGGCTGCGCTGGGGACTGGGCATGCTGCTCAATGCCCTGTTCGCGCCCATTCCGCTCGGCACCCTGGCGGCCAACCTGCTCGGCGGTCTGCTGATGGGGCTGGTGCTGGGCGCGGTGCATAGCTGGCCAGAGTTGCCGCCGGCGATCAAGCTGATGCTCACCACCGGCTTTCTCGGCGGCCTCACCACTTTCTCCACCTTCTCCGCCGAAGGCTTCATGCTCGCCCAGCGCGGCGACTGGGCCTGGTTCGGTGCCTATCTGGTGGTGCACGTGGTCGGCTCACTACTGCTGACGGGGGCCGGATACGCGCTGTTCAACGCCTGGCGCGGCTGAAGAGCGAGGAACTGGTCACCCTTTGTTGCACTCGGTGCTGTAGGGTGAGGCAGGCCGCTTACGCCCGCCCCCTACAATGATCCACCCCAGCCGAACAAGAACGGAGGTATCCGCCATGATCAAGAAAACCATACTCAGCCTCACCTGCATCGCCCTCGCCGCCAGTGGCCTCTACGGCTGCGCCGGCATGAGCGAAACCCAGCGCGACACCGGCACCGGTGCCGCCATCGGAGCGGTAACCGGTGCAGTGCTGGGGCGGGCGACCTCGGGCAAGGGCAACCGCGGTGAAGCCACCGCCATCGGCGCTGCGGCGGGCGCGGCCATCGGCGCCGGTGGCGGTTACCTGTGGTCGCAGCGCATGCAGGCGCAGAAGGCTGAAATGGAGCGCGCCACCCAGGGCACCGGCGTCAGCGTCTCGCAGACTACCGACAACCAACTCAAGCTCGACATCCCCAGCGATGTGTCCTTCGATACCGGCCGCTACGACATCAAGCCCAACATGCGGGCGGTGCTGGATCGCTTCGCTTCCAGCCTGACCCAGCACACGGTGACCACGGTGCGCATCGTCGGCCATACCGACAGCACCGGCAGCGACGCGGTGAACAACCCCCTGTCGGTGAACCGTGCCGCCGCGGTGCGCGACTACCTGGTGGATCGCGGCGTTGCCAGCAACCGTTTCAGCATCGACGGCCGCGGCTCGCGCGAACCGGTGGCGGACAACACCACCGCTGCTGGCCGGGCGATGAACCGGCGGGTGGAGATCTTCGTCGCCGAAGCGGCGCGCTGACCCGGGCGCTTCTTGCGCTGAAGGCAGGCCCCGGCAGGTTCTCCTGCCGGGGCCTGTTTCTTTTCCGGCGGAGCTAGGGGGAGCGAGAAGCTGGCCGGCCTGGTGCAGCCAGGGAAGGCGCCTGGGCAACTCCTTGCCCGGGTGGGCAAGGAGTTGCCCAGAGTTTTTCCCATAAGTATCAGCGCCTTGTCCCGAGGGTGGGCAAACCCTCGCTCGCCTCGCCATCTGCTGGGCACCGTCCGGGCGGCGATTGGGCCTTCCGCCTTCCGCCGCGAGCGTGATGTTGGGTCGGACAGCCGCGGAAAGTATGGCTTTTAATGTCTATGGAATTAATCTGGTACGCGTATTGCATTGATGATGGCGCCGTTTCTGCGGCAGCAGGGCCAGCGGCTCCTCGCTCCCATTCATCAAGGACAGAACACCATGCCAACACCCGCGTACATCAGCATCCAGGGCAAGACCCAGGGCAACATCACCCAGGGCGCTTTCACTGCCGACTCGGTCGGCAACGTCTTCGTCGAAGGCCATGAAGACGAGATCCTGGTGCAGGAAATCAAGCACCGCATCGCCACCCCCACCGACCCGCAAAGTGGCCAGCCCTCCGGCCAGCGGGTGCACAAGCCCTTCATCTTCACCAGCGCCCTGAACAAGGCCACGCCGCTGATGTACCAGGCCCTGGCCTCAGGCGAGATGCTGCCCAAGGTGGAGGTGAAGTGGTACCGCACCTCCACCGAAGGCAAGCAGGAGCACTTCTTCACCACCCAACTGGAAGACGCCACCGTGGTCGACATCGTCACCGTGATGCCGCATGCGCAGGATGCCAGCAAGGCCGAATACACCCAGCTGATCGAAGTCTCCATGGCCTACCGCAAGATCACCTGGACCCACGCCATCGCCGGCACCGAAGCCTCCGACGATTGGCGCAAGCCGCAGGAAGCCTGATCCCGGGCTCTCACCGTCCGCGGCCGGCGGGTTCGCTTGCCGGCCCTACCGTGTCCCGCGCGGCCGGAAGAGTCCGGCCCCCACGCGCACTGCCTGATGGCCTGCCATGCCCCACGAGGGCAGCACCCTCCTGCACGGCGATAGTCTCCAGGGCAGGGCAGGATCGCCGGCGGGAATATCGAATTGGGCATGCCGGGCAGCCTCATTGTGAAGGCCGGGAAGCACCGCTTTACCGGCCCAGCCTATCGCAGCCCTGAACTGAATGCCTGGTCTCTCGACCTCTTCGAAAAAATGCCGCGCATTCCCGTTGCCCCCACCGATCTGCCGCTCTTCGAATAGCGCCCCCATCGGAACCCCTATCGATGCTCATCAGCCCCTTTCCTTCAAGCCACCGCGTCTCAAGAGATAGACACGATCAGCGGCTGGCCATGGCCACATAGCTCTACTTCTGGCTGCCCAAGAAGATGGGGGAGTACCGCCGGCCTCCTCGCCGCCGCCAGCGGCGAGCCTGCGACGCGTTATGGAAGGCGAACCGCTTCCCCTGGTCGATGGCACTTCCAGTGCAATGGCAATGGACTGAACAGCCGCCGCCGGGCATGCGGGCCGTCTCGGGCCAGCCTTGTCCCTATCCGGGCATCTGGCATTGCGAGGATGTTCCCGTCGGTCCGCATGCGTTCGGGCATGGCGACATACTGCCGCAGGTGCAGGGGCGGGATGTCGGCTGCTTCCTGGTGCGG
>NZ_WUEI01000044.1 GCF_012911025.1 Azoarcus sp. TTM-91 | reverse complement strand
CCCCAGGAATCCTCCCCCCCGCGCAGCAGCGCGCCCGCCGCCGATCAGGCGGCGCGGCGGCAGGCCCGGCGCAGCGGCTGGCTGAAGACGCTGCACCAATGGCATTGGATCAGCTCCGCACTGTGCCTGCTCGGCATGCTGCTGTTCGCCATCACCGGCATCACCCTCAACCACGCGGGCGACATCGAAGCCAAGCCGCACATCCACACCCGGGAAAGTCAGCTGCCACCGACGCTGCTGGAACACCTGAAGACGCAGGCCGAAAGCGGGCCGCAGGGCGAAGCCGCACATCTGCCCGCCGACCTCCGCGCCTGGCTGCTCGATGAGCTCGGCATCCGCACCCGCGACACAGAGGCCGAATGGTCCGCCGACGAGGTCTACCTCGCCCTGCCCCGCCCCGGCGGCGACGCCTGGCTGCGGGTGGACCTGAACGACGGCGCACTGGAATACGAAGACACCGACCGCGGCTGGATCGCCTATCTCAACGACCTGCACAAGGGCCGCCACGCAGGCACCGCCTGGAGCTGGTTCATCGACATCTTCGCCGCCGCCTGCCTGGTGTTCTCCATTACCGGACTGTTCATCCTGCAGATGCATGCCGGCAATCGGCCTTCCACCTGGCCCATCGTCGGCCTCGGCGTGGTGATTCCGGCGCTGCTGGCCATCCTCTTCATCCATTGAGCGCTCGCCCGCAGCGCCCGTCCGTTCAACCCAAACCGAGACCTCCATGCGCCGCACCCTGCTCCTCGCCACCAGCCTGCTGGCCGCCGCCCCGGCCCTGGCCGCCAACATCGACCTCGAAGTGGAAATCCCCCGCCTCAGCGTCGCCGAGTACCACCGCCCCTACGTTGCTGCCTGGATCGAACGGCCGGACAACAGCGTCGCCGCCAATCTGGCGGTCTGGTACGACGGCAAGATGCGCAACAACGAAGGCACCAAGTGGCTGAAGGATCTGCGCCAGTGGTGGCGCCGCGCCGGCCGCGAGCTGGAAGTGCCGATCGACGGCGTCACCAGCGCCACCCGCGCCCCCGGCAAGCACAGCCTGAGCTTCGCCGAGGGCAGCGTGCCGCTGGGCAAGCTGCCGGCGGGCGAATACCGCCTGGTGGTGGAAGCCGCGCGCGAAGTCGGCGGCCGCGAACTGCTCACCGTGCCCTTCCAGTGGCCGCCGCAGAAGGCCGAGCAGCTGAAAGCGCAAGGCCAGCACGAACTCGGCGCCATCACCGTCCAGCTCAAGCCCTGAATTCCCGAATGACCACGCTAGGAGACTTCGAATGAAACACACCCTCAAGCTCGCCGCCGCCCTCGCCTTCTGCCTGCAACTGCCGGCCGCGCACGCCCACAACTTCTGGCTGCTGCCCTCTTCCACCGTGCTGTCCAAGGCCTCCTACATCACGGTGGACGCCGCGGTCGCCAACGACGTCTTCCACTTCAACCATGTGCCGCTGCGGGTGGACAACCTGGTGGTCAGCGCGCCGGACGGCAGCACCGTGCCGACCGAGAACCTGCAGCAGGGCAAGCTGCGCACCGTGTTCGACCTCAACCTGACGCAGACCGGCACCTACCGCCTGGCGGTGGTGAACGACGGCATCATGGCCATGTGGAAGGAAGGCGACCAGCCGAAGCGCTTCCGCGGCAACGCCGAAAACTTCGCCAAGGAAGTGCCGGCCAACGCCACCGAGCTGCGCGTCACCGAATCCGTCAGCCGGCTGGAAACCTTCGTCACCGTGGGCAAGCCCAGCGCCATCCAGCCCACCGGCAAGGGCCTGGAACTGGTGCCGGTGACCCATCCGAATGACCTCTTCGCCGGTGAAAGCGCCACCTTCCGCTTCCAGGTGGACGGCAAGCCCGCCGCCGGCATCGAAGTCGTGCTGGTGCGCGGCGGCAGCCGCTACCGCAACCAGCTGGAAGAGATCAAGCTCACCACCGACGCCGAGGGCAAGTTCAGCGTGAAGTGGCCGCAGGCCGGCATGTACTGGCTGGACGCCGACGTGACCGACGACAAGACCACGGTGAAACAGGCCAAGGAACGCCGCCTCTCCTACGTCGCCACCTTCGAAGTCCTGCCGGAATAAGCGAACAGGGCCAGCCGGCCCCGGCGCTGTTGCGGGCGGGGCCGCGCTTGCGCCTCCGCCCGCAGTCATTTGAGGCGGCTCGCCACTTCCGTCCGGGCGGGCGCCTGCAGTCCGCCAAGGCCCCCGGCTTTGGCGCCGCTCAGAACCAACCCGATGCACCAAGCGGAACAGGCGCCCGAGCACCTCGGGCGCCCTCCCCGAACCACCTCCACCCACCACCCCGCCGATGCCTCTCCTGGAACCCAGCCGGCTCGCCGCAGCCGGCCTCGTCCTGCTGCTCTACGCGGCGCTCTGCCTGGCGACCGGCCTGCGCGAGCGCAGGCGGCGGCAGCGCGCTGCCCATGCTGCGGCGGTACTCGCGCCCGGCGCCGGCAGCGGCAGGCCGGTGCTCGTCAGCTACGCCAGCCAGACCGGCTTCGCCGAGCAACTCGCCCGCGCCGCCGCCGAAGCCCTGCAGGCGGCCGGCACGCCGACCCGGCTGCTCCCGCTGGGCCAGCTAACCCAGGAGATGCTCGCCGACAGCGAAGAGGCGCTCTTCCTCGTCAGCACCTGCGGCGAGGGCGACCCGCCGGACAACGGCGCCCTGTTCGCCCGCCGCATCATGGCCGGCGATTTGCCGCTCGCGCATCTGCATTACGGCCTGCTCGCCCTGGGCGACAGCGAATACGCCCGCTTCTGCGGCTTCGGCCGCGCGCTGAATGGCTGGCTGCGCCACAACGGCGCCCACGCCATCTTCCCCGCCATCGAGGTGGACAACGGCAACGCCGCCGCCCTGCAGCGCTGGCAGCACGAACTCGGCCACATCGCCGGCACCGGCGACCTGCCCGACTGGCGCGGCCCGGCCTATGAACACTGGCGCCTGAGCGCCCGTCGCCTGGCCAACCCGGGCAGCGCCGGCGCGCCGGCCTTCCATGTCGAACTCGTCCCGGCGGATGGCGCCCCGCTGCCGGCGTGGGAAGCCGGCGACCTGGTACAGGTACTGGCACCTGCCGACCCGGAACGGCCCCGCGAATACTCCATCGCCTCGCTTCCCCAGGAAGGCCGCCTGCTGCTGCTGGTACGCCAGCAACGCGACGCCGATGGCGCCTTGGGCGTGGCATCCGGCTGGCTCACCGAGGGCGCCGGCATCGGCGCCGCCATCTCGCTGCGATTGCGCCCCCACGAGAACTTCCGCCTCGGCGCCAATGCCGGTCGCCCCCTGATCCTGGTCGGCAACGGCACCGGCATCGCCGGCCTGCGCGCCCACCTGCGCCAGCGCGAACGCGCCGGTGCGAGCCGCAACTGGCTGATCTTCGGCGAACGCAACGCTGCCGCCGATTTCCACTACCGGGAAGAAGTGCTGGACTGGCAGCAGCGCGGCCTGCTGGCCCGGCTGGACCTCGCTTTTTCCCGCGATGGTGCCGAGCCGGTCTATGTCCAGCACCGCCTTGCCGACGCCACCGCCGAGCTGCGGCAGTGGCTGGAGGAAGGTGCGGCGATCTACGTCTGCGGCAACGCGGTAGGCATGGCGCCGGCGGTGGACGCGGTGATCAGCTGCGAGATCGGCGAGGAAGCACGGGACGAACTGATCGCCCAGGGCCGATATCGGCGGGATGTGTACTGAAGCCGGTAGCCACTCCGCCGGCAGCGACAGCCCTTCAAGTCCAGGAAACACCCTCTTCTTTCAGGACCAATTAAGAATGCAATAAGAATTTGTTGCATCTGCACAACAAGCGTGGCGAGCGGCTTGTTGCAACTTGAGAGATATAAATGGAAATCATTACTATTCCAAAACAAGTTGTACAAACCAGCCAGCCACCCTGCTCCAAGCGAGTGCCGGGAAGCCAGCCAGCCGTCCTGTCTTTCCAAAACACTAAACCCAGGAGCAGTTCCCGATGGCTCATATCAAACATCAGAAGCACGCCGTGCGCCGACAGCCGCAGCTCTCCCAGAGCGCGGCGCTCACCGCCCTCGCCCTGGCGCTTCCCGCCAGCGCCCTTGCCCAGTCGGTGCAGACCCTGCCCGAGGTCAAAGTCAGCGCCGAGGCGGAAGGCAGCTACAAGACCGAGTCCGCCGCCTCCAGCAAATACACCGCCCCCTTGGTGGACACACCGAAGTCGATCACCGTCGTTACCGAGCAGGTTCTGCGCGAAACCAATGCCCTGACGCTGCAAGACGCCCTGCGCACGGTGCCCGGCATCACCTTCGGCATGGGCGAAGGCGGCAACCCCTCGGGCGACCGCCCCTTCATCCGCGGCTACGACAGCCAGTCCGCCACGTTCATCGACGGCCTGCGCGACCCCAGTTCGCAATCCCGCGACATGTTCAACGTCGAGCAGGTGGACGTGGTCAAGGGCCCGGATTCCGCCTTCAGCGGCGGCGGCGCCATCGGCGGTTCCATCAACCTCACCAGCAAGCAGGCTCACCTCGGCAACTCGGCCGACATCGGCCTGGGCCTCGGCACCGCCAACTACAGGCGCGCCACCGTCGATGTAAACCGCCAGCTGGCCGACACCGTGGCCGTGCGCCTGAACGTGATGAAGGAAGACAGCGACGTCGCCGGCCGCGACGAGGTCTATAACGACCACCTCGGCGCCGCCCTGTCCTTCAACCTCGGCATCGGCACGCCGACGCGTATCGGGGTGGACTACTACCATTACGAAACCGACGACCTGCCCGACTACGGCATTCCCTACAACAACCCTTACGCCGCGACCTCGCCCAACGCCATCTACAACGGCGACGGCGGCCCGCTGCATGTGGACCGCGAGAACTTCTACGGCCTCAAGGACAGGGATTTCCGCGAAACCGAAGTGGATTCCGGCACCTTGCGCATCGAGCATGACATCAACGACAAGCTCACCATCCGCAACCGCACCCGCTACACCCGTTCGCTGAACGACTACGTGGTGACCAACCCGGGCGACTCTTCCGGCTTGAACATCACCAACGGCAACATCACCCTGGGCACTGCACCCAATACCGCCACCCTGCCGGCCGGCTTCCTCAACCGCTCCTCCAAGAACCGCCATTCGGTCAGCGAGGGGTATGTGAACGCCACCGAGCTGACCGGCGAATTCCAGACCGGCTTCATCAAGCACAACTTCGCCACCGGCATCGAGTTCAGCGAGAATGAAGTGGACAGCCGGGGCTACACCGTCACCGGCACCAACATCAACGGCGTCCAGTACCAGGGGGCGAGTTTCGCCAACATCGCCGACCCGGACGCCGACGACGCCTGGAACGGCACAGTGACCCGCGCCACCGCCGGCAACAAGATCAAGACCAACACCCAGGCCGCCTACCTGTTCGACACCCTGACCCTGCACAAGCAGTGGCTGCTCAACGTCGGCGCGCGCTGGGACCACTTCGACACCAAGCAGACGCCCTACACCACCAACGGAACGGCGCCCGCCGCCGCCAACTACCTGAAGAGCGACACCCACTTCTGGAGCTGGCAGGCCGGCCTGGTGTTCAAGCCGCTGGAAAACGGCAGCGTGTACCTCAACTACGCCACCTCGGCCAACCCGTCCGGCATCACCACCGGCGACGGCGCGGACAACATCTCGGCCGCCAACCAGAACCTGGAGCCGGAAGAAACCCGCAGCTACGAGCTGGGCACCAAGTGGAACCTGCTGGACAACCGCCTCTCGCTCAGCGCCGCCCTCTTCGACATGAAGAAGACCAACGCCAAGGTCACCGTGGCCACCGGCATCATGGACACCGTCGGCACCCAGCGCATCAAGGGCTTCGAGCTTGGCGTCGCCGGCGCCATCACCAAGCAGTGGAACGTTTCCGCCGGCTACACCCGGCTCGACAGCGAGTTGAGCGACCCCGGCCCCACCACCGCGGCGACCGACAAGGGCAACCGCTTCCCCAACACGCCGAAAGACAGCTTCAGCCTGTGGTCCAGCTATGAGTTGATGCCCAAG
Organism: Azoarcus sp. TTM-91; assembly: GCF_012911025.1. Classification (GTDB taxonomy): domain Bacteria; phylum Pseudomonadota; class Gammaproteobacteria; order Burkholderiales; family Rhodocyclaceae; genus Azoarcus. The sequence goes on along the minus strand of NZ_WUEI01000044.1, from coordinate 29,906 downwards.
CTGGTGCTGGGCGGCGGCGCGTTCTACATGTCCAAGGTGTACGGAAACACCGCCAACACCAAGTGGGTGCCGTCCTACTGGCGCTTCGACGCGATGGCCAGCTACGAGATCAACAAGACCGTGAGCCTGCGCCTGAACGTCCAGAACCTGTTCGACAAGACCTACTACGACAAGGCGTATTCGACCCACATGGTTTCCGTGGCGCCCGGCCGCCAGGCCATCCTCACGGCCAACCTGAAGTTCTAAGCCGGCCTTGGCCCCAGGGGCAGCGATGCCCCTGGGCTCCCCGGAACTGGATGGACGAGCCGTAGCGGACGAAGCCGCAGCGCGTGCGGAAGAATCAGAGGGGCGGACGCAGCCGCGCCGGAGCCCACCGGAAGCACCACCTGACAGACGAGAAATCCATCGCCGGCCTGCCCCCAGGCAAGCGCAGTATTACGGGCTCCATGCCCGCCGACACTGCCGGCGACCTCCCCGATCTTCACCCTCCCCCTTCCACGGCGGGAGTGCCTTCCCGGAGCCTGACCACCATGATGCTGCACGTTCCCGAAGTCCTCACCCGCGACGAACTCGCCGAGTGCCGTCAGCTTTTGTTCGCCGCCGACTGGGAAAACGGGCTGGTTACCGCCGGCGCACAGGCAGCACAGGTGAAACGCAACCGCCAGCTTCCCGAGAACACGGCCACTCTCCGCCGCCTGCGGGAGATCGTCACCGCCGCCTTGATGCGCAACCCCTTGTTCTTCTCGGCCGCGCTTCCGAACCGCATCCTGCCGCCGTACTTCAACCGCTATGAGGGCGGCGAGGAGTTCGGCAACCATGTGGATAACGCCATCCGGCGCCCCTGGGGTTCGGAGATCAACATCCGCTCGGATGTGTCGACCACGCTGTTCTTCACCGACCCCGACGAATACGAGGGCGGCGACCTGATCGTGGAAGACAGCTACGGCACCCATTCCGCCAGGCTCCCGGCCGGCGACGCCATCGTCTATCCCTCCACCAGCCTGCACCGCGTCGAACCGGTCACCGCCGGTGCGCGCGTCTGTTCCTTCCTGTGGACGCAGAGCATGGTCCGCGACGACTGGAAGCGGAACATGATGTTCGACCTGGACTGCACCATTCAGAAGCTGCGCGCCCGCGTGGGCGACAACGAGGAGGTGGTGGCACTCACCAGCCACTATCACAACCTGCTGCGGATGTGGGCGGAGGTCTGACCCCCCGCCGCCAGGCTCTCGGCGGCGGCGCTCAATAGCTGATGGTGACGGTGATGGTGTCCAGGTAGCTCCCGGCAGCCGCCCCGGTCTGGCCGCTGGGAATACGGCCATACACGGTGTAATTGCGCGTCACCGGCGCCAGCACGCTGAGGAGGATGGAGTCGCTCAGGAAGACGGTGGCGCCGGTGCCGTCGCCCCAGACCTGGGTTCTCGCGCTATCGAAATAGAGTTGGTACTGCAGGCTGGCGGCGCCGTTGAACATGCGCCGCGGCGAATAAGTGGCGCTGCCGCCGGTGGACAGGCGGACGGAGTAGGGAAACAGCAGCGCCGCGATATCCGGCTGGCAGGTCACCGTGACCGTTCCGGTGGTATCCAGCGATGTGCCCGCGTTTGGCGAATACACGCCAAACGCGGTGCTTGTGGCCGACACCCCACACGTCACCGCCACCGCCCACCCAGGCAGCGCGGCGAGCAACAGGCCCCCCAGCCGGATCGCGCCGAGCCTCGCCCTGTTCAGCGGCATGGCACCGGCCCCAGGGTGGGCAGCTGATCCGAGGTGCCGGCGAAATCGTACTCCGCCACGCAGGTGCTGAGGTCGGGCAGCGTCACCCGCAACTGACCGAAGTCGGCAAGGCCCCGCATGTAGACCCTGCCATCATGGCCGACCGGCGTCGGCTCGCCATCCAGGTAGCTGGCGGTGGCGCCCAGCGGCACCGGTTCGTCTTCCCCCAGCACGAGGACGATCTCCGCCGCGCGCCGATAGCTCACCTCGAAGCGCACGCCGACGCCGGAGCGGTCGGCCGGGTAGACGTCCTTGCGGTCGGAGTCGAGGCCGAGGTGGAAGGGGATGTCCAGCACATCGATGGAAATGGCATTGCGCTCGTAGGCGCGGAGGTCCGGCACCAGCAGCTTGCCGTCCAACCCGGTACGGCCTATCGGGCGGTTCTCGTAATACACGCCCACATCCGCCAGGCCCGGGGTTTCGACCACCGCGAAGCTGTCTTCGATGGACTCGCTGGCGAACAGCCCGCCATCCAGGTAGGCGATGGAGCCCTCCAGCTGCGCCCGCGTCACCGTCTTGCCGCGGAAGCGCTCCATGCCCCAGCGCGAGCGCAGCCAGCGGGCGCGATATTCCACCTCCGCTTGCTGGCGCGGGTAGTCGCCATCATCGCCCTGCAGCCGCAGGCCCCAGTCGCCGATCGCGAAGGCGGGACGGTGGAGGATGGCACTGAAGGTATTGAGATCGCCGTCGCGGCTGTGGGACAGCGTGCCCGAGGTGTTGCGGTCCAGCGCAATGCTGAGGCCCACCGCAATGCCGTGGGTATTCCGGTCGTCGAAGTCCTTGAAGGCAGAGAGGAAGAGCGAGGCGGTGCGCGTGAGCGACAGGGTGTAGCTGGCGGAGAGGATGCGGGTGTTGTAAGTCGGCCGCTGGCCATCGTTCCAGGGGGTGGGCATGGCGGCAGCGCGCTGGGCGGTGTAGGCCACGCCCAGGTGGCCGTATGGACCGAAGCTGTAGCCGGCGAAGGCACGGGTCTGCGCCCTGGGCATGGTTTCGCCCAGCTCTGCGGCCAGGTCGGAATACTCCGCCACCCGCCTTTGCTGGGAGAAGCCGAAGCTGAAGCCGCTGTCCATGCGCTCATAGCTGTAGCCGTACAGCGCGCCCCTGTTACGGCTCGCCGCCACGGTGAGGCCCAGCAGGCCGAAGGAGCCCAGGCCTATCACCGCGTCGCCGCCGGCAACGGCGACCCCGCTGGCCGCTTCGCCATGCAGGCCCAGCGTCAGCCAGTCGCGCACGCCACGGCGCCAGGAGGCGGTGCCGGCCAGGCTGGCGTAGTCGTTGCTGTACAAGCCGTAATTGCGCCGTATCCAGCCCAGCTCGACGGTGCTGGACGAGAGCTCCTCCACCAGCAGCCGTTCCGAGGCGTAGTAGCTCAGCGTCTGCACCGTTTCCCGCCCGAGCGCGTCGCGCACGACCAGGCTGATGTCACCGCGCCCGGTGACCATGGGCGGCTGGCGGATCTCGAAGGGCCCCGGCCCCACCGTCTGGGACAGCTGCCGCACGCCATTGACCAGCAGGTCCACCGTGGAAGGCACTGCGACCAGCCCTTCCAGCCGTGCGACCGGGAAGGTCACCAGGTCCGGCCGCAGCGAGAAATCGGTTGTCCATTGCACGCCGCCCAGGCGCACCGACCGCGCCCACTGGGGGCCTTGGCCGATGAAATCCCCCAGGCGCAGCCGGTTCATGGCCTCGGGGTTGGAAATGACGTAGCTGGTATCAAGCCGGATCGAACGCCGGCTGATGCCCGAATTGGTGAAAAGCATGGAATGCGAGCCCACGCCTTGCGGCGAAAACGCTCGCAGCTCCAGCGCTCCGGAGAGGTTGGTGTCCTCGCTGCTGCGGGTACCGACCAGGGTGTAGTTGGCGACCAGCCCGGTGCCGCTCTCATAGCGCCGGACTGCCGCCTGCTCGCTGGCGTTGATGACGCGCTCGCGCAGGCGGGCCGGCGGCACGGTGAAATCCACCGCCTGCGTCAGTTCGTCGATGCGGGGAATGACTTCGGGCAGGGAGTCCGCCGACACCCGGGTGGCATCTCCGATCTCGCCCGGCACGCTGAAGCCGAGCGAGCGCCACTCGTCGGCGGCGGCTTCCAGGATGCCCTCGCGCATCCCGAACTCGCCTACCCGCTGCAGGGACACCCCATTGATGCTCACTTCCAGCAGCAAGGTCCTCTCCTCGGCCCGGGCAAGCAAGCTACAGCAGCATGACATGGCGCCGAGCAGAAGCAGGAAGGAGCGCCAGGCAAGCGGGGGCTCACGGAACCGCGACCACCGGAACATCCAGGCGCCCCGCTACAGTCCACATGCTGAGCACCAGCTTCGCCCCAGGCTGCAGGTTCAGCGCGCCGTCACCCTTGATCGCGATCCGCCGCTGCGCCCCGGCCAGCAGGTAAGGCGACGGCAGGGTCTGCAGTTCCAGCTGTCCGCCATCCGGCGCCCACAGGGCGAGTTGGGACAAGCGCACATGCGTTTTGCTCAGGTTGCGTATCTGCAGGATGCGCTGCCCGATCTGTACCTCCATGGCCAGCGGCGGCGTAGCCGGAGGCGGCGGCTGCGGGCCGGTGGGCGCGAGGAAGATGGGAAGCGACACCTGCAGCACGAAGCGCACGCCCTGCACCGATTCCGGCGGCGGAATTTCGTCCAGCAGCAGGCGGAAAGCCCGTTCGTCCGCGGTGGCCTCCGGCCGTACCAGGATGCGGACGATCTGCGCCTCGCCCGGGCGCAGCTCGAACATCGGCGGCGATATCGCGACCTGGCCGGTGGGCTGAAGCTCGTCGCCATCGCCCGGCTGTCGCCAGTCGAAAGCGCGCAACTGCACCCAGGTCGGACTGCCGCCACGATTGGTCACGGTCATCGATGCCAGCCGGCGCTCGCCGCTCAGTTCATGGACGACCGGCGCAATCTCCAGCACCGCCGCAGCCCACACGTCGCGGGCGAGCGCGAATCCCGCTCCCAGCAGCAGGCAGACCGCCGAGAAGAAGCAGAGCCGACGGGGACGCATGGTGGCCCCCGTCAGTAGGTCACGGTGACGGTGATGGTGTCCGTGTAGCTGCCGGCGGCCGGGTACTGGCCACCCGGAATCCGCCCATAGACCGTGAGCGGCTGGGCACTGCCGGTGCCCGTTGCCGCAACGGTGTTGGTGCCGACGGTGTTGCCGAATACCGTGGTCCGGGCTGAATCGCTGTAGAGGGTGTAGTTCAGGGTGCCCACGCCGGACATCCGCCGGGTAGTCACGGTGGCGCCGCTGCCGATGCCGGCGTCAAGACCAACGTTATAGGTGGTGCCCGAGGTGCAGGTGACGGTGACGGTGGTGGTGGCGTCCAGTTGCAGGGAGGAGTAGTTGCCGAAGGCGAGCGGCGACGCGCTGACGATGCAGTTGGCAAGCACTGTCGCCGTAACCGAGAAGGTGGCAGTGGCCGTGGCACCGAATGCCGCACCGGCCGGGAGAAGGAGCGCAAGGCCGATCAAGAAGCATCGGCATTTCCAAGGACGCGGACTGACGGGCTTTGCCATGCTCCCCCCTCTCATGTCGAATATTCTTTCAGGGTTTCGTCATTTCCATTTAGTTACCAGGGATGGCCATGTCAAGAAAAATGCCCAGGCCGTCCTGAGGATGACCCGGGCATTTCGACATGCCATAAACCACGATGCAGAGAGGGTCAGGCTATGCCTTCCGTCGAGTCCCTCAGGAGAACGAACGGGCCGGGGCATCGGCCAGCTCATCGCACAACATGGTATAGGCACGCCAGTCGTCGGTGAGGCGCCCAGCGCAATCCCGCACGCAGGCCGCAATGCGCGGGTCATCCTCGATGATGCGCAGGTGGGCGACGATCGCCGCGGCAATGGCCGGCGTCTGCTTGGCCGGGAAACGAGTGAGCAGGTGCAGCAGCGCAGCAAGCGCCATCTCCGGCTCGGCGCTGTAGCTCGGGCCTTCGCCCACCCGCTCCGGCGCCCGGGTGCCGCAGAGATCGTTCGCCCGGCCCATCAGATGCGCACCGCGTAGTATTCGACGACGTGCTGCACTTCCACCGGGAAGGGCACTTCGTCCGCACCCGGCAGGCGGGTGACGGTGGCGGTGAGTTGGGCTTCGTCGTAGCTCAGCCACTCCGGCCGGGTCAGCGCGGGTTCGGCCAGCGTCTCGACCGTGGAGGGAATCTTGCGGCCCTTGGCGGTCAGGGTGATGGTGTCGCCGGCAGCGATGCGGATGGAGGGAATATTCACCGCACGGCCGTTGTACAGCACATGCTTGTGGCGAACCAGCTGACGCGCAGCCACCGTGGTGGGGGCGAAGCCCGCGCGGAACACGAAGTTGTCCAGGCGGCACTCCAGCAGTTCCAGCAGTTTCTCGCCGGTCGGGGCCTTGGACTGCTTGGCCTCACGGAACAGGCGCTGGATCTGCTTCTCGGTCAGGCCGTAGTTCAGGCGCAGCTTCTGCTTCTCCATCAGCTTGACGCCGTAGTCCGACTTGCGCCGGTTCTTCTGGCCATGCTGGCCCGGCGGATAGTTGCGCTCGCCCAGCGGCTTGCGGGACAAGCCGGGCAGTTCTGTGCCGAGGGCACGCATGACCTTCAGTCGCGGTCCGGTGTAACGGGACACTGGATTCTCCTTGGTGAAATTAGGCTGCCTGGCCGCCTCACCTACTGCCCCTCACCCCGGCGTCTGGCGCCACGGATGTCGAGCCGATGAGGACGGGGACGACAGTTCGGATAGCAATGAGAACTATTTTCAAATAATAGCGTCTCTCAGCAACAGGTCAACTCCCGCTCACGGAGGGTAAATCCCTCCTCCCGGCAAGGTCTTGTTATTGAGACTGATTCTTGCTTTCGGGTACATTACGTTTCAGTCACCCCCTCAATTCCCCTTCCTGCCCGCTCATGACCCCTAGCGCAACACTGGACGCCACAGCCCGCACCCTGGCTCTGGTCGGCCATCCGAACGTCGGTAAGTCAGTTCTGTTCCACCGCCTCACAGGCACTTACGTCAACGTTTCCAACTACCCCGGCACCACGGTGGAAGTGTCGCGGGCCACCCCCCGTTTCGATCGCGACGCCTCCCTCCTTGATACCCCGGGGGTGCTCTCCCTCCCCGCCCGCAGCGACGATGAACGCGCCACCATGCGCGCCCTGCTGAACGAGGATATGCGCACCCTCATCCAGGTGGGCGACGCCAAGAACCTGCGCCGGACCCTGAACCTCACCGCGCTGCTGGCCGAACTGGGCGTGCCCATGGTGCTGGCGCTGAACATGACCGACGAGGCCAACGCCCGCGGCGTGACGGTGGATACCGCGGCCCTGGCGGAAAGCCTGGGCATCCCGGTGATCGCCACCATCGCCACCGGCGGCGAGGGCGTGGTGCCGCTGACCGATGCGCTCAAGCACGCGGCGGCGCCCGCCCCGCTGTTGCGCTACGACGACGAGACCGAGCGCGCCATCCAGGCGGTGACCGGGCTCATCGCCCACCATGCGCCGCATCCGCGCCTGGCCGCCCGCGGCCTCGCCATCCTGCTGCTGGGCCACGACCCCGAAGTCAGCGCCTGGCTGGACGAAAAAGCCGGTGCCGGCGCCGCAGAGATCCGCAAGCTGATCGCCGACACCGCCGCTGGCCGCAAGGAGCCACTCGCCGCGCTGCTTGCCCGCGAGCGCGGCCGTGCCGCCGAGGCGCTGAGCCGCACCGTGTCCAAGCAGGCCGCGGGCAAGGACCGCACGATGGCAATGCGGGTCGGCCAGTTGGCGGTGCACCCGGTCTGGGGCTGGCCCATCCTGCTGGCGGTGCTGTACGTGGTCTATCTCTTCGTCGGCGACTTCGGCGCCGGCACGCTGGTCGGACTGCTGGAGGAAGACTTCTTCGGCGGCGTGCTGAACCCGGCGATGACCGACTTCGTCCAGCACTACGTCACCATCCCCTGGATCGCAGACCTGCTGGTGGGCGAGTACGGCTTGTGGACCATGGGCATGACCTACGCCCTGGCACTGATCCTGCCCATCGTCACCACCTTCTTCCTCGCCTTCGGCGTGCTGGAGGATTCCGGCTACTTCTCCCGCCTGTCGGTCATCGCCAACCGCATGTTCGCCGCCATCGGCCTCAACGGCCGCGCGGTGCTGCCCATGGTGCTGGGCCTGGGCTGCGTCACCATGGCGACGCTGACCACCCGCATCCTGCAGACGCCGCGCGAACGCCTGATCACCATCTTCCTGATGGCGCTGGCGATTCCGTGTTCGGCGCAGCTGGGCGTGGTGTTCGGCCTGCTCGGCGGCATCTCCTTCAACGCCACCCTGATCTGGGCCGGCTGCATGCTGCTGATCCTGCTGACCGCCGGCTTCCTCGCCGGCAAGCTGGTGAAGGGCCGCCGCATCCCGCTGGTGACCGAGCTGCCGCCCATGCGCATGCCGGTGCTAGGCAATGTGCTGAAGAAGACGGGCGGCCGCCTGAAGTGGTACCTGGTGGAAGTGATTCCACTGTTCCTGATCGGCACGCTGCTGATGTTCCTCCTCGACCGTCTCGGCGTGCTGCCGTGGATCATCAAGGCCGGCGAGCCGCTGGTGTCCGGCTGGCTGGGCCTGCCGCCCGAAGCCAGCGCCGCCTTCGTCATGGGCTTCCTGCGCCGCGACTTCGGCGCCACCGGCCTGTTCGCGCTGAGCAGCGAACTGACGATGATCCAGGCGGTGGTCGGCATGGTGACCATCACCCTGTTCGTCCCCTGCATCGCCAGCGTGATGATGATCGTGAAGGAACGGGGCATGCGCACCGCCGCCATCATGCTCGCCATCATCATGCCCACGGCCTTCTTCGTCGGCGGTGTCCTCAACCACGTCCTGCATCTTTTCATGTGAGCGCCATGAGTCAGCAAGAACGCATCCGCCTGCTCGGTACGCCGATAGGCCGTGAAGTCCGCCTCGCCGAGTTCGGCGACGACATCGACCCGCTGCAGCGCGAACAGCTGCATGCCTATGGCCTGTCGGTGCCGCACAAGCTCAAGGTGCTGCAGCAGCATCCGCTCACCGTGGTGCTGTGCGACCACGTCGAAATCGCCATCGAACATGCGGTGGCGCAGCATCTGTGGGTGGAGTCCGCTGCCTGAGACGGTAGCAGGAACAAGGGCCAGAGCAGAAAGCGCTGGCCCCTAACGGGAGAAACAAAAATCCCCCGCGGCGAAAACCGCGGGGGATTTCAGTTTGGAGCCTCTCACTGAGCGGCATCGGGGCACCGACGCTTTGCGCGCGGCGCCCGGCAATCGGGGAACACGACGCCGGTCGGCCGCCGGTCCGGTCCGCCACCCGCCCAGAACCAGGCGGGAGGCATCCCTTACGCCTCAGTCATCCTCGGCCACGGCCGCCAACACCAGCCCCATGGCGCTGTCCGCATCCTTGGTCAGCGTCAGGCAATGGTCGCCGCTGCCGATGTAGTAGAAGTTGAAGCCGCTGCCTTCGAAGGCGGGCTTGAGGCGGGGCGGCACGTCGTCATCGGAACAGGCAGCGAAGCGCAACGCCGGCCACTGGCGGCGCATGGTCTCCACCGCCGCGTCGCCACAGCCCAGCCGGCTGACGACCTCCGCGGCATCCTTCATCACGCTGTCGCTGATCATGCCTCGGCCTCCTCGCTGGTGTCGTACTGCAGGCTGCGCGTCTGCACGCCTAGCACCTTCGCCAGCCAGGGCGGCGGACGCTTCAGCGTGCCCTGCAGCTGAGTCAAGGCTTCGCGGGCATTGCCTCCCACCGGGAACTTCACCGGATGCACGCCTGCCCGCACCACCTTGGCAGCCGCGGGGCCGCCGATGGATTGCATGTAGGCGAGATGGCAATCGGCGATCAGCTCGGCACGGGCGGCGTTGCGGTCTTCCGCCTCATCACAGGCCAGGGTGGAGCGGATTTCCGCCAGCCACAGGCCTTTCTCGGAAATCAGATAGATCAGGAAGCGGGCACAGGAGCCAAAGTGACCATCCAGCAGTTCGCCGGAGTTGGAAGCGACAGCGACCCGCAGCATGCCAGCGGCGTCGGGAACGTCGGCATCCACCCTGGGCAAGCCGTCTTCCACGCCTTCGCCCCACAGGTAGCGCACCGCCGTCTTCAGGGCTTCGCCGTCTACTCCGGGGTCGACGATCTCGTCGCCCTGCAGCATGGTCTTGATGTCGGCAACGGTGACCCGCGCCAGCTTGTCGTCGGTAACCGGCAGGCCGAGGCGGTCGCCCAGCGCGCGGACGAAAGCGGCGATATCCACACCGGGCAGGGCGCGTGCCGCCAGCGCGATGCGCAAGGCGGCCTCTCGGGACACCGGACTGCCAAGCGGCGAGCCGGCCGTACTGGAAGTGGCGTTCATGACGAGCCTCATCGGAATGCGTTCTTTGCTGGAGGGTCAGCGGGCCCTCGTTGCCGGCCCGGCGGCAGGCCGCCGCTGCCGGGGTTGGCGGCGGCGGGCACCATGGCCCATCCGCTGCCGACAGGCCGCCTTCCGTCAGGCATGAACGCATGGCCTTTATGCCACGCGTCCTTCCTCAGCGAGGCGGCAGGATGAAATTGCGAAAACCCTGCACAAATCCTGGTGCCGCGGACGCTCAGTCCGGCGCATCCAGGCGCTTGGCCCGGATCGTCACCGGCAGCCGCTCCGGCGGTACCTGCGGTTCGATGTAGTAGCTGCCACCGTTGGCGAGCTTGATTTCCCCGCCCCACTTCTCGGGCGAGTCGAATTCGATGGAAGAGATGTTGTCTTCGAGGTCGCGCTTCGGCAGATAGAACACCAGCCCGCCTTGGTCGTTCTTCCGAATCATGATGTTGGCCACAACGGAACTCCTGGGTGAATGTGCCGCTCGGCAAAGTCCGAACGCGGCGATCTGCAACGCGGAAACGAAAAGCGGTTCCCTTCCCCGCAGGAAAGGAAACCGTGGCGCCCGGCGCCGCCGGCCACAGGCCGGGAGGACGCCGGGCCAAGCCGACTTAGCGAACCAGGTCGTAGTTGTAGTCGGTGGTACCCATGCCGCGGGTTTCGTCGTCCAAACGCTCGAGGACGGCATTCACCAGGGTGGTCAGCACATACATCGCGCCTTCGTAGCCCAGGGTGGTCATGCGGTGCAGGTGGTGGCGGTCGAAGATCGGGAAGCCGAGGCGGATCAGCGGAACCTCGAACTGCTTGCCCTTGTACAGCGTGTCACGCTGGATGTACTTGCCGTAGGAGTTGCCGATGAGGAAATCGGGCTTCTCGGTGAAGCACAGCGAGCGCATGTGCCACAGGTCGTTGCCCGCGTAGATCTTGCAGGCGGCGCCTTGCGGGTAGCTGTCGAGGATCTTCTGCACAGCCTTGCTCCAACGCTTGCTGGCATTGTTGGAGAGGATGTGGATCGGCTCCGCGCCCAGTTCCAGCAGGAACTTGACCATGCCGATGACAAAGTCGGGATCGCCGTACAGCGCGAACTTCTTGCCATGCAGCCAGGTGTGGGAGTCCTGCATCATGTCGACCAGGCGACCGCGTTCCACCGCCAGCTCTTCCGGAATCGCCTTGCCGGAGAGTTCGGAGACCTTCATCAGGAACTCGTCGGTCCAGTCCAGGCCCATCGGGATGTTGAGCTTGGGAACGTCGTGGTTCCACACGGTTTCGGCGAACTTCTTCGACTTGTCCGACTGCCACGGCTGGGTGAAGATCGTCGTCAGCGCGTTCGGCGCATCGGAGATCTCTTCCTGGGTGGTGCCGCCGGAATACATGCGGAATTCGCCGTCGGACGGCGTATCCAGCACTTCGCTCGGGTCGGACAGCAGGGTGAAGCCCACGTCCATCTGCTTCATCATGCGCTTGATGACGCGATAGTTGCCCAGGTAGGTCTCGAAGCCCGGCACGAAGTTGATCTTGCCGTTGCTGCCGACCACCTTGCCTTCCATCTTGTTCAGCGTGAAGAAGCGCTGGAAGCCTTCGAACATGTTGTCCCAGCCGGTGGTGTGGCTACCGACGAAGGACGGGGTGTGCGCGAAGGGGACAGGGTAATCCTGCGGAATGTGCTCGGCCTTCTTGGCGTTGTTGATGAAGGCGTTCAGGTCGTCGCCGATCACCTCGGCCATGCAGGTGGTGGACACGGCGATGATGTCCGGCTTGTAGATCGCCTTGGCGTTCTCCAGGCCATCGAACATGTTCTTCTGGCCGCCGAACACCGCCGCATCTTCCGTCATGGAGTCGGACACGCAGGAAACCGGCTCCTTGAAGTGACGGTTGAAGTAGGTGCGGAAGTAGGCCACGCAGCCTTGCGAACCGTGCACATACGGCATGGTGTTCTTGAAACCCAGCGAGCACAGCACCGCGCCCAGCGGCTGGCAGGCCTTGGCGGGGTTGATGGTGATCGCTTCACGCTTGAAGTTGAGTTCCTGGTATTCCTTGGACGTGGTCCACTGGAAGGTTTCATCAACCTTGTCCGCCGGAACGCGCTCTTCGTACAGGTCCTGCTTGTTCTTCAGGTTGGCCTTGTAGTCGTCGTCGCGGAACAAGGGGTAGCACGGCTTGATATCGTCTACGGTCTGCATTTAAGGCTCCTAGACCCGGCCACCAATCTGTGGACACGGGTGCGAGTGCATTCGGTACCCCACGCGCCAGGTCGGCGCGCGGGGTTCATCCAAGAGGTGATCAGGCAGCGGCCTTCACTTCCTCGGTCGCTTCGGTCTTCTTCCACGGCGGGGTCTGCTTGCCCCAGCACGGGTTGTTCAGGGTCATGTCCATGTCGCGCGCGAAGATCGCGAAACCGTCATAACCGTGATACGGACCGGAGTAGTCCCAGCTGTGCATCTGGCGGAAAGGGATGCCCATCTTTTGGTAGATGTACTTTTCCTTGATGCCGGAACCGACGAGGTCGGGCTTGATGCGCTTGACGAACTCTTCCAGCTCGAAGCCGGTCACGTCGTCGTACAGCAGGGTCGCATTGCCCATTTCCTGGATGGTGCGGTCGTAGTCGTCGTTGTGCGCGAACTCATAACCGGTGCCCACCACTTCCATGCCCAGGTCTTCGTACGCGCCGATGACGTGACGCGGACGCAGGCCACCGATGTACAGCATGACGCGCTTGCCCTGGAGACGCGGCTTGTACTTGTCGACGACGGCTTGCATCATCGGCTTGTACTTGGCGATAACGCGCTCGGCACCTTCCTTGATCTTGTCGTCGAAGAAAGCGGCGATGCGGCGCAGGGATTCTTCGATCTTGGTCGGGCCGAAGAAGTTGTATTCCATCCAGGGAATGCCGTACTTCTCTTCCATGTGCCGGCTGATGTAGTTCATCGAGCGGTAGCAGTGGAGGAGGTTCAGCTTGGCCTTCGGGGTGTTCTCCATTTCGGCGATGGTGCCGTCGCCGGACCACTGGGCGATCACGCGCAGGCCCATCTCTTCCAGGAAGATGCGGGAAGCCCAGGCGTCGCCGCCGATGTTGTAGTCACCGATGATGGTGACGTCGTACGGGGTGCCTTCGAACTCCTTGCCGTCGCGGTTGGACAGCACGTAGTCGCGGATGGCGTCGTTGGCGATGTGGTGGCCCAGGGACTGGGACACGCCACGGAAGCCTTCGCAGCGGACCGGCACGACAACCTTGTTGTACTGGGCGGCAGCCTTCTTGGACACGGCTTCGATGTCGTCGCCGATCAGGCCGATCGGGCACTCGGACTGCACCGAGATGCCCTTGTTCAGCGGGAACAGGCCTTCGATCTCTTCCATCGCCTTGGCCAGCTTCTTGTCGCCGCCGAAGACGATGTCCTTCTCCTGGAAGTCGGACGTGAAGTTGATTTCGGCGAAGGTGTTAACGCCGGTGGTGCCCACGTAGTAGTTGCGGCGGCCGCCACGGGAGTACTGGCCACAGCCAACCGGACCGTGGGAGATGTGGATCATGTCCTTGACCGGACCCCACACCACGCCGCGCGAACCCGCGTAGGCGCAGCCGCGGATGGTCATCACGCCGGGCAGCGACTTGCGGTTGGAGGTGATGCACTTCTTGGACTGGGTGACGCTCTGATCGTTGACCGCCAGGTGCTTGGCGCGGTCTTTCTTCGCCTTCTCGGGATAAACCTCCAGCACCTCCTGGATGAGGGCGTCGGTTTCTTCGCGGGTCAGGTTCGACATCTTGCTTCTCCTTTTCATGCCGGCACCAATCTGTGCACGACACTCAAGACAGGATTCAAGTCCGGGCGCGGCAGGCCCCGCCCGGGTTCACTCGATTGAGACTTGCTTCGGTGAAACGCTCAGGCGGCAGCGCCGGCCTTCAGTTCGGCAGCGGTCTGGCCGACGATGGACTCGTCTTCCTGTTCCATGATGCCGAACTCCATCAGCAGCTGTTCCAGCTCTTCCATCTCGATCGGGGTCGGGATGACGAGCTTGGTGTTGTTCAGCACCTTCATCGCCAGTTGGCGGTACTGATCAGCCTGCTTGTGGGTGGGGTCGTACTCGATGACGGTCATGCGGCGGATTTCGGCGTGCTGCACAGCGTTGTCACGCGGCACGAAGTGGATCATCTGGGTGCCCATGGCAGCAGCCAGGGCCATGATCAGTTCGTCTTCGCGGTCGGTGTTACGGCTGTTGCAGATCAGGCCGCCCAGGCGCACGCCACCGGAGTTGGCGTACTTCACGATGCCCTTGGCGATGTTGTTGGCCGCGTACATGGCCATCATTTCGCCGGAGCAGACGATGTAGATTTCCTGAGCCTTGTTTTCGCGAATCGGCATCGCGAAGCCACCACAAACCACGTCGCCCAGCACGTCGTAGAACACGAAGTCGAGGTCTTCGTCGTAAGCGCCTTCTTCTTCCAGGAAGTTGATGGCGGTGATAACGCCACGGCCAGCGCAGCCGACGCCGGGTTCCGGGCCACCGGACTCAACGCACTTCACACCACCGAAACCGACGGACAGGACGTCGTCGAGTTCGAGGTCTTCCACCGAGCCAGCTTCAGCGGCCAGGTGCATCACGGTGGTCTGGGCCTTGCTGTGCAGGATCAGACGGGTGGAGTCGGCCTTGGGATCGCAACCGACGATCATGACCTTCTTGCCGGCTTCGGCCAGGGCCGCAACCAGGTTCTGGGTGGTGGTCGACTTGCCGATACCGCCCTTGCCATAAATGGCGCATTGACGCAGCTTTGCCATGTTAAAACTCTCCTCGTTGAAGAAAAAACGTCCGGGTGTCCTGGGCCCGGAAGGACATTCCCCGGCGCCCACAGCCACTACATGGCAATCGCCGTGCCAGTCGCAAAAAGCTGAGTCAAATGACTGTTTTCAAAGAAGAAAAATTTCACCCGATAAAAGCGCTCGTAGGGGTTTCAAGCAGCAAAGGGCGTCGTTGTTCCGACAATGCCCCCACCCTTTGTAAGGCCAACAACATCCCTTTCGAGCCCAACGCCGAGCAACTGCGCCTCAGCGTTCCGGCGGCCTGTCGCAGGCTGGTGAACCGCTGCAATCTGCCGGCCGAGGCCCTGGCCAGCCTGGCCTTCCAGCTCGGCCCCCAGGCTCTGGAACTGGACGGCGTCCTGCCGCTGCACCAGCCGCTGTTCCGGCATCTGGACGACTGCGCCGACACCGAGGAAAGGGCGCAACGGTTCCAGTCCTATATGAATGCGCATTTCCTGCTGGACGACGCCCCCGCCCAGGGACTGTCGGACAGCGCCCGCGTGGACCGCAGCCGGCTGGATTACCTGCGGCTGCTGCGCGGCTGGCTGTTCGATTCGGAAGGGCGCGAGGGCGCGGTGCTGAAGGCCTGGGTGGAATCGCGCTTCGGCCTGCTCGCCACCTTCCACCGCCGCCGGCTGGAGGGGGACGACACCCCGGCCCGCGCCGCCTTCGACCGGGAAGCCGCCGGCGGCCTCTATGGCACCGGCGCGCTGGAAGCGCAGGTCGACCTGCTTTACGCTTGGGCGCAATACGAACTGCGCCGCCGCCTGCCCGGCCGCAGCCATCTCACGCTCTATCGCGGCTTCTCCAGCCAGCAAGCGATGGAGCCGCTGGCCCGACTGGAACACGGCCGCTCGCTGGTGGCGCTGAACAACCTCAGCTCCTTCTCCAGCAGCCGCGAGCGGGCGGACGAGTTCGGCGACCGCATCGTCGCCTGCGCCATTCCACTGGAGAAGGTGCTCGCCTTCACCCGCCTGCTGCCCGGCCGGCTGCAGGGCGAGGACGAATACTTGGTGATAGGCGGCGTGGTGATGGTCGAACAACTGGCCTGAGACACCCCGCCCGCCAGCCGCTGTCGCAAAGCCGACAACTGCCCTACAGCACGCCGACATCAACCGCAGGCACCTCACCGCATCTGCAGCCGCGCCTCTGGCCGCAGCGCCGCGCTGCGCGCCACTGCGGCGGCCCCGCGCCCCGATGCGCCAATGGCATCGTTCTTGCGGTTTCCCTGTCCGGAGCGGCCCAGACCGCTTCGCCCGACCTCGACAAGGAAACTCCCATGAACGCTGTCTTCGATCAGATCCGGGCCGGCCTCGCCGCAGGCGAAGTCGTCCCCTTCATCGGCGCCGACGCGCTCGCCGACGTCACCCACGCGGGCGACGGCCGCAAGATTCCGGCCACCAGCGACGAACTCATCTATTCCCTGAACAACGGCCAGCCAATGGCGCCGCGCCTGATGTACGAATTCCCGCGCGCGGCCATGAACGTGGAGCTCAAGCGTGGCCGCAGCGCGGTCAACCGTTGGCTGGAGCAGACCTACGGCGACAAGAGCTGGTCCGAAGCCTCGCTGCACCGCTGGCTGGCGGAGCAGAAGCTGCCCTACATCGTGGACATCAACCGCGACACCGGCCTGCAGAAGCTCTACGCCAACCGCCCGCACACCCTCATCGCCGGCGTCGCCCGCATCGCCGGCACCGCCTACCGCTACAAGCTCTACAAGCACGACGGTGAGCAATACAGCGCCGCGGTGGACGAGAGCGAGATCGACCCGGCCGCGCCTATCCTGTTCAAGCCCTGTGGCAGCCCCTGGCCGGAAGGCAACTGGATCGCCTCGGATGCCGACTTCGTCGACTACATCACCGAGCTGATGGGTGGCTTCGCCATCCCCGGCTTCCTCAAGCAGCGGCGCGCCGGCCTCAAGTATCTGGTCGCCGGCATCCGCTTGAACCGTGACACCCAGCGCATGCTGCTCTCCGACATCATCTTCAGCGCCGCGCAACCGGCCGGCTGGGCGCTGATTCCCGGCGCCAATGACAAGGAGAAGCGCTTCTGCGCCCGCCTTGGCCTCACCGTCATCGACGCCGACGTGCGCGAACTGGCCGGGCTGCCGCTGGCCGAAGCCGCCTGAGCGCAGCCACCCGAGCGTAACCCGATGAGCATCTTTGCCTGGGACGACGCCCGCCACGCCCTCGGCGTGGCGGAAATGGACCACACGCACCGCGAGTTCATCGCACTCGCCGACCGCCTGGCCAGCGCCGACGACAACGCCTTCCCCGCCCTGTTCGCCACGCTGCTGGACCACACCCG
This sequence comes from Azoarcus sp. TTM-91, assembly GCF_012911025.1. GTDB lineage: Bacteria > Pseudomonadota > Gammaproteobacteria > Burkholderiales > Rhodocyclaceae > Azoarcus. The sequence goes on along the minus strand of NZ_WUEI01000044.1, from coordinate 12,724 downwards.
CAGCCACTTCTCCGCCGAAGATGCCACCATGAAAGCCACCCGCTTCAGTGCCATCGGCGAACACATCGGCGAACACCAGCGGGTGCTGATGGAGCTGCGCCAGTTCAACCGCAGCGTGCAGGCCGGCCGCATGCGCATGGCCCGCGCCTATGTGCGGGAGAACCTGCGCGACTGGTTCGACCTTCATCTGGCGACCATGGACTCGGCGCTGGCGGCGCACCTGAAGCAGATCGGCAAGCACTGAGGCAGCGGGCCAGCAAACACCGCCCGCCCCTTCCGCCCACCGGCGGCGACAGCCGCCGGCCCGGCCCCTGGGCATCGCCTTCACGCTCACCGGCATGTACCCCCACACGCGGCTGCCGCAATGCGGCCTCGGCACCGCCGCCGCGCAATGACGCCGGCGCCCGTGAGGATTTCCTCAAGCACATCGCGCCCCCTCGTCTAAGCTGGGTCTTCCAGCATTGCACCGGCGAGAAGCAATCAGCAACTCGCCACCGCGGAACCCGCGGAAAGCCTCGAAACACGCTTTACAGCCGGTCACATACTGAGAGGCTCAGCCGCTATCAATGCGGAAAGTGGCCGCCTATGCTGGGTTTCCCGATAACAGCCTTTCTGGCGGAGAAGCACCATGCGTCGCTTCCTACGTGACGTTGCCCGCGGCCTGCTCGTCACCCTCTGTCTGATGATGACCGCCCACGCCCAGCAGGATGAGGGCCGCCTCGCGCGGATGGATCAGCTGCTGGCACCCATCGCGCTCTACCCGGACGCCCTGCTCAACCAGATCCTGATGGCCTCCACCTATCCCGCGGACGTGATCGAAGCCGCCGACTGGTCGCGCGCCAATCCCGAACTCAGCGGCGACGAAGCGGTGCGCGCGGTGTCGCGCTACAACTGGGATCCCAGCGTGCAGTCGCTGGTCGCCTTCCCCCAGGTGCTGGCCACGCTGGAAAGCCAGCCGGACTGGGTACAGGAGTTGGGCGACGCCTTCCTGGCCGAGCCCGGGCTGGTCATGGACAGGGTGCAATACCTGCGCCAACAGGCCCGCCGCCGCGGCAACCTGGCGAGTAATACCCGACAGCGCGTCATCGTCGAGAACGGCCCCTCCAACGGCGTCCGGCGCGATGTCATCGTCATCGATAGCGTGCGCCCCACGGTGGTCTATGTGCCGGTGTACGACCCGGTGGTGGTGTTCGGCCCCTGGTGGTGGCCGGCCTTCCCGCCCTACCATTTCGCGCCGCCGCCTCGTTACGGAATGTCTCTGCAGTTTTACGGCAGCATCGGCTTCGGCGTCGGCGTCTTCATCACCGACGCGCTCTGGAGCCATAGCGACTGGCATCGCCGCTACGTGCTCATCGACGTGCCGCGCTACAACCGCCTCTACCGCGCCCACCCCCTGCCTCCAGCCTATGACCGCCGGCCGTGGACGCACGACCCGGCCCACCGCCGTGGCGTCGCCTACCGCGACCTGAAGGAGCGCGACCGCTTCATCCCCGCGCCCGGCTTCGGCGGCACCGCCCGCCCCACCGGCAGTGCCGATGGCAGACCCGACGGACGCCGCGAGAATCGTCCGGATGGCGCGGACTGGCGGCCCGGCGGCCCGCCGCCACGCCCGGGCGAAGGACCGCGCCCCGGCGGCCGCGCCGACGATCCCCGCCAGGCCCAGCGCGAACGCGCCCAGGAAATGTTCCGCGAACGCGGGGGCTTCGGCGGCCCTGACGGCAAGGACGAGCGCCGCGGCAACGACGAATTCCGCCGCAACGAGATTCCCCAGCAGGGACGCAGGCTGGAAACCGCCCGGCCGGGCGGCGACCGCCGGCCAGCGGAAGAACGCGGCCCTGGCGGTGACAACCGCCGGGAGAGCGCGATGCCCGCCCCCGGCCCGGCATTCGGCAACGGCCCCAACCCGCCGGACCGCCCCGGCCGCGGGCCGGAAGGGGGCCGGCAGGAAGACCGCCGCGGCCCTGAAGCCCGCGTCGCCACCACCCGGCCAGCCGAAGGGCGGCCAATGCCAGGCCCGGAACCCCGCCCCTCACCCGGGCTCACGCCCGGCTATGGCCGCAACGACAACCCGCAAGCCAGCGAGCGTGGCCGTGGAGGGCCGCAGCGCGAGGGCGGCATGCAGGAACGCCGCGCCGGCCCGCCGCCGGGCGCACAGAGAGAAGAAGCTCGCAGCGCCCCTTCCCCTGGCGACCGCGAGAACCGCGGCGCCAGCGGTGGCCGGCCCAATCCCGGCAACCGCCCGGAGGCGCGTGACAACAACGACCGTTGATTCCCCGCAGAGAGATGGAGTTTGCGATGTTCCCGCGTAGTCGCACCGCCCTGGCCCTGCTCCTCCTCGCCACCGCGTCCTTCACGGCGCAGGCGGCGGACGAGGCCGCAAGGCAACGGGCGGAAATCCGCCGCATGTGCGATGAAGCCCTGTCCACCCTTTACGCCGCCCGCCCGGCGGCGCGTACCATCGTCGCCCGCTCCGCCGGCTACGGCTGCTTCTCCGGCTTCGGCGTCTCGCTGTTGCTGGGCGGAGCCGGTGCCCGCGGCCTGGTGCGCGACAACGCCAGCGGACAGGAGGTGTACATGAACATGGGCCAGGCCAGCGCCGGGCTGGACATCGGCATCAAGGATTACCGCGAGGTGCTGGTCTTCCGCGATCGCGAGACCATACAGCGCTTCGTCGACTCCGGCTGGCAGATCGCCGGCAGCGCGAATGCCACGCTGCGGGTCAGCGATCGTGGCATTGCCAGCGAGATCACCGAAGCCCTGCGCGATCCCATCGCCATCTACCCGATGACCCGCGCCGGCCTGGCTGCGGGCGTGGCCGCAGGCGGCCGCCGCTACTGGCGCGACGACGACATCAACTGAGCCGGGGCCGGGGTCGCCGGCCACCCAGGGGATCTTGCCGGGCCGCCCTGCTCATCCGGCCAGCGCCAGGTCCGCCGCCAGGCGGTCGCGATACGCCGGCGACAGCGCCAGCAGTTCCGTCGCCAGCCGCACGCACCGCCCTCTCACCGCCGCTTTCACCCCCTGCCGCCAATGCCGCGGCAAGCCGGTTTCACCGCACAGCGCCCCCATGACCATGCCGGCGATGGCACCGGTGGTGTCGGCATCGCCACCGCGATTGACGATGTCCACCAGCACCGCCTCGAAACCGTCGTTGCCATCTATGGCCTGGAATACCGCGCGCAGGGTGTCCACGATGTAGCCGCTGGGGTTGTCGCAGCGGCGGTCGCGGAAGACAAAAGCCGGCTGCTCGGCGACCAGGGCGTGGGCCTCGGCGATCACCGCGCCGATGCCGCCCCCGCCGATGGCGGCCTGCACCATGCACACCACGCTGCGGGTGGCGGCATCCGTGAGCGGGTTGTGGTGGGTAACGCGGCCCTGGCAGTCCGCGGCGGCGGCAATGCGCTCCGCCGGCGCGCCGAACAGCGCCAGCGCCACCGGCAAGCAGCGCATGGCGGCGCCATTGCCGGCGTCGTCCGACTGCGGCGCTTCGGCGGTGCCGTGAGTGCGCCAGCGCAGGATGCCGCGGCGCACGGTATTGCCGATGTCCACCGGCTTGGCCCGCATCCAGCCGTCGAAGGCGCGGGCGCAGGCGGCGGCGTCCGGCTCGGCGCCGGCGGCCAGCCAGGCTTCGGCCAAGGCAAAGGTCATGGTGGTGTCGTCGGTCACTTCGCCCGCCGGCAGGCGCAGCCAGCCGCCGCCGCGGATGCGGTCATGCACGCCGTACTGGGCAACGATCTCGCGCGGCGTCATGAACTCCACCGTGGCGCCCAGCGCGTCGCCTATCGCCAGGCCCAGCATGGCGCCGCAGGCGCGGTCCAGCAGTACCGCCGGGTCGGGCACAAAGCCGGGCGTCATCTGGCGCGCGGCCTTACTCTTCCGGGCCGAAGCAGGCGGCGAAATCCACACAGGCCTCGCACGAGGGCGAGGTGCAGACATAGATGCCCTCGCGCTGGCACAACTCGCGGTAGAGGAACTTCTTCCACTTCATGTCGCGGGTGTTGGCGGCCGCCAGCTCGGGGAAGTTGATGGCGATCAGCTGCGACAGTTCGCGCCGCGACGGCAGGCCGAGGTCCTGCCACAGGTGGTCGGAGCCCATGCAGCCGGTGGCGAGCACGATGGCCATGTCGTCCGCGCTCTCGGCAACGTCGTCGGCATGGCAGCCGATGAAGCGCACCAGGTCCTCGAACTCCGGGTACAGCGTGAGCGCAGGGGCGAAGTCGGTCTTCGGCTGCCAGGCGAGGCCGGGGAAGTGGCGCGCCATCAGGCGGGCGAAGCGGGCAGGGCCGAGACCGAGGTCGGACGGCAGCACGCCGTCACCCAGTGTCCAGCCGGCGATCAGGTGAGCGAGGAACTCGTCGTTCGGCGTGCCGGCGGCATGGCGCATCAGGTGGGCGTGCAGGGCGACGCGCGCCGGCGAAGGACGGTGGCTGAGTGGAGCGAGCATGGCGGAACTCCTCATCGGAATCGGGGCCGCATCCGCCGAAACGGCGGCGCGGCCGTTTCAGTCAGGTCAGTATTCGACCAGCAGGTCCTCGTCCCGCAGGACGAGCTGACAGGCCAGTCTCCACGGGGTGGTGGGCACATCCTCCACCCGCATCTTCTCGATCTCCGCGTCGGAGATCTTCTTGTGCTCCTTCAGCACCTGCACTTCCTTGTCGGTCAGCGGGCCGGCCATCGCGCCTTTCTTCGACAGCACGGTGACCTTGATCAGACAGGTGGCGCAGTTGCCATCCCCACAGGAGAAATCGATGGGGATGTGGTTCTCCTTGGCGACCGTGAGGATGGTCTGGGTGTGGGAGCCGGCGACGGCATACACCGTCTTGTCCTTGTGGATGGGGCTGGAAAACATCACGTTCGGCATGGTTGAACTCCTGTTGAATGGTGAATCTCTCTGTCAGGGTCCGGGGTTCAGCCCGGCCGCACCACCACATGCCCGCCAAGCACCTGGGCCTGACAGGCGAGGCGGTTGCCGATGCCGGCGAAGTTCTCCTTCAGCACCTTGTCCTCCAGCACCGAGGGATTGGCGAGGTTCTCGCTGCCACCGACGATCTTCATCATGCAGGTGCCGCATTCGCCTTCCCGGCAGCCGTAGGTGATGCCGGCGCCGACTTTTTCCGAGACTTCGATGAGACGGGTACCTGCGGGCACGGTGACGGTGACTTCGATGTCCTCGAAGGTGACCTGGGCCTTGGGCATGGAATGACTCCTAAGCAGAAAGCGCCTGGGGCGCGGTGAAATCGATATGACGGGGGCCGGCACGGCCCACCAGTTGTTCGGCCAGGTCGCGGCCAAAGCCGGCGCACTCGGCCAGTTCCTCTGCTGTTGGGATGAGCTTCACTTTCACGCCGGATCGCGGTACCCGCAGCTTGAGTCCGCGCAGGCGGTCCTCGATCAGGCCGACCGCCTCGCCGCTCCAGCCATAGGAGCCGAAGGCACCGCCGAGCTTGCCCTTGACCTTGACCAGGGTGAGCGAGGAGAGCAGGTCCCACACCGGCTTGACCGCGTCGCCGTTGATGGTCGGCGAGCCGAACAGCAGGCCGTCGGCCTCTTCTATGAGATCGGCGAAGGGGCCGGGCTCGCCGCCGACCAGGTCGTACAGCGATACCCGCACGCCCTCCACGCCCTCGGCACCGTCGCGCACCGCCTGCGCCATGCGCGCGGTGTTGCCGTAGGCGCTGATGTAGAACACCAGCAAGGTCTTGTCGCGGCCAGCGGCTTCGTTGGCGAGCAGCGGCTCGGCCAGCTGGCGGTAGCGGCGCACATAGGTCTGCGGGTGGTCGCGCAGCACCGGCCCGTGGGCGGGGGCGATCAGGCGGATGGGCAGCGGCTCGATCAGCGCCAGCGCCTGCAGCACGAACTCGCGGAAGGGCCGCATGATGTGCTGGTAGTAGTAATCGAAGGAGAAGCGGAAATCGCCGGCGCGGTCGTTGAACAGGCGGGCATCGCAGAAATGGCAGCCGAAGACGTCGCCGGAGAACAGCAGGCCATCCTCCTCCACCCAGGTGCATTGGGTGTCCGGCCAGTGCAGGTAGGGCGTGGGCAGGAAGCGCAGGCTGCGCCCACCCAGCTCGACCCGGGTGTCGTCGGTGACGGCGACGATGCGCTCCGGGTCCAGGCCATCCTTGAGCAGGCCTTTGAGCATGCCCAGCGCCGGCCGCGAGATGTACAGCGGCGCCTGCGGCGCGGCCGCCAGCAACTCCGGCAGCGCACCGGAGTGGTCCGGCTCCAGGTGGTTGAGGACGATGGCGCGGATCTCTTCCGGCTTGCAGCAGGCCCACAGGCGGGCGAAGAAATCGCCGGCGAAGTCCTCCTTCACCGTGTCTATCACCGCCACGCCGTTGTGGCCGCGCACCGCGTAGGCGTTGTAGCTGGTGCCGTTGGCGGTGCGCAGGATGATGTCGAACTGGCGCATCTCGGGGTCGAGCGCGCCCACCCAGTGCACACCGGGGGCAACCGCCACCGGCCTGCCGGGGATGACGGCATCCGCCAGGCTCATGCCTGCACCGCCGCAGGCGGCGGACAGTAGGCGGCGGGCGCGTCGCCGTGGGCGCAGCCCTCAGGTGCCGGGCCTTCGGCCAGGGCCACGCCCTGGGTCGCCAGCCAGGCGGTATCGAAGCCGCTGGCGCGGGCGTTGCCGATCTCCATCAGCGGCCGGCGGATCAGCAGCGGCTCCGCCGCCAGGCGTTCCAGCGCCGCCTCCGGCGTGAAGGCGGACGGCACCACCGCGCCGGACTTCACCGCCGGCGCGGCCGGGTTGAACCATTCAGCCACCGGCCGGCGGCCGAGAAAGCCCGCCAGGCGGGCAGGCGTCCACGGCTCGGTCAACAGGTCGCGGACTTCGACTTCACAGCCAGCGGCCTGCAACAGGCGGATCTGGCGGGTATTGGTGGCACAGCCGGGCTTCCACCAGAAACGGATAGGCACAGTCGTCGTCACGACAGGCTCCTCTCGGTTGCCGCGGGTGTGCGCTCACCCGCGGGGAATGCGAAGGCGCGCGGCCGCGCGCCGGGAATCAGTTACGCACCACCGTGCCGGTGGTGTTGTATTCCTCGATGAGATGCAGCGGGATGCCGGTGAGCGAGCCCAGCGGGTTCAGCGGATCGCCGATCTCGTCGACGATGGCCGCCTCGATCGGACAGATCTCGGCGCACTGGGGCTTGTCGTAGTCGCCCAGGCATTCGGTGCACTTGTTCGGGTCGATGGTGAAGACCGGGTTGCCGGCGCTGATCGCCTCATTCGGACAGAGCGGCTCACAGGCGTAGCAGCCCACACAGACTTCGGTGATTTCGAGTGCCATTTGCTGCCTCTCGGATAGCTAGGGGGAGAAAGCCCCCGCGGCCCGCGCCGCGGGGGCCCGCGCACTCAGGCCGCGGCCTTGGCGGTGGCCGGCTGATCCAGCTTGCCGGCGGCGGCCAGTTCGTCGTACACCGCGCGGATCGCCTCTTCGATCGGCTCCATCGCGTGCTCGCCGTTGGGCTGGATGCCAGCCTTCTCCAGGTCGGCCCAGGGCTCGAAGCCGATCTTGCTGGCCAGCAGCACTTCCACCCCTTCCAGGCTCTTGATGATCTGGCCGAGCACCGTCTCACCGTCGCCACAGGACTCGTCGCCCATGCAGTAGGCGGTGCACTTGCGATGGCCAAGGAAGCGGTGGCCCACGCTATCGACCTCGTACACCAGGAACTCGTGAGCGTGGCCGAAGTGCTCGTTGATCACGCCGCCGCCCTTGCTGGCGATGGCGATGCGGATGGGACGGGTGGCGGGCTTGTCGCTGGCTTCGGCCTCGAACTTGGGCGCGGCCTTGAGCGCGCGCTTCATTTCCAGCTCGGAGGTGATGGCCTGATGCACCTTGGCACGCTCCACCATGGCGGTGGCGTAATCGACTTCCATCTCGTCGATCTTGTCGAGGGTGAACTCCTCGCCGCGGTCCTCGCCCAGCAGGCCGACCGCGTCGGCGCGGCACTGGCGGCAGTGGCGCATCATCGACATGTCGCCGGAGCAGGAATCCTGCAGGGCCTCAAGCTCCAGCGGCGTCGGTTCGCGCTGGCCCATGATGCCGTAGTAGGTGCCGTGCTCCGCTTCGGCGATCAGCGGCATCACGTTGTGCAGGAAGGCGCCTTTGGCCTTGACGATCTTGGAGACTTCCTTCAAGTGCTCGTCATTCACCCCCGGGATCATCACCGAGTTGACCTTCACCAGGATGCCGCGCGAGGTCAGCATCTCCAGGCCCTTCTGCTGCTGCTCGATCAGGATCTTCGCGCCATCGACGCCGAAGATGCGCTTGTTCTCCCAGAAGATCCACGGGTAGATCTTGGCGCCGATCTCCGGATCGACCGTGTTGATGGTGATGGTGACGTGGTCGATGTTGTGCTTGGCCAGCTCATCCACGCTCTGCGGCAACGACAGGCCATTGGTGGACACGCACAGCTTGATGTCCGGCGCCTCCTCGGACAGGCGGCGGAAAGTCTCGAAGGTGCGCGCCGGGTTGGCGAGGGGGTCTCCGGGTCCGGCGATGCCCAGCACCGTCATCTGCGGAATCGCGGCGGCAACCGCCAGCGTCTTCTTCACCGCCTGCTCCGGGCTCATCACCTCGGACACCACGCCCGGGCGGGATTCGTTGGAGCAGTCGTACTTGCGGTTGCAGTAGTTGCACTGGATGTTACAGGCCGGGGCCACCGCCACATGCATGCGGGCGAAGTAGTGGTGAGCCTCTTCGGAGTAACAGGGATGGTCCTGCACTTTGCTGCGGATGTGATCCGGCAGGTGGCCCAGCGCGTCGGGCGCGGTGCCACAGCCGCTGGAGCTGCACCCGCCACCCGAGGCCTCGGGTGCGGAATTGCTGATAACCGGGAGTTCCATTGTCGATCCCCTTTAGCGAAGTCGTACGGCAGGACTTTCGCAAGGGGCGTGCCAGTGCACTTTCACGCCACATCACTTTGAAAACAAAAGACTATCCAAATTTCATCAGCAGAAACTTGTCGGCTAGACCACAGCCTTTCGTGTCCGACTCCAAACAAGCCGCGGTCGACAATCCAGCGCTGCGCGCGGTCTCGCGCGAACCCCGCCGGCAGCGCGGATTTGCCCGCGCCCGGGCGGGCGCCTAAGATCCCGCCCTGCGATGCCATGCACCTAGCCGGAATACATGCGATGACGCCATGCGCATCGCCCCGGCCGCTCCCCGCAACGCTTACGTCCCACGCCGCCATGCCCGCTCAAACCTTCCGCCGACTGCTCACCGCCACCTTCATTGCCGCCCTGCTCAGCCTCGCGCAGGGCTGCGCCAGCTGGGGAGAGGCCAGCCACAGCACCGCGGCGGACGTCCCTGGCCTGGATCCGCTGGCGCTCAACCTCTCCAGCTGCAGCGCCCCGGCTGCGGAGCTGGATCGGGCAGCGATGACGCAAACCCTGGCGGACTACCAGCAACTGTCGGAAGAAGCGCTGAGCATGCGGGCGCAGGCCATCCGCCTGTACCACGAGCTGGATGCCAAGACCGCCCGGCGCGAAGCCCTGAGCGGTCATGATCTACAACGCCTCAACAGCGGCGCCGCCGCCCTGCTCGCCCAGCGCAAGGCCCTGCTGCAGATAGCGTTCGCCCACGAATGCTGGCTGGATGACGGGGAAGCAGCAGCAGCCGATGCCCGCGCCGTGCGCCGCGCCGGCATCCTGATGTCGCTGGCCGCCGCGCTCACGCTGTACGACAACTACCTGTCCGCCATCTCGCTGTACCACGACGACACCGCGCTGCGGCAGCACCTGAACCGGCGCGACAGCGGCTTCGACATCGACCACAACGAGCTGGACCGCATCACCAGCGCCTTCTCCTCGCCGGCCTACCGCCAGCGGGTGCGCCGCGGCCTGGAGTGGTACGAGCGCAACGCGGCGATGGCAGATACCGATGACATCGAAGGCAGCGCCTACCTGCAGCGCCTGATAGCGCAGAGCCCCTCCTACCAGCTGGTGCAGCGCAACAGCCCGCTGCAGGAGTTCGGCACCCACGTCGGCCTGCTGCGACTGGCCGCCAACGATGCCCTCACCAGCCTGCGCAGCGAGGGGGTGAACTTCTCCAGCCTGCTGTTCGGCAACACCATAGGCTTGATCGAAACGCGGCGCGGCAAGCTGGACAAGCGGCCGGAGGTACTGGCGCAGGTCAGTCGGCAGCTGCGCGCCGGCGACATCCTGCTGGAGAAGACACCCTTCCGCCTCACCGACACCTTCATCCCGGGCCACTGGGGCCACGCCGCCATCTGGATAGGCAACGAAGCCGAACTGCGCGCGCTCGGCGTCTGGGAACACCCGGTGGTGCAGGCCTACCAGGCGGAGATACGCGCCGGCCACGGCGTCGTCGAAGCGCTGCGCTCCGGCGTGGAGATGAACCCCATCGCCGCCTTCCTCAACATCGACGACCTGGCGGTGCTGCGCGGCGAACAACTGAGCGACGCCGAGCGCGCCAGCGTCGTGCTGCAGGCACTGCGCCAGGTCGGCAAGGCCTACGACTTCAACTTCGACGCCGAGACCACCAAGCGGGTGTTCTGCTCCAAGCTGGTCTATCTCGCCTATGGCGACATGCAGTGGCCCACCGCCCGGGTATTCGGTCGCGTCACCATCAGCCCGGACAACATCGCCGCCCGCGCCGTCGGCGACGGCCCGCTCAGCGTCGCCCTGCTCTACCACGACGGCCAGGAGATCACCGAGGATCCGCGCGCCCTGCTGGCCCAGCTCACGCGCCACGGGCCCGAGCGCGTCGCCCGCAGAGAAACCGCCGCGCGCTGAAGCGCGGCGCCTAGAACCCGCCACGCAGCAGCAGGTAGCCGCCCAGCGCCAGCAGCCCCCAGAAGAACAGCCGGCGGAACAAGGCCGGTGCCAGGCGCTGGCGCAAGTACTGCCCCAGCATCATCCCGCCCAGCGCCGGGAACAGCGCCAGCAGCGACACGCCCGCCGCCTCCGCGCCCATCAACCCGCCCGCGCCCAGGCCCAGCAACAGCGCCACGGTGGCCACGGTGAAGGACACACCCAACGCCTCCACCAGTTCCTCCCTCTGCAGCCCCAGCCCCTGCAGATACGGCACCGCCGGCAGCACGAACACCCCGGTAAGCGCACTCACCATCCCGGTCGCCACGCCCACCGGCAGCGCCAGCTTCTGCTCCCACGCTGGCGGAACATGCAGATTGCGCCCGGCCAGTCCGATCAACCCGTACAGCACCAAGGCGAACCCCAGCCCCTTGCCCGCCCAGGGCGTATCGGCGCCCGGCAGCCAGGCGATGCCCGCCCAGGTGCCGGCGAGGATGCCGGCGGACAACCAGCGGAAACGGTACAGCGCCGCCCGCGGTGCAGGGCCGGTGGCCAGTTGCAGCACATTGGTCAGCAGCGAGGGCGCGAGCAGGAAGACCACCGCCTGCGAAGGCAGCATCACCAGCCCCAGCAGGCCCACCGCGACCGTCGGCAGGCCCAGGCCAATCACGCCCTTCACCAGCCCGGCGAGGGCGAAGACGAAGGCGATGAAGCACAGCAGCAGCGGAGAATTGAGTTCCATGGAGCCATCATGCCCGCGCCGCCCGCCGACCCGGAATGCGGAATCGCCGCGGCCAGCCTTCGGCCAGAACGAAGGCTGAACGCCGCCGCTCATGGCACCATGCGACCTTCCCCGCCCCTTGCCACGGGATAGCCGCCATGCGCTTCGACCTGAGCGACCTCAAGCTCTTCCTTCACGTACTGGAGGCCGGCAGCATCACCGCCGGCGGCAACCGCGCCCATCTGTCGCTGGCCTCCGCCAGCGCCCGGCTGAAAAACATGGAAGACGCGCTGGGCGTGGCCCTGCTGCTGCGCGACCGCCGCGGCGTGCGGCCAACGCCGGCCGGCATCGCCCTCGGCCACCACGCCCGCTGCGTGATGCAGCAGATCGAATGCATGCGCGGCGAGCTGGGCGAATATGCGCGCGGCCTCAAGGGTCACGTACGGCTGCTGTGCAACACCGCCGCGCTGAGCGAATTCCTGCCGCAGGCGCTGGCGCGCTTCCTCGCCGCCCAGCCCAACATCGACATCGACCTGGAAGAGCGCCTCAGCCACGAGATCGTGCTGGCGGTACTGGACGGCAGCGCCGACCTCGGCATCATCTCCGACGCCGCCGATCCCGCCGGGCTACAGCTCTACTCCTTCCATGACGACCGCCTGGTGGTCGTGACCGGCAAGGCCCATCCGCTCGCCGGCCTGCGCCGGGTCGCCTTCGCCGACACCCTGGCGCACGACTTCGTCGGCCTCGCCGGCGACGCCGCGCTCAACGCCTACCTCGCCGGCCATGCCGCCCAGGCCGGCCGGCGGCTGCGCTACCGGGTTCGGCTGCGCAGCTTCGATGCCATCTGCCGCATGGCCGAGAGCGGCGTCGGCATCGCCATCGTGCCAGAGACCTCCGCCCGCCGCTGCCGCCGCGCCATGGCCATACGCTGCGTGCCGTTGAGCGACGCCTGGGCGATGCGCCGGCTGCTGCTGTGCGTGCGGGATGCCAACGCGCTGCCGGCCCACGCGCGGCAACTGCTGGACCATCTGCGCGCCGACGGGCCGGGCAAGGCGGGCTGAACCACTGCGCCTGTCACCCGCGGAAAACAAAACGGCCCTGCCCCCAAACCGGGAACAGGGCCGCCCAGGCGCTTGCGCCCGCAGCCAGCCCGGTCTCCCGGGCCCGCCTGCGCGCTCAGGCCTCCAGCGCCTTCACATGCGTGATCACCTCGGCAAT
>NZ_WUEI01000043.1 GCF_012911025.1 Azoarcus sp. TTM-91 | reverse complement strand
CTGCAGGACACCCCGCCCAGCCCGCTGCCGCGTGTGCTCATCGGCATCCTCGTCACCGCCTTCGCCGTGCTGCTGCTGTGGTCCATCTTCGGCCACATCGACACCGTGGCCACCGCCACCGGCAAGATCATCCCCAGCACCCGCGCCCAGATCATCCAACCCATCGAAACCGCCGCCGTGCGCCGCATCCACGTCGCCGACGGCCAGACCGTGCAGGCCGGCGACCTCCTCGTCGAACTCGACGCCACCGCCGCCGGCGCCGAAGACGCCCAGGCCCGCGAAGCCTGGGCCACCGCCCGGCTCAAGGCCGCCCGCGCCGTGAGCCTGCTCGACAGCCTCGAAGGCCCGCATGCCGGCAACCGCCTGCCCACGCTCCCCGCCCTGGACGACGTCCCCGCCAGCCGCCACCTCGCCGAAACCTAACTCCTCGCCCGCCAGTTCGCCGAATACCGCACCCGCGTCCAGGCCTTCGACGGCGAAATCGCCCGCGCCCAGGCCGAACACGCCGCCACCCGCGAACTCGTCGCCAAACTGGACGCCACCCTGCCCATCGCCCGCCGCCGCGAAGCCGACTACAAGAACCTCGTCGACCGCGCCTTCGTCTCCCAGCACGGCTACCTCGAACAGGAACAAGCCCGCATCGAGATCGAACGCGACCTCGCCTACCAGCGCGCCAAACTCCTCGAACTCGACCAGACCATCGCCCAGGGCCGCGCCAACCGGGCCGCCTGGCAAGCCGAATTCCTGCGCGGCATCAGCGCCGAGCGCACCGAAGCCGAACAACAAGCCGCCAGCCTGCAAGCCGAAGTCGCCAAGACCGAAAACAAATCCCGCCTGATGCGCCTCACCACCCCGGTGGCCGGCACCGTCCAGCAGCTGGCCATCCACACCGAAGGCGGCGTCGTCACCCCCGCCCAGCAACTGATGGTCATCGTCCCCCACGACTACGCCGCCGAAGTCGAAGCCGTGCTGGAGAACAAGGACGTCGGCTTCGTCAAGCAAGCCCAGCGCGCCGAGATCAAGGTCGAAACCTTCCCCTTCACCCGCTACGGCACCCTCCCCGCCGAAGTGAGCTTCATCTCCAACGACGCGGTGGCCGACGAGCAGCGCGGCCTGGTGTTCCCGGTGAGGCTGAAGCTGGAGCGCGCCACCTTGCAGGTGGACGAGCGCACGGTGAATCTGGCCGCCGGCATGGCGGTCACCGCCGAGATCAAGACCGGGCACCGGCGCGTGATTGAGTATTTCCTCAGCCCCGTCCTGCAGACCGTCGATGAGAGTCTGGGCGAGCGGTGATGCAAATTTTGCTTTTTTACTTGGACAGATAAATGAAAAGCGATCAGAGCGAAATAGTTAATAAACCACATCCTAACGAAGAGACACAGCAAGAGGACTTGACCAGCGACAACGAGAAAGGAATACGACGCGGCGACTTAATTGGAGCAACCTTACTGTCCATACTTCTTGCCACCCTAGCCGCTTTAGCCTTGTGGCTCGCGACACCGATGAGATTTGGCTATCTCTTGACCGCCGCATTCATTATTGCAATTTTCCTAATTTTTAAATTCTTGGTTAACCCAAGAAAAAGCAAATAAAGACCATCGAGGAAAACATGAGCACTAGCGAGAACGCTGACAGCCTTGGCGCAATGAGCAACCTTTTTGCGGCAATAGACCTCCTCTGGTCTGCCACTATCGACAAGCTCTCTGGCCTTGAAATAGGCACAACAGCAACGACAAGCTATGGGGCCGTGGCTGCCGGACTCGGAATAGCTGAGCAATACGCTATTTGGGAAAGCTCAGATAAAGAGCTAAGTGACCTAGAGCGGTTTTCGGTAGGTCTTGGATCCAATCTACCAGGCTTTCTGGGATTTATCTTCGTTCCCAAAAAACTATTTGATGAAAATTTTGATCAGGGAGAAAATGAGGCGGAAAATCCAGCAAAACTCATTCGGCCTAGCACTCAGAGCCTCCCTAGTTTCCCTTCGAGAAAAAAAGAAGCCCCTTCATCCAAAATCCGCCATGAAAAAATTCATTATCAACACTCTAATTACAACGATCACCTTAATTTTTATAGCTGCGATACGTTTCAATATCGACTGGCTTTCAGAATCAAACACCCCTGCATCTTTCACAGACACATTGCGTCGCCTCATTACCGGCGCAGCCCTCACCGGCTCATCGCTCTTCGCCTTAACTAAGACGATAGCTGAAAGAAAAAACAACCAAGTACTACTTGATCAACTTTCAAGAATATCGGGGCATTTACTCTACTTCCTACTCACAGCAGTAGCAGGATTTTTTTTCTTCTTCTCCTTTTTTCCAGTGAGATAAAAAATGGGAAATCTGATAATTACCGTGGGTGAGTATGCTGCAAATGGGGGAGACGCCTGGAGCGCAGGAAAGTCGCTAGCAAACCAAATGGGAGTTGACATCAATACTGCCGGCAATTTGCTTCAGCTTGTCGGCGCAATCTCAAGTCAGCTAGGAGCGGTCCCTACAAGCGTTGCAGCGAATCTAACCAGCCTGCAGGCTAATTCCTTATTGGCGGCCGATGCAGCATCAAAGGGAGACTTTGGTGCTCTGGGCGAAGCCATCCTAGGCGCTGCGTCCAACTTGGCAAATCTAGCGGCCTTATCGAATATTCCACAACTCAGAGCCCTTGCTGTTGTACTTTCAGCTGCAGCCTACATCTACAAAGAGCGCTCGGCAATTTCTGCATCAATCAGCGAGCCAATCGAGAAGCTTCTAGATATTCCACTCGACCTTTCTTATAAAGACATCCAGGGCCAGTCGGGAGAACGCATAATTCGTGATCAAATCACCTACAGCTTCAACCAAGCCCAAACCACCACCTCCCCCCTGATCCTCGACCTCGACGGCGACGGCGTCGAAACCACCTCGCTGACCAACGGCGTCTTCTTCGACCATGACGGCAACGGCTTCGCCGAGCAGTCCGGCTGGGTCGGCAAGGACGATGGATTGCTGGTTCTCGACCGCAACGGCAATGGCTCCATCGATGGCGGTTCCGAGCTCTTCGGCAACAACACCACGCTCGCCAATGGCAATAAAGCCGCCAACGGCTTTGCCGCATTGCGCGAGCTCGATTCCAACCTGGACGGCGTCATCGACGCCAACGATGCCGCCTATGCCAGCCTGCGCGTCTGGAAGGATGCCGACGGTGACGGCATTACCGACGAGGGCGAACTCCTCCCCCTCGAAGAGGCCGGCGTCGCCCGCATCGCGCTGAACTACACCAATACCGCCACCACCGACGCCAACGGCAATCAACATCTGCAGACCGGCAGCTTCACCCGCGCGGATGGCACCACCGCCACCGTCACCGACGTCTGGTTCCAGAGCGATCTGGCCAATACCCTGGACACCCACCTCGTCGCCATCAGCGACGAGATCGCAGCCCTCCCCGATGTCGTCGCCTTCGGCAACGTCCACGACCTGCGCCAGGCCATGGCGCGGGATGAATCTGGGCAATTGCAGGTGCTGGTCGAACAGTTCGCGCAGGAAACCGATGTCGTTGCCCGCCATGCTTTGCTGGATCAAATCCTCTTCGCCTGGACCGGCTCAGACCAATACAGCGCAAGCAGCCGTGGCGCCTACCTGGCCGATGGCCGCAAGCTCTATGTGCTGGAAACCTTTCTCGGGGAAACCTTCACCCAGGGCAGCGGTACGAACGCCGGCACGCCCAATCCCGGCCCGAATGCCGCCGCGGAGCTCATGGAAGCTTATGCGTCCCTGGCTGACTATGTTTATGGCCAGCTCATGCTGCAGAGCCATTTCGCACCGCTGATCAATCTGCTGGAGATCAAGATCAACGACGGCAGCCTTGGGTGGGATGTCACCGCGCTGGTGGCAACACTGCGGGAACAGTATGAGAACGACCATATCCTCGGCCTCACCAATCTGAGTGAATTCAACAGGGCTCTCGAATCAAGCGGCAGCGAAACCGCCAACGCCATTCTTCTGGCATTGCAGGCCGAGGGTTCCCTACAAGGCTCCTTGTTCGATCTCTACCTGGCAGCGGCAGGCAAGGAGCTTCTAATTGGCTCCACAGCCAATGACCAGATCAGCGGCGACAGCGGCGCTAATGTCATCATCGCCGGCGACGGCAACGACACCCTCAGCGGCAACGACGGTGACGATGCCCTCTACGGCCAGGCCGGCAACGACTCCCTCAATGGGGGCAATGGCAACGACACCCTCGATGGTGGCGCCGGCAATGACGTCCTCAATGGCGGTGACGGCAACGATGCCCTGTTCGGCGGAGACGGCAACGACCTCCTCAACGGCGAGGCCGGCAACGACACCCTCGACGGCGGCACCGGCAACGACACCCTCAACGGTGGCCGTGGCAATGACACCTACCTCCTGCGCGCAGGCTCCGGCATCGACGTCATCAACGCCTACGATCTCTACAACGTCGCCACCGACGTCGTCCGCTTCGAAGGCATCAACGCCGACGGACTCACCGCGCTGCGCACCGAAGGCACCAGCCTCATCATCGAGTACGGCAACGGCGACCAGGTCTCCCTGCTCAACTACTACACCAGCGCGTACTACCAGGTCGGCTCCTTCCAGTTCGACGACCTCACCCTGACCCCCGCCCAGCTCTTCGCCCGCTACCCCATCACCCTCTCCGCCAACGCAGACGCCCTCGGCTTCGGCGGCGGCGCCGAAACCGTCTTCGCCGGCGACGGCAACGACACCCTCAGCGGCAACGACGGCGACGATGCCCTCTACGGCCAGGCCGGCAACGACTCCCTCAATGGGGGCAATGGCAACGACACCCTCGATGGCGGAGACGGCAATGACTATCTAGCAGGTGGCACAGGCAACGACACCTACCTCTTCGCCCGCACCGGCGGCCAGGACATCCTCTACGACTACGACACCACAACCGGCAACACCGACGTCCTCGCCTTCGGTGCCGACATCGCCGCCGACCAGCTCTGGTTCCAGCGCAACGGCAACAATCTGGACATCAGCATCATCGGCACCACGGACAAGGTCACCGTCAGCAATTGGTATGTGAGTAACGCCTACCACGTCGAACAGCTCAAGACCGCTGATGGACTGACCTTGCTCGACAGCCAGGTGAACGCCCTGGTATCGGCGATGGCCGCCTTCGCGCCGCCCAGCTCCGGCCAGACCACCTTGCCACAGGGCTACCAGGACGCCCTGTCGTCGGTCATCGCCGCCAACTGGCAGTAATGGACAAAGGGCCGGCACCTCCGAGGGTGCCGGCCCTTTTCATCGTTCGTTGAGACCTCGATGCTTTCTCCTGCAATACGTCCGATGCAGTCGGCGGAATCGCTAATAGACATGAAGAGCGCATGCGGCCACTTCTCCAGCCATCCTCCCGGCAATTCGACTCCAGCTTCGCAGATGCTGGATGAGCACTTCAGGGAACGGTGATGCGAATCCTCGTCATCCACCAGAACTTCCCCGGCCAGTTCCGTCATCTCGCCACGAGCTGGGCCCAGACGCCCGGCTGGCAAGTGCTCGGCATTGGCCGCGACACTGCGCCCGGCCTCCCTGGTGTCCAGTGCTTGCGCTATCGGCTGCACCGCGCGCCCAGCCAGGATCAACACCACTACCTGAGGCAGATGGAACAGGCGGTTCTCCATGGTCAGGCCGTAGCGCGCGTCCTGTTGAAACTCAAGGCCCAGGGCTACCGCCCGGACGTCGTGCTGGCCCACCCCGGCTGGGGCGAAACGCTCTACCTCAAGGATGTCTATCCAGACGCACGCCTCATCCACTTCTGCGAATGGTTCTACGACAGCCAGGGCGCCGACTGGGCATTCGATCCTGAGTTTCCCGTGAGCTTCGACGACCGCGCCCGCATCCGTACCTGGAACGCCCTGCATACGCTGAACCTGGAGAACTGCGACGCCGGCGTCACGCCCACCCGCTGGCAGCACAGCCGCCACCCCGCGGCCTATCGCGACAAGATTTCCATCATCCACGAAGGCATCGACACCGAAGGCCTGGCGCCGGACCCGGCCGCGACCTTCACCCTGGACAACGGCCTGACCCTGCGGGCCGGCGATCCGGTCATCACCTACGTCGCCCGCAACCTCGAACCCTACCGCGGCTTCCATCAATTCATGCGGGCGCTCGAGCTCATCCAGCGCCACCACCGCGGCTGCCATGCCCTGATCGTCGGCGGCGACGACGTGAGCTACGGCCGGCGCCCCAAGGACGCGCCGAACTGGCGCGAGAAGATGCTCAGGGAAGTCCGGCTGGACCCGGCCCGCACCCACTTCCTCGGCAAGCTCCCCTATGACCGCTATCGGAAAGTGCTGCAGGTTTCCGCCGCCCACCTCTACCTGACCTACCCCTTTGTGCTGTCCTGGTCGATGCTCGAAGCCATGGCCAGCGGCTGCCTCCTGATCTCCTCACGTACAGCACCGGTGGAGGAGGTCATTCGGGAAGGGGAGAACGGGGTGATGGTTGATTTCTTTAGGCCAGAGGAGATTGCGGCACGGGCATTGGAGGCAATTGAGTCGCCCGCTAGCTTCATTCATCTGCGTGAATGCGCTCGGAGCGAGGTCAGTCGTCAATACAGCCATGCACAGGGATTGGCAGATTTCATCGCGTTCATGAGGAAAGGCGGAGCCGCGACGCCCCCCTTCTCTCCAGGCCAGAGCACTCACGTGACCGAATCTCTACTCCCGACCTCCGCGCAATCATGAAATACAGAACTGCTGCCATCGCCTCACTCGCTGCCTTCTCGGCACTTTCTCTATTCGCCGTCGTGAAGATTAAATCCGGCAATGAAGAAGAACCGAATTACGCCACCAGCACGGTAAAGGTGGAAATCCATGGGATCGAGCTGGACATCCCAGCCAACTACATCTACATGAACACCATGGAGAAATACAAGAAACTAAGACCCATTCCCAAGGAGCGGAAAAAGCTCGGCGCAGTGACAATTGAAGCCCTCCTCCCCGACCTGACTCCCTACAAGAAGGAAGATGACGCCATATGGCGCCAACGCGGATTCGGAAGAAGGATAAACATCACCATCGCCAGGCCCTACGGGGGAGAAAACTGGTTCGAAACTGCGCTGGAGTCTGCGCCAAGATTCGCATCGAAACAGTTCTCCATAGAAAAGGGAAACAACAACGTCGTGCAGGTCTTCGTAGGCAGTAATTTCACTGATTACTATTCAAGAACCCCCAGAAACCTCCTAACCTCCTGCACCAACCCCAGCAAACTTCCTTACCGGCACTGCACAGCGAAGTCCATCACAGGAAATGGCTTGACCGCTGAATACTCTTACTCCGAGTCGTATTCCAAAGACTTCGTCGAAATTGACAATCGAGTACAAGGCCTTATTTCCTCCTTCTTTATCAATAATTGAAACCAAGGAACTCAAATGACTCTTTCAATAACCCCCGAGCAGTTTGCAATAGCTGAGGCATACGCTGCAAACAATGACTACGCAAATGGTTGGAAATACCTTGCATCAATCGGGGACCAATATGCTGAAACCGCCTATCCGGTGGCATCAGGTGACTATAGAAGCCCCCTGGACGCCGCCTTCTACCGCCTCGTTCAGAACCATTGGGAAAACGTGGCAGGAAAACAGGCAATCAGAGACCATTTTGAAAGTGTTGCAGCACAACACTACGCTCAATACATCAAATACATATATGGGAATAACTACAACCTCCCGGATTCCAAACAGATAGAGAAGAGCTATCGAGATGCGGTAACAGATGCAAACCTCCCCCCCCGCCGTAGCATTTGATGGAGTTTTCACGCGCAGTCTGGGGGAGTTATTCAATGTATTCGTCCCTGGCGATAAAACAATCGACTGGCCAGACTTTCTCTGGATTGAAAGCGAGCGCCAGGTTCCGTCGGATGTATTCGATGACATCCCTATTAGCGATGCCTTCGCAACACTCATAGAAGACCTTGTCGATACCTACTATGATTTGCGCCGAGAGGGACAGGAGGAGGCCGCCAAAACCCTCATCGATCTTCTCGATACAATCACAGACGCGGTCAACAATCTTGCTCCCAATCCCAAATGGCTCGGGCTTGGATACGACGAAGTCATTCGTACCGAGCTGACCAACCATTTTAACCAAGCCCAAACCACCACCTCCCCCCTGATCCTCGACCTCGACGGCGACGGCGTCGAAACCACCGCCCTCACCAACGGCGTCTTCTTCGACCATGACGGCAACGGCTTCGCCGAGCAGTCCGGCTGGGTCGGCAAGGACGATGGATTGCTGGTTCTCGACCGCAACGGCAATGGCTCCATCGATGGCGGTTCCGAGCTCTTCGGCAACAACACCACGCTCGCCAATGGCAATAAAGCCGCCAACGGCTTTGCCGCATTGCGCGAGCTCGATTCCAACCTGGACGGCGTCATCGACGCCAACGATGCCGCCTATGCCAGCCTGCGCGTCTGGAAGGATGCCGACGGTGACGGCATTACCGACGAGGGCGAACTCCTCCCCCTCGAAGAGGCCGGCGTCGCCCGCATCGCGCTGAACTACACCAATACCGCCACCACCGACGCCAACGGCAATCAACATCTGCAGACCGGCAGCTTCACCCGCGCGGATGGCACCACCGCCACCGTCACCGACGTCTGGTTCCAGAGCGATCTGGCCAATACCCTGGACACCCACCTCGTCGCCATCAGCGACGAGATCGCAGCCCTCCCCGATGTCGTCGCCTTCGGCAACGTCCACGACCTGCGCCAGGCCATGGCGCGGGACGAGTCCGGGCAATTGCAGGCGCTGGTCGAGCAGTTCGTGCAGGAAACCGATGTCGGTGCCCGCCATGAGTTGGTCGTACAGATCATTTATCGCTGGACTGGCGTTCAGAATATCGACCCTGAAAGTCGAACAGCTGAACCTTATGGAAACTACATTGGCGATGCTCGAAAGTTGGAAGCACTTGAGGCGTTTCTCGGAGAGGAATATTTCGGCACATGGTGCAATGGGATTCAAGCCGACCCATCCAATCCGCACTCTAAAGCAGCGCCACTCCTGCTGCAGGCCTTCACCGAATTGGCTGACTATGTCTACAGCCAATTGATGCTGCAAACTCATTTCTCCCCGCTGCTCAATCTATTGGATATCAAAATCGAGGGGGACGGCCTTGGGTGGGATGTCAGCGCACTGGTGGCCGTGCTTCGGGAACAGTCTGAAGCCGACCAAACCCTCGGGCTCCTGACCCTTCAAGAGTTCTTTCACGCACTCGAATCGGCCGGAAGTGAGGCAGCCGGAGCCATCCACGCCGCACTGCGAGCTGCAGGATCAGTACAGGGCTCCACATTCGACATTTGCCTTGCCGAAGGTGGCAAAGAATTAGTAATTGGCTCCGACGCAAGCGACCAGATCAGCGGTGACAGCAGCAATAACACCATCCTTGCCGGCGACGGCAACGACTCTCTCAGCGGCAACGATGGCAACGATACCCTTTACGGCCAGGCGGGCAACGACACTCTCAACGGGGGCAACGGCGACGACACCCTGTACGGGGGTGACGGCGGAGACTGGCTGTACGGCGGTAACGGCAGCGATGTCCTCGACGGCGGTGCAGACAATGACCGCCTCTATGGCGGCGCAGGCAACGACACTTACCTCTTCGGCCACGGCGACGGCGACGATGTGATCGCCTCGGAATACGACGCCTCCTCGGGCAAACACAACGTGCTGCAATTCAAGGACGGGGTGGCGCCGGAGGAAGTGAGCGTGCGCCGGTCGGGTAACAGCTTGGTCCTCACCCTGGCCGGCAGTACCGATCGAGTCACGGTGAATGACTTCTTCTTGGGCGACAATCCATCGAACGCCTACAACTCGGTGCAGTCGGTGCGCTTTGCCGACGGCACAGTGTGGGCGCAGAGCGACCTCGTCGAACGGGCACTGGCCGGTACCGATGGAGCGGACTCGCTGGTGGGCACAGTTGCTGCGGACATGCTCAACGGCGGGGCGGGCAACGACACCGTCAACGGGGGTAACGGTGATGACACCCTGTACGGGGGTGACGGCGGAGACTGGCTGTACGGCGGTAACGGCAGCGATGTCCTCGACGGCGGTGCAGACAATGACCGCCTCTATGGCGGCGCAGGCAACGACACTTACCTCTTCGGCCACGGCGACGGCGACGATGTGATCGCCTCGGAATACGACGCCTCCTCGGGCAAACACAACGTGCTGCAATTCAAGGACGGGGTGGCGCCGGAGGAAGTGAGCGTGCGCCGGTCGGGTAACAGCTTGGTCCTCACCCTGGCCGGCAGTACCGATCGAGTCACGGTGAATGACTTCTTCTTGGGCGACAATCCATCGAACGCCTACAACTCGGTGCAGTCGGTGCGCTTTGCCGACGGCACAGTGTGGGCGCAGAGCGACCTCGTCGAACGGGCACTGGCCGGTACCGATGGAGCGGACTCGCTGGTGGGCACAGTTGCTGCGGACATGCTCAACGGCGGGGCGGGCAACGACACCCTCAACGGCGGCCGCGGCAACGACACCTACCTCTTCGCCCGCACCGGCGGCCAGGACACCCTCTACGACTACGACACCACAACCGGCAACACCGACGTCCTCGCCTTCGGTGCCGACATCGCCGCCGACCAGCTCTGGTTCCAGCGCAACGGCAACAATCTGGACATCAGCATCATCGGCACCACGGACAAGGTCACCGTCAGCAATTGGTATGTGAGTAACGCCTACCACGTCGAACAGCTCAAGACCGCTGATGGACTGACCTTGCTCGACAGCCAGGTGAACGCCCTGGTATCGGCGATGGCCGCCTTCGCACCGCCCAGCTCCGGCCAGACCACCCTGCCGCAGGGCTACCAGGACGCCCTGTCGTCGGTCATCGCCGCCAACTGGCAGTAATGGACAAAGGGCCGGCACCTCCGAGGGTGCCGGCCCTTTTCATCGTTCGTTGAGATCCCGATGCTTTCTCAATCCACTGGTCCTCTAGCGCCGACAGCCTGATTCAATCTGACCTGGCCTGCCCCATGCACCGCGCCTGCCCGCCAGGCGCAATCAGCGCATCTCCCCCGCGATCCACACTCCCTTCACCTGCATGTATTCCTCCAGTTGCTGCGTGCCGGATTCATGGCCGAAGCCGCTCATCTTGTAGCCGCCGAAGGGCAGCGCGGGGTCGAGGACGTTGTAGCAGTTGATCCACACCGAGCCGGACTGCAGGCGGCGGGCGAAGGCGTGGGCGCGGCCGACGTCGCGGGTCCATACGCCGGCGCCGAGGCCGTAGGGCGAGGCGTTGGCGCGGGCGAGGACTTCCTCGGCGCTGTCGAAGGGCATGGCGGCGAGCACCGGACCGAAGATTTCCTCGCGGGCGATCCGCATGTGGTCGGCGACGCCGCCGAACACGGTGGGCGCGAGGTAATTGCCGGCGGCCAGGGCGGCGCCGGCCGGGCGGTCGCCACCGGCGAGCAGGCGGGCGCCTTCTTCCTGGCCGGCGGCGACGTAGCCGCGCACCCGCTCCAGTTGGCGGGGCGACACCAGCGGGCCGATTTCGGTGGCGGGGTCCAGGCCGGGGCCGACCTTGAGGCCGGCGGCGTAGCGCGCGACCCCGGCGACGAAGTCGTCATGCACCGCGCGCTCGACGAACAGCCGGGTGCCGGCGCTGCAGACCTGGCCGGCGTTGGCGAAGGCGGCCCAGGTGGCGGCCGGTACCGCGGCTTCCAGGTCGGCATCGGCGAAGACGATGTTGGGCGACTTGCCGCCCAGTTCCAGCGACAGCCGCTTCAGGTTGCCGGCGGCGGCCCGCATGATGGCCTGGGCGGTGGGCACCGAGCCGGTGAAAGCGATCTTGTCCACGCCGGGGTGGGCGGCCAGCGCGGCGCCGGCATCGTGGCCGTAGCCGGGCACGACGTTGAGCACGCCCGGCGGCAGGCCGGCCTCCAGCGCCAGTTCGGCGAAGCGCAGCGGCGACAGCGGTGCTTCTTCCGAGGGCTTGAGCACCAGGGTGCAGCCGGTGGCGAGCACCGGGCCGGCTTTCCAGATGGAGGCGATGAGCGGGCCGTTCCAGGGCACGATGGCGCCGACCACGCCCACTGGCTCGCGCACGGTGCAGGCGAAGAGATCGCTGGCGGTGGAGGGCGTCACCGTCTGGCCGTAGAGCGCGGTGGCCATGCCGGCGTAGTAGCGCAGCAGGCCGAGCAGCCAGTCCTTGGCGCCGCGGGTGTGGCGGATGGGCGCGCCCATGTCCAGGGTGTCGAGGATGCACAGTTCCTCGAAGTTGGCTTCGACCAGGTCGGCCAGCCTGAGCAGGATGCGCTGGCGTTCGGCCGGGCGCATGCGGCCCCAGGGACCGTCGAAGGCGGCGCGGGCAGCGGCGACCGCGCGGTCGATGTCTTCGCTGCCGGCGCGGGCGACGGTCGCCACCAGCTCGCCGGTGGCGGGGTCGCGGCTGTCGAAGGTCTGGCCGGATGCGGCCAGGGTCCACTCGCCGCCGATCAGCATGGGCTGCGGGCCGGCGGCGAGGCGGGTCTTGATGGCGGCGATGAGGGTGGGGTCAGGGGCATTCATAGGGGGTTCCTGCGGAAAGGGGAGTTCCTGCGGAGAGCGAAGCTGAAGGGCGTGGGGCCGCCACCGCTCGGCACCAGCGAGCGCCGAAACCGGCGAAGCAAAGTGGCGGGAAGGCTCGATCCGGTCATCGAGCGGGCGGCGACGTTGACTGCCGGGTCTTCCCATTTCGCCTGGGGCAAGCGCTCCGACCTCGCCCCAGAGCGCCGCCCCAAGGGCGTTTGTGCATCTCGCTGCCGCTTCGGCAGACCGGAACCCGCCAGCACAGCCTCGGCGACATCCGCGCCAGCAAACCGTGAGCAACCGGCCCGGAGCAGGCCGCGCACCCCGCCGCCCGGATCGTTCAGGCCGCCGCGGCAAGGCGGGCGAAGCCTTTTTCCAGGTCGCGGATGAGATCGTCCGGGTCGTCCAGGCCGGCGTGCAGCCGCAGCGCCGGGCCGGGGTCTTTCCACTCGGTGGCGGTGCGCAGCGTGGCCGGCCAGGTGGGCACCACCAGGCTCTCGTAGCCGCCCCAGGAATAGCCCATGCGGAAGAGCTCCATGTGGTCCAGCATGGCGGCCAGCTGCGCCTGCGAGCAGGGCTGCAGCACCGCACCGAAGAGGCCGGAGGCGCCGTGGAAGTCCCGCTTCCACAGCGCGTGGCCGGGGTCGTCGGACAGCGCCGGGTACATCACCCGCGCCACCTCCGGCCGCTGCTGCAGCCAGCGCGCCACCTGGGTGGCGGTTTCCTGGTGGCGCTTCATGCGGATGGGCAGGGTGCGCAGGCCGCGCAGCGCCATGTAGACGTCGTCCGGGCCGCCGCAGTAGCCGGAGCCGGAGGCGGTTTTCTTCACCGGGATGAAGGCGGCCTCGGTGCACACCGCCACACCCAGCATCAGGTCGGAATGGCCGGAGATGTACTTGGTGGCGGCATGCAGCGACACGTCCACGCCATGATCCAGCGGGCGGAAGCACAGCGGCGAGGCCCAGGTGTTGTCCATGATGGTGGTGATGCCGCGCTCCCGGCAGGCGGCGGCAACGGCCGGCACGTCCACCACCTCGAAGGTGAGCGAGCAGGGCGACTCCAGGTAGACCACCTTGGTGTTCGGCCGGAACAGTTCGCGGATGCCGGCGCCGATCAGCGGGTCGAAGTAGGTCACTTCCACGCCGAAGCGGCTGAGGAACTCGTCGCAGAAGGCGCGCGCCGGGCCATACACGCTGTCGATGATGAGCAGGTGGTCGCCCGCCGACAGGAAGGCGGTGAGCGAGGCGGCGATGGCGCCCAGCCCGCAGGAGGTGACCACCGCGCGGTAGCCGCCCTCCAGCGTGCTCACCGCGTCCTCCAGCGCGCGGGTGGTGGGCGTGCCTTCGCGGCCATAGGTGAATTGCTCGAAGGCGCCGCCGGCACGTTCGTGGCGGGTGTCGATGAGCTGCTCCACCGTTTCGAAGATGAAGGTGGAGGCGTGGTAGACGGGCGGATTGACCACGCCGTGGAAGCGCTCCGGGTGGCGGCCGGCGTGCAGGGCGACGGTGTCTATGCCGTAGCCGGCAAGCGCGGGATCGCCGCCGGGCGGCAGCGCTGCGGCGGAAGGGGCTGGGGTATCGCTCATGTTCTCTCTGTATTTGGTTCGTTCTGGTCCGGGGCTGTGGCTTGCGGATACGCGCTACCTTCGGGCCGGCTTGCTTGCGCCGCAGCGCCGCTACACCACCGTGCCCGCATCCACCACGATGTCCTGCCCGGTGCACATGCGGCCGGCGTCCGAGGCCAGGTGCAGCACCGCGCGGGCGATGTCTTCGCCTTCCACCAGGCGCCCGAGCGCGCTGCCGGCGGTGAAGCGCTCCAGCACCGCCTCGTAGCTCAGGCCTTCGCGGTCGGCGGATTGCTGGAACAAGCGCGTCAGCCGCGGGCCGGCGACGCCGCCGGGCGAGACCAGGTTGGCGGTGATGCCGTGCTCGCCCACTTCACGCGCCACCGATTTCACCAGCCCGCGCAGGGCCCACTTCGAGGCGGCGTACAGCGCCGAGCCGGCCACGCCCTTGTGGCCGTAGGTACCGCCTATCACCACCACCCTGCCCTGCTTGCGCGCCACCATGGCCGGCAGCACGGCGCGCAGGGCCAGCATCACGCCGAGCACGTTGATGTCGAAGCAGGCGTGGTAGTCGGCGGCATCGCACTCCCACACCGGCTTGCGCGGGCTGCCGACGCCGGCCACGCACAGCAGCAGGTCCACCCTGCCGAAGCAGGCCAGTGCGGCCTGGGCGGCCAGGTCCATTTCATCGCTGGCGGTCACGTCCGCCGCCAGGGCCAGCGCTTCGCGGCCCAGTTGGCGGATCTCCGCCGCCACCGCATCGCCCGCCTCGCGGTCGCGGCCGACCAGCGCCACGTTGGCGCCGGCCTGGGCCAGCATCAGCGCCAGTTCGCGGCCCAGGCCGCGGGTGGCGCCGGTGATGAAGGCGACCTTGCCCTGCATCGCGCCTGCCTCTGCCGGCGCTTTCTCGCTTGCGGCCATTTCGATTGTTTCCATGTCAGTTGCTCCGCCGCGTGCCACAGAGGCCGAGCTGCGCCGCGGATGGCGAGGGCAATGGGCCCGAGAACGCGTTCATCCCGCTCAGCGCCCCCACTCGATCACCGCCACCTCGAAGGCGATGGTGAGGGTGAAGAACACATACGCCGCGCTGGTGCTGGCCAGCACCGCCGCCCACATCAGCGCGAAATCCTGCCGGGCGTAGGCGTCCAGCATCAGCGAGCCGAGGCCGGGCGCGCCGGACAGCCATTCGGCGAACATCGCGCACAGGATGGCGGTGCCGGCGGCGATGCGCAGGCCGGTGAAGAGGAAGGGCAGCGCGCACGGCAGGCGCACCTTGAGCAGCGTCTGCCAGAAGCCGGCGCCGCAGGTGTGCATCAGCTCCATCAGGTTGCGCCCGGGCGCCTGGAAACCCTTCTTCGCCGCCAGCATGATCTGGAAGAAGGTGAGCAGCACCACCATGCCGACGGTGTTGCCCTGCTCGCGGCCGAACACCAGCACCAGGATGGGCGCCACCGCGATCATCGGCACGGTGCGCATCAGCAGGATCAGCGGCATCACCACCCGGTCCAGCAGCGGACAGGCGATGAAGCCCACCGCCAGCAGCGTCGCCAGCACGAGGCTGATGGCCATGCCGAGCAGGGTGGCGAACACCGTCCAGCCCACCGCACCGGCCAGCATTGCCCCCTCGCGCGCCATCGCGGCGAAGCACTGCGCCGGGCTGGGCATGAGATAGGCCGGCACCTGGAACACGCTCACCAGCACCTGCCACAGCAGCAGCGCCAAGGCCAGGCAGGCGAGGTAATTCACCAGCCGCGCCAGCGTTACCCGCAAGGGCGCAGGCAGGCCGCGGCCCAGCGTGGCGCGGCGGATGGCGCCCAGTGCGGGGCTGCCACGCTTGCTCAAGGTCACCGCGCTCATCGCACCGCCCTCCCCGGCCGGCCGGCAGCCGACGCCGCCCGCCGCGCGCATGGGTG
The DNA here is from genome assembly GCF_012911025.1 of Azoarcus sp. TTM-91. Lineage (GTDB taxonomy): Bacteria > Pseudomonadota > Gammaproteobacteria > Burkholderiales > Rhodocyclaceae > Azoarcus. The sequence goes on along the minus strand of NZ_WUEI01000043.1, from coordinate 20,439 downwards.
GAAAAGCCGCTTCATACCGCCTCCCCTTCGCGCAGGTCGGCCGGCAGTGCCAGCCGCTCCAGCAGGCAAACGTAGGCGTAGGCGGCGGTGGACACCACGCAGGCCAGCAGCACCGTCGCCCACAGGCGATCCACCTGCAGGCCGAACATCGCGTTCAGCATCACCACGCCCAGGCCGGACTCGGCGCCGGTCCACTCGCCCACCAGCGCGCCCAGCAGCGCGAAGGGAGCGGTGATTTTCATGCCCATGAACAGGTAGGGCAGCGCCCCCGGCAAGGCCAGCAGGCGGAAGCGCTGCAGCGGCGTCGCCGCCAGCACGGTGAACAGCTCGGCGGCGGTGGCGCGGCGGGTGTTGAGGCCCTGCACGAAGGCGATCAGCAGCGGGAAGAAGCACACCACCGCGGTAATCGCCACCCGGGTGGACAAGGACAGCCCCAGCCAGATGATGAGCGCCGGCGCGATGGCGATGATGGGAATGCTGTTGAACACCGCGCCCACCGTCAGCACGGTGCCCTCCAGCGACTTGTACAGATAGGCCAGCGAGCCCAGCGCCAGCGCCACCGCCAGGGCCAGCAGATAGCCCCAGGCGGCGGCGAACAGCGTCGGCGCCAGTTCGGCCAGCAGGCCGGCGTACTCCGCCGCCAACAGTCGCAGCACCGCGCTGGGCCGCGCCACCGTCAGCGGCAGCCAGCCCAGCCGCGCCGCCGCCTCCCAGCCGGCCAGCGCCGCCAGCAGCACCAGCGCCGGCGGCAGCCAGCGTGCGAGGGCGAGGCCGGCGCCCCGACCGGGTCTGCGCATCTCAAGCATCCTGCAGCATCTCCACCATGTCGCCGAACAGGCTCTTGCGCGCCCGCTCCACCAGGGCGACGAAGTCCGGCTCGCCGATCTGCGACAGCCGGCGCGGGCGCGGCAGGTCCACCTTGATCTCATCGACGATGCGGCCCGGCCGCGCCGCCATCACGAAGATGCGGTCGGCCATCAGCACCGCCTCCTCGATGGAGTGGGTCACCATCAGCGCGGTGGTGCGCGACTCCGCCCAGATGCGCAACAGCTCCAGGTTCATGCGGAAGCGCATGATCTCGTCCAGCGCACCGAAGGGTTCGTCCAGCAGCAGCATCTGCGGCGAAGTCACCAGCGCGCGGGCGATGGCGCAGCGCTGCTGCATGCCGCCGGAAAGCTGGGAGGGCCGCGCATGCTCGAAACCGGCCAGCCCCACCAGTTCCACCAGCGCCTGGATGGCCGCCGGGTCCACCGCGCGGCGCCCGCCCACCACCTCCAGCGGCAGGCGGATGTTCTCGCTCACCGTGCGCCAGGGCAGCAGCGTCGCGTCCTGGAACACGAAGCCGATGTGGTGCGCCAGCCGCGCCTTGCGCGGCGCCTCGCCGGCCACCGAGATATGTCCGCTGGTGGGCGACACGATGTCCGCCACCATGCGCAGCAGCGTGGACTTGCCGCAGCCGGAGGGGCCGATCAGGGCGCCGAACTCGCCGGGGGCGAGGTCCAGGCTCACCGAGTCGAGCGCGGTCACGCTGCGGCCGTCGATGTCGAAGGTCTTGCTGATGTTGTCTATTGCCAGGGCGGCCATCGTCGCGTCCGTGAAATCGTGGAAGGACGCGCCGGGCGCGCCTCGTCGGGATCAAGACTAACCAATGGCCGGCGCCTGGGGAGATGCCATTTCCGCGCCGCGGCGGGGCCGGTTTGGCTACGCCCACGGCCATGCGCCCGGCGGCGCCGTGGCGCTGCCTGCCGCCTGGTGGCGCCGCCGGCGAAGGCGGACATTGACCACCGCCGCCCTTGCCTAGAGAATGAGAACCATTATTGATTAAGTTTTACCTGCGCCGCCGGCAAACCTGCCGCTGCGGCGGGTTCTCCTGGAGCCTGCAGTGACCGACGCCTGCGCCCCGTCCGACGACATCGCCGACCTGTACCGCGGCCACTATGGCTGGCTGCACGCCATGCTCAGGCGCAAGCTGGGCTGCCGCCACCATGCGGCAGACGTCGCCCAGGACACCTTCCTGCGCCTGCTCGGCCAGCGGCGGCTGGACCTCGGCCAGCCGCGGGCGCTGCTCACCCACATCGCCCGCGGCATCATGGTGGACCACTGGCGCCGGCAGGAAGTGGAGCGCGCCTACCTGGAGACCATCGCCCACCTGCCGGAACCGGAAGCGCCCTCGCCGGAGAGCCGCCTGCTCATCCTCGAAGCCCTGTACCGCATCGAGGCCATGCTGCGCAGCATGCCGGCGCGCACCCGCGACATCTTCCTGCTCTCCCAGCTCGACGGCCTGGGCTACGCCGAGATCGCCAGCCGCATGGACGTCTCCCTGGCCACGGTGAAACGCCACATGCGCAGCGGCTTCATCGCCTGCCTGAAAGCCCTGTGAGTGCCCGCGCAGCCGTGGCCAGCGAGATCAGCGACGCCCTGCTGGAAGAAGCCGCCGACTGGCTGGTGCGCCTGCACGCCGGCGAAGACAGCCCGGCGCTGCGCCGCGAACTCGAACGCTGGCGCGGCCAGAGCCCGGCGCACGCCGCCGCCTGGCAGCAGGCGGAAATCGTGCTGGGCAGCTTCCGCCAGGTGCCGGGGCAGATCGGCCGCCGCACCCTGGACGGCCTACCGCGCCACGGCCGCCGCAGCGCCCTGCGCAGCCTCGGCCTGCTCGCCCTGGCCGCGCCCGCCGGCTGGCTGCTGTGGCGCCATCAGCCGTGGAACGCCTGGCAGGCCGACCTGCGCACCGCCACCGGCGAACAGCGCAGCCTGCAACTGGCCGACGGCACCCTACTCACCCTGGCCAGCGCCAGCGCGGTGGACATCCGCTACACCGAACATGAACGCCAGCTGCACCTCATCGAAGGCGAGGTGATGATCGCCACCGCGCCGGACAAGCAGCCCCGGTCGCGACCCTTCGTCGTTCTCACCGCCCAGGGCCGGCTGCAGCCGCTGGGCACCCGCTTCTCGGTACGCCAGTTCGACCACGCCACCGAGCTGGCGGTATACGAAGGCGCAGTGCGCATCCACACCCGCGCCGGTGTCGAGCGCACCGTGCCCGCAGGCGAGCGCACCCGCTTCGGCGAGGACGCCATCGCCGCCAGCCTCCCGGCGGCCGCCGGCGACGCCCTGTGGGCGGACGGCATGCTGGTCGCCCGCGACATGCGCCTGGCCGACTGGGTGGCCGAGGTCGGCCGCTACCGCCCCGGCGTGCTGCGCTGCGACCCGGCGGTGGCCGAGCTGCGCGTCTCCGGCGCCTTCCCGCTGCGGGACACCGAGGCCAGCCTGGAACTACTGCTCAAGACCCGCCCGCTAGCGGCCCGCCGAATCACCCGCTACTGGATCAGCCTGGAGGCTCCGCCGGAAGGCGGATGACAGCCGCGGAGCGGTCCGCATGCGCGCGTTCGCGCCGCCCGGCATCGCGCCAGCGCCCGCCGCCCAGGGTTCCAGGCCCCTAACCTCGAGGCCCGGTCGCAAGCCGCTGACACTTTTTTCCCGCTCATGCGGTGTACCGGATGAAAACGCCAGAACAAGGCGCCCGACTCATCCGGCCCATCCCTTCGAAAGGAAAGCACCGCATGCCGCACCGCACCGCCTCCAGCCAGCGCACCCTCGCCCGCCGCCCCCTCGCCCTCGCCCTCCGGCTGATGCTGGGCGGACTCGCCGCCGCGCTGGCGCCGCAAGCCCTGGCCGCCGAACCGGCCGCCGCCGCCCGCAGCTACCAGATCGCCGCCGGCCCGCTGGGCGACGTGCTCGCCCAGTTCGCCGCGCAAACCGGCGTGCGCCTGTCCTTCGACCCCGCCCTGGTCGCCGGCTTGCGCAGCCCCGGCCTGCAGGGCAGCTACGGCGTGGGCGAAGGCTTTGCCCGCCTACTTTCAGGCAGCGGCTACGAGCTGGCCGACCTCGGCGGCGGCACCTACACCCTGCGCAAGGCGCCGCCTCCGCCGGGCCGCGAGACCACGCTGGCGCCGGTCACCGTCACCGCGTCCGCCGGCGCGGGCACGGAAACCGCGCTCGGCCCGGTCAAGGGCTACATCGCCACCCGCAGCATCACCGCCAGCAAGTCCGACATCCCGCTGATCGAGACGCCGCAGTCGGTCTCCATCGTCACCGCCGAGCAGATCGAGGTGCAGAACGCGGAATCCCTCGCCCAGGCGCTGCGCTACACCTCGGGCGTGCATCCGCTGGGCGGCGACAACACCACCAGCGACGGCATGGTGATCCGCGGCTTCAACGTCACCGGCTCGGCGCCGATGTACCTCAACGGCACCAAGCTCTCACGCAACACCTTCTCCGGCGTGTCCGAGCCCTACGCCATGGAGCGCATCGAACTGCTGAAAGGGCCAGCCTCGGTGCTGTACGGCAACGCCGCGCCCGGCGGCATCATCAACATGGTGAGCAAGCTGCCGCAGGCCGAAACCCAGCGCGAGCTGAAGCTGCAGCTGGGCGACTACGACCGCCAGCAGATCGCCGGCGACTTCACCGGCGCGCTGAACGAGGACGGCAGCCTCACCTACCGCCTCACCGGCCTGGTCCGCCGCAGCGACACCTCGGTGGACCACGTCCCCGACGACCGCAACTTCGGCGCCGCCGCGCTGCGCTGGCAGCCCGGCGCCGACACCTCCTTCACCCTGTTCGCCAACTACCAGGAGAACGACACCGTCTACAACTATGGCCTGCCGGCCTCCGGCACCGTCAGCCATAACGTCAACGGCCGCATCCCGCGCGACCGCTTCGTCGGCGAGCCCGGCTTCAACAAGTTCGAGACCGAGAACAGCACCGTCGGCTACCTCTTCAGCCACCGCTTCAACGAGCAGCTGAGCTTCCGCCAGAACCTGCTCTACTTCACCTCCAGAAGCGACTACCGCGACATCTGGCTCGACTCGCTCGCCGCCACCGACAGCAGCGTCTTCCGCGGCGCCTACACCCGCAACGACAAGAACCGCTCCTGGACGGTGGACAACCAGCTCGAAGGCCGCTTCCAGACCGGCGCGGTGGCCCACACGGTGCTCGTCGGCATCGACTACTCCGAGTCGGAATTCAAGCGCCTGCAATACGGTGGCAGCGCCGCGCCGCTCGATCTCTACAACCCGGTCTACGGCAGCCCGGTCACCCTGGACGCCACGCCCCAGAGCCACTTCCGCGAGAACACCCGCCAGCTCGGCATCTATGCGCAGGACCACATGAAGATCGCCGAGCGCTGGGTGGTGATGCTGGGCGGGCGCCATGACAAGGTCTACGGCCGCTCCAAGGACTACCTCAGCGGCAGCTCCGCCACCGACTACGACGACGACGCCACCACCGGCCGCGCCGGCCTGGTTTACCTGTTCGACAACGGCTTCGCCCCCTACCTCAGCTACGCCGAATCCTTCGAGCCCGCCAGCGGCCGGGATGCGGGCGGCCGTGCCTTCAAGCCCACCGAAGGCAAGCAATACGAACTCGGCCTGCGCTACCAGCCGGCCGGCCAGGCCCTGTCGGTCACCGCCTCCGCCTACCAACTCACCCAGACCAACGTCACCACCAACGACCTCAACAACCCGGGCGAGTACATCCAGGAGGGCGAAGTCGAATCCCAGGGCTTCGAGGTCGAACTGCGCGCCCATTTCACCGAACGGCTCAGCGTGATCGCCGCCTACGGCTACGTCGACAACAAGGTGACCAAGAGCGACTCCGGCACCAAGGGCAACCGCAGCGCCAGCGTCCCCATGCACACCGCCTCGGTGTGGGCCGACTACCAGCTCACCCCGGCGCTGAAGCTGGGCGGCGGCCTGCGCTACTACGGCGAAAGCTACGACGGCGCCAACACCAACAAGGCCTCCGATTTCACCGTGGCCGACGCCATGCTCAGCTACCAGTTCACCCCGCAATGGCAGCTGTCGCTCAACATCAACAACCTGTTCGACGAGCGCTACGCGACCTGCTCCTACGCCTGCTTCTACGGCGCCTCGCGCTCGGCGGTGGCAACGGCGACTTATCGCTGGTAAGCCAGCAGCAAGCCGTCACGGGAAAGGCCCGTCAGCACCACGGACCAGGTGGCGCTGGCGGGCCTCTCTTCATCGTCCACAGCTCCGGCTCGGCCAGGTCCCGCCTTATCACCCAGATGAAGCCTCTCACTGGGCAGGTTTTGCCAAAAATTGCCAAGACGCCTAGGATGAAGAAATGAGCACAATGAACATTTCCCTACCCGAAACGCTCAAGACCTTCGTCGACGAGCAGGTCAGCCAGCGCGGCTACGGCACCAGCAGCGAGTATGTGCGCGAACTGATCCGCAAGGATCAGGACAGACAGCGGCTGCGCGGCCTGCTGCTGGCAGGGGCGGCCTCGGAACCGGGTAGCGCCGTCGATGGTGACTACTTCGAGTCACTGCGTGCCCGCGTGCGCGGCACGGGGGGATGAAAGCCAGGCCGGTCGTTCCACGCGCGCTTGCCAGGCAGGACGTCGATGAAGCGCTGGACTACTACCTGAGCGAGGGCGCGGCGCAGGCGGCGCTCGGTTTCATCGACGCAATGGAGCAGGCCTATACCCATATCGGCCGGCATCCAGCGGCCGGTTCAACCCGACATGCCCACGAGCTTGAACTGCCCGGCCTGCGTAGCTGGCCGTTGAAGCGCTATCCGCACATCGTGTTCTACATCGAACATGGCGACCACATCGACGTCTGGCGGGTGCTGCATGCGGCGCGGGATCTCCCCGCGTGGCTGCGGGGAGACGCCGATACGGCGGAGTGAGCCGCTCAGCACCGCTCCATCACGATCTCCTGCGCTCCTTCCCACAGGCACTTCAGCCCCAGCGCGCGCAGGTTCTCCTTGCCTTCGACGATGGTCAGGAAGTGGTTGCCCGCCAGCTGCCCCAGCTTGCTGGAGAAGGAGCAGGCGCCGTAGGCCAGGATGATCTCGGTTTCGCTGTAGCCGCCGGGGTACCACAGGATGTCGCCCACCGAGGGGTGGCTGGTGTGGTTCTCGAAGCCGACGCCGAGCTGGAAGTCGCCCAGCGGCACCCAGCAGCCTTCGCCGCTCCAGCGCACGTGGATGAGCTTCTGGCGGTAGGGCAGCAGCTTGTCGAAGGCGGCGACGGTGAGCGGTGCGTCCGGGTGGGTTTCGGCAACGAAGTCGAAACCGCCGGCGTGGATGGCGATGCGGCTCATGCGCCTGCTCCTGCGGTGGCGACGGGCGGGGCAAACCACTTTTCCACCACCGGCGGCGTCCACGCCGCCATGGCGTCGATCAGCGCGTCCGGGTCGGCGTCCAGCAGCACCATGTCGCAATGCTCCTGGCGCAGGAACTGGGCCTGGGCCATGTGCTGCAGCAGGGCGCGCAGCGGGTCGAAGAAGCTGCTGACGTTGAGGCCGGCGCAGGGTTTGGCCTGGTCGCCGAGCTGGGTCAGGGTGGCGGCCTCGAACAGTTCTTCCAGCGTACCCAGGCCGCCCGGCAGGGCGATGAAGCCATCCGCCAGCTCGGCCATGCGCGCCTTGCGCACACGCATGTCGGCCACTACCTCGTGGGCGCTCAGCTGGGGGTGCAGGTGGCCCTTGGCGGCGAGGCGTTCGGTGATGACGCCGTGGGCCTCGCCGCCGGCGGCGAGCACCGCGTCGGCAAGCACGCCCATCAGGCCCTTGTGGGTGCCGCCGTAGACCAGGCGGATGCCGCGCGCCGCCAGGCAGCGGCCGAGCGCGGCGGCAGCTTCGGCGTAGGCCGGCGAGTTGCCGAAGTTCGAGCCGCAGAACACGGCGATGCTGTTCAACCCCATCCTTCCTCCTTCTGCTGCGCGTAGAGCGCGACGACCTCCGCCGGGGTGGCGTCCGCCGGGACGCCCGGCGGGGTGGCGAGTATCGCGCTTGTGGCCTTGTCGGTGTTGCGCGGCCGCGGCGCCGGCATGCACTGCACCGGCTTGATGGAGCGGCCCCAGCCGGCGGCTTCTTCCACCAGCTTGCCTTCGCGCATGACGAAGCGGCCGCGCACCAGGGTGTGCACCGGCGTGCCCTGCACCGGCCGGCCGTTCCACGGCGACAGCTTGGCGACGGTGTGCAGCTGGCGGTTGGAGAGCACGCCGCAGCGGCCGAGATCGACCAGGGCGATATCCGCATCCGCGCCGACCTCGATGGTGCCCTTGCGCCCGTACAGGCCCCAGGCCTTGGCCGGGGCGACCGCGCTCCAGCGCACGTAGTCCATGAGGCTGGCGCGGCCCTTGTTCACTTCGGAGAGCATCAGCGTCATCTGCGTTTCCACGCCGGGGAAGCCGCAGTCGCAGCTCCAGATGTCGGCGCCGGTCTTCTCTTCCGGCGCGTGCGGGGCGTGGTCGGTGGCGATCATGTCCACCGTGCCGTCCAGCAGCGCGTCCCACAGCGGCTGGTTGTGGCGCGGCTCGCGGATGGGTGGGTTCAGCCGCAGCACGCCGCCCAGGCGCAGCATGTCGTCGGTGTTGAGCAGCAGGTACTGGGGACAGGTTTCCACCGTGATGTCCACGCCGCGGCGCTTGGCCTCGCGCACCAGCCACAGGGCGTCGGCCGAGCTCTTGTGGGCGATGTGCACCCGCGCGCCAGTCCATTCGGCGAAGTGGATGATGCGGCTCACCGCTTCGATCTCGCACACCTCCGGCCGCGCCGCCAGGTGGGCCAGCGCGTCGTGGCGGCCGGCTTCCTGCATGCGCTGGCCGCGGCGCGCCATGATGGAGGAGTTCTCCGCGTGCACCACGGTGCGGTAGCCCAGCGGCGCGAGGATTTCGAAGGCCTCCAGCAGGGCGCCGTCGGTGGGCGCCGGCAGGTTGCCGAAGGTGTTGCCGACGAAGGCCTTGAAGCTGGTGGCGCCGTGCTCGATGAGTTCTTCCAGCCGCTCCACGGTGTCGTCACCCAGCAGCGCATGGATGCCGAAATCCACGTAGGAGGATTCCGCCGCCTTCAGCTTCATCCGCAGCGCTTCCACCGTGCCGGTGGCCGGCTTGGTGTTGGGCATGTCGAACACGGTGGTGACGCCGCCGCAGGCCGCCGCGGCCGAGCCGGTTTTCCAGGTTTCCTTGTGCGGATAGCCGGGGTCGCGGAAATGGACGTGGCTGTCGATGGCGCCGGGCAGCAAGTGCAGGCCGTCGGCGCGGAATTCCTCGCGGCCGGCGGGCATCAGGTCGTCATGGCCGACGGCGACGATCTGGCCGCCGTCTATCGCCACCGAGGCCGCCACCACGCGCTCCGGCGACACGACAAGGCCGCCGCGGATGACGAGATCTACCGTTGCCATGCGCGCGCCTCCCGAACGTTTACGGCCGCCGTCATACGATCACCCCGCCATCGACCACCAGCTCCTGGCCGGTGATGTTGCGGCCGCCATCGCCGGCGAGGAAGCGCACCATCTCCACCACGTCCGCGGTTTCGCTGGGGCGGCGCAGCACCGCGCCCATCTCGGTGATGTAGCGGTCGATGGAGGTCTGCACGTCCACGCCTTCGTCCTCGGCGCGCTTTTCCCAGCCGGCGCGCATGCGGTCCACCGCGATCGGGCCGGGGGCGATGTAGTTCACGGTGACGCCGTAGCGCCCCACTTCCAGCGCCGCGCTGCGGGTGAGGCCGCGCAGCGCCCACTTGGAGGCGGAGTAACTGGAGCGGCCGGCGCGGCCGCGCATGCCGTGGTTGCCGCCGATGTTGATGACGCGGCCACGGCCCAGCTTGCACATCACCGGCAGCAGGTGGCTCATGGTGAGGAAGGGGCCGCGCAGATTGGTCGCCATCACCGCGTCGAAGTCGTTCACTGCCAGCTCGCCCACCGGCACGCCCACCGGGCCGGGAATGCCGGCCACGTTCACCAGCAGGTCGACACGGTCGCCGGACCACTTCAGGAAGGTCTTCATGCTGGCGGCCACCGCTTCCTCGTCCTGCAGGTCGCACACCAGGGTGCAGGCGGCGCTGCCGAGCTGCTTCACCCGCTCGGCCACCTCCTTCAGCGCCTCGGCGCGGCGCCCGAGCAGGGCGACGTGGTAGCCATCCACCGCCAGCGCCAGCGCCAGGTCGGCGCCGGTGCCGCTGCTGGCGCCGGTCACCAGGGCGATCTGGCCGCCGCCGTTCATGCCGCCGAATACGATGTCATCCATTTCAGGCCACCTTTTCGAAGTAACGGGAACTGACCTGCGCCTGGCTCTTGTAGATCGAGATGCCGGCCTCGGCCGGGAAGGGCAGCTTGATGGGGTTGGGTTCGCAGCGCGCGGCGCTGGTCTCCGGCCCGGCGACGATGCGGCTGTTGTATTCCGCCCAGTCCACTTGATAGAACAGCGGGAAGGCATCCGAGGCGGCGTATTCCAGGAACAGGATGCGGCGCGGCTGGCCGGAGCGGTTGGCGCCAGAGCCGTGGATGGTCATCGGATGGTGGAAGGACACCGTGCCCGCCGGGCCGGTGAGGGCCTGCGCCTGCGTCAGGTCGAGGCCGTCGCGCACCACGTCCACCGCGCCGACGAAGTTGTTGCGCTCGTTGTGGTGCTCCAGCAGCGGGCCGAGGTGGCTGCCCGGCAGCACCTGCATGGCGCCGTTCTCCAGGCTCACGTCGTCCAGCAGCACCGAGGCCACGCAGGTGGACATATTGGTGTGCGGGGCGAAGGCCCAGTCCTGGTGCCACTCCAGCGGCGAGCCGACGCGCGCCGCCTTCATGTTCATCTTGGAGTGGGACAGGCGCACGCCCTGCCCGCACACCGCCTGGATGAAGCCGAGGATGCCGGGATGGCGGGCGAGGTCGAAGAAGTAGGGATGCACCCGGTGCGGCTTCTTGATGCGCTGGATCTGCGGCGCTTCCGGCGTGGAGCCGTCCTCGAAGTCGAAGACGGCGTCATCCTCGGTCTTGCCGATGGCGCCGGCGCTCACCTCGTCGGTGATGGCGCGCAGGGTCTGCAGCTCCCCGGCGCTGAGCAGGTTGGGCACGACCACATAGCCGTCCCGTTGGTAGTGCTGCAGCAAACTGTTCATGTCCATGGATTACTCCTGTTGCCCGCCGGGGCGCTGCGCCGTGGCTGGCGCGGCCGCCGGTTCTTCGTCGGGGTGTGCGGTGGGATGTACGGGGGTGGGAAGGGAAAGCGCCGGCGCATGGCCCGGCCCCCAGCCCGCCGGCGCGCCGACGACGTCGGCGATGGGCAGGTCGGTGACCAGCATGTGCGCCTTGTAATGGGTGATGCACAGCGGCAGCGCCGCCCGCAGCGCGGCGAGCTGGGCGGTGGCGCCGCAGGGCCAGAACACCGGCAGCTCGTCCGCCCGCAGCGAGGTGAGGCCGTGGCCGCCGTAGGGCCGGGCGAGGTCGCTTATGCCGATGGCCGCCGGCATGCCGAGGTGGATGGGCGCGCCGTGGAACTGCGGGTGGCGTGCGGAGACGATGGTGGCGCGGATGGCGTCGGCGGCGGTGAGCGCCCGCATGGACACCACCAGCGGGCCGCCGAAGCGGCCCGCTGGCACCGTTTCGATGTCGGTCACATACATCGCCGACACATTGCCTTCGTCCAGGTGGCGCAGGCGCACGCCCTCCACCTGCAGCACGCGCTCGAAGGAGAAGGAGCAGCCGATGGCGAAGGCGACGAAATCGTCGCGCCACAGTTCGCGAATGTCGGCCGGCGTGGCCACCAGCTTGCCGTCGCGGAACACCATGTAGCCGCCGACGTCGCGGCGCAGGTCGAGGTCGGCCGCCAGCTGCGGCATGCCGACTTCGCCCGGCCGGCTGCGCGCCAGCAGCGGCAGCGCGGCGGCGTTGCGCCGGCAGTAGGCCTCGAAGGCGTCCGCATGTTCGGCCGGCAGGATCATCAGGTTGGCCTGCACATGGTTGCGTGCCACCAGGTTGGTGAAGCCGCGGAACTCGCCCTTGCGGATGGCGCGGCGCAGCGCCGCCGGGTCGTCCATGCCGGCGGCGGGCGGCAGCGGCCCGCGCATGAAGGAATCGCCGGGGATCATGGCAGCACGAACTCCACGGTGACGGTGAATTCATGCTTACCCTCGCCCGCCCACAGCTCCGCCGGCATCGCCGGGTAGCTGCCGCCGCGCACGATGGCGAGCGCCTGCTTGTCCAGGATGCGCGAGCTGGAGCCCTTCTCCACTTCGGCGTCGACCAGCTTGCCGCCGCGGTCCAGCGTGAAGCGCACCACCACCGCGCCTTCCGGCCGCTGCCGGCGGGCCTCGCCGGAGGTCGGGTACTCGGTGATGCCGCGGATGTAGCCGCGCAGGCGGGCAACGTAGCCGGCCTCCAGGCTGGCGGTGCTGGGCCGGGGCGGCTGCGGCGCGGCCTGCGGCTGCGGCGGTGGCTGCACCGGCTGCGGTGGCGGAGGCGGCGGCGCCGGTTGTGGCGGCAGCGGAATCGCAGGCTCCGGCAGCGCGGGCGGCGGCGCCTTGGGCGGCGGCGGTTTCGGTGTCGGCTTGGGCGGCAGCGGTTTCGGCTCCGGCGGCTTGGGCGGCGGTGGAGGCGGAGGTTCGGGTGCCGGCGGCGGCGGTTCTTCCAGCGCCACGCTGATGCTCACCTCTTCCGGCGGCGGCGGTGTCACCGCGCGCGTCACCGGCGGCAGCGCCAGCAGCACCGCGGCGACGGCGCCGGTGAGCAGCAGTGCTGCGCCGTTGAAGTAGCGTTCTATCGGGTCGCGCGCCATGCTCACCTGGCCTTGGCGATGATGGATGCCGCCGGAATGCCGGCTTCCTTGAGCAGGTCGAGCGCGTCCACCAGCTTCTGCAGGTTGGCGCCGCCGTCGCCGGCGATGATCACCGCCGGCTTGTCGTCGCTGGCCGCCATCGCGCGCAGCCTGCCGACCAGCGCGCTGGCCTCGATGGCCTCGCCTTCCAGGTAGTAGTGGCCCTCGGCGTCGATGGTGAGGGTGAGGCGCTTGGGCTCCTTGATGCGCTCGGTCTGCGCCGACTGCGGCAGATCGACCTTGAGGCCCAGGGCCGGCAGCACGTTGGTGCTGATGAGGACGAAGAAGGCGAGCAGGAACATCATCACGTCGATCATCGGGATGATCTCGATGCGCGCCTGACGCTGCTTGCGTTGGGGGAAGACTCTCATGCTGGTATCCCGTTCCGTGTTGCGCGGAACGTGACCGGCGGCGTCGGCAGCCCGCCGCCGGTCACGCGCCCGTCATGCCGTGGTCTCGAGCAGGAAGCCCTTGAAGTCCTCGGTGATGCATTCGCCGATGCGGTGCAGGATGTTGTGGCCGATGAGGCCATACACCGCGGTGCCGATGCCGATGGCGGTGGCGAACAGCGCCGAGCCGATGCCGCGGCTGACCGCGCCCGGATCGGACACCCCGCCGGCGGCGAGCGCGTTGAAGGTGTCCATGATGCCGAGGATGGTGCCGAGCAGGCCCAGCAGCGGCGCGGCGGTGACGATGGTGTCCAGGATCCACAGGCCGCGGTTGATGCCGCCATCCACCCGCAGGAAGAGCGCCGCCGACAGATCCTCGATGCGGCTGCGCGGCACCTCGCCGCCGCGCTGGGCGGCGACGTATTCCTCCATCGAGCGCGTCAGCACGTCCTTGCCGGCGGGCAGCTCCGGCAGCGGGCGGGAGGCATCCTTCGCCACCGCCGCCTCGATGGCGCGGGCGATCTTGCGCCGGCTGCTGCCGAGGTAGCCGTAGTAGAACAGGCGCTCGATGATGACGAAGGTGAGGATGGCCACGCACACGTAGAGCAGGTCTATGGTGATGGCGTGCAGCAGATCCTGGTCGATTGCGAAACTCATCTCAGAACCCCGTGGCGAAGGTGAGGACGGCGGTGAAGCTGTTGCCCACCAGGTAGCTGGGCGCGGTGCCGCCCACGGTGGCGCCGCCGACGCTGGTGGTGGCATTGGCGTTGAAGGTGGGGCTATACACGCCGGAGAGGTAGCGCTTGTCGAACAGGTTGAGCAGGTTCAGGCGCACTTCCGGCCGCTTCAGGAAACCGGCGCTGTGGAAGCGGTAGCCCAGGGTGGCATCCACCGTGGTGTAGCTGGGAATCTTCTGGTCGTTCATGAAGGTGGCGTACTGGGAGCCGACGTACTTCACCGCCAGGTTGGCGAACTCCACGCCAGTGTCGTAATCCACCGCCGCCGCCGCTTGCCATTTCGGGCTGCGCACCGCGTTCTTGCCCTTGGTCGGCAGCACGTTCCCGCCGGTCTCCAGGTCGCTGAGGATCTCGGTGTCCATGTACTCGGCGGAGAAGTAGGGCCGCAGGTTGTTCCAGGGCTTCAGGCCCATCTCGAAGTCGATGCCGGTGGCGCGCTGCTTGCCGCCGTTGATGGGCTGCGACAGGCAGGCCGGATCGCACACCGAGGCGGAGATCTGGCGGTTCTTGAACTGGTAGTTGAACAGCGAGGTGGAGAGGTTGAGCAGCGAGCCGTGGTAGCGGTAGCCGACCTCGAAGGCGGTGGATTCCTCGGAGGGCTGGTCCGGGTTGGCGCGGGTGGCCAGCGCACCGGAGCTGGCGTTGTAACGCGGATACAAGGCCCCTGCGGCGAGCACGCGGTAGCCCTTGCCGGCACTGGCATAGACCTGGTGGCCGTCGCCGAACTGGTAGCGCACCGCCAGGGTGGGCAGGGTGGCATCCCGGTTGGCTTCGGTGTCGCCGACGTCGTTCGGCACCTTGTTCACGCCCTCGCGGGTCACCAGCAGGCGCTTCACGCCGACGTCCAGCTTCAGGCGGTCGTCGAGGAAGCTGATGGTGTCGCCGACGAACAGCGCCTTGAAGCGGTCGCGGGTGTCCTGGTACCACTGGTAGATCTTGTGGCCGTCGGCGGTGCGCACGTAGTGGGACTCGCCCTTGTAGTCGCTGGGCGTGCCGTCGGCGTCCATGGTGCTGTAGGGGCGGTACAGCTCGTCGCGGGAGTACTGGTACCAGATGCCGGCGACCAGCTGGTGGTTGTTCCAGGTGTAGTCGCCCTTCACCGTGATGCCGTAGCGCTTGTTGTCCTCGAAGATGGGCGCATACACCAGCACGCTGGTATCGGTGGTGGTGCCGTTGCCGTTGAGGTCCACCGCCTGGCTCTGGTTGCCGTAGGCCACCGAGCCCTCGTTGGCGAACACCGTGGCCGCGCCGGAGGCGCCGTAACCGTAGAAGAAGTAGGGGGTGACGCTGAGGCGGAAATCATCCGACAGCACGAACTCGCTGGGCGCGGAGATCAGCAGGTTCTCCCACGGGTTGCGCATCTGCTTGTAATAGCTGGTGCGGGTGCCGGTAGTGCTGGTGTCGTAATGGTCCAGGTAGTTGGTCTGGTCGCCTTCTAGACCATCGGCCTTCCACTGCGTCAGCGTCGGGTTCTTGTACACGTCCCGCAGCATCTTGGTGTAGGTCATGGCGAGCTTGGTCTTGCTGCCACCACCCCAGTCCTTCACCAGCGCGGCGGCGAAGTGGTCCTTCTGGTCACGGCCGGGGCCGCGGAAGTGGTCGGCCTCGGCGTGCGAGTAGGAGAAGAAGGCGCGCATGCCGCTGTCGCCCATTTCGCCGGTCTCGTAGCGGAAGAAGCCGCGCTTGAAGTTGTTGGTGCCGACGGAGAAATCCACCAGGCCGCCGCGTTCCTTCTCCGGGTTGTGCAGGAAGAGATCGACCACGCCGCCGGTGGCGGTGACGTTGGGCGAGGCGAGGTCGGCGGTGCCCTGGTTCAGCGTCACCACGTCGGTGTTCTCGGTGTCTATCCACTGGCCGGGGAACACCGACCAGTTGGAGGCGACGTTGAGCGGCATGCCTTCGAAGTTGAAGCCCATCTGGCCGCCTTCCAGGCCGCGCACCGAGATCAGGCCCTGGTTGAGGCCGTAGGCGTCGCCGGCGGCGGCGTTGGCGCCGGGCGAGAGCTTCATGATCTGGAACACGTCGGCCGACGGCTGCTGCTTCTGGATGAAGTCGCGGGTGACGGAGCTCTTGGCCTTGGGCACGTCTTCTTCCACCATCAGGCCGCCGGCCACCTCCTTGCGGGTGACGCCGGTGGCGGTGGGGGCGTCGAGATCATCGGCGGTGCCGCCGCTGGCGCCTCCGGTGGCACCGACGCGGCCGATGTCGGTGGTCTGCGCCAGGGCGGCGGTGGGCAGCACCGCGCCGGCAAGCAGACAGCTGATTAGCACTCGATTCTTCATCCTGGACTCCATGAGCAAGATGGCAATGAACGGGGGTCGGGGGTGCGGCACCGGCTTCGGGAAGGGCTGGCCGGTCGTCCGTCGAAGGGCAGATTAGCGGCGATGGGGTGCGCGCACGGGTGCTCTTTTTGCGCTGCGGCATGACCGAAAGGTCTACGCGAAAACGCTTTGCAAACAAGGAATAGCAGCACCACTCCAGCCCGGGGAAAGGCGAGCGCCGGCAGCCCGCGCTTCCCTTGCGGAAGGCGGGCGGCGATGCGTTCGGCATCATTCGGAAAGCGCCTGGCGGACGTTCTCCGCCAGCGCGGCGCCAGGCGCGGGCCGGCCTCAGTCAGTGGCCATGGCAGCCCGCCTTGTAGTAGTCCTCCACGCCGGCCCGCAGGCGGCCGATGCGGCCTTCGTCCGGCGGTGCCAGCGCGCGTGCGGCGCGCGCCAGCGCGGTGAGTTCGGCCTCCAGCGCCGGCAGGTCCACCCCGCAGGCGCGGCCGCCGACCGCCACCGCGCGGCCGCCGATGTAGAGGGCGGCGATGTCTTCGGCGCGCATGCGCGTCAGCATCAGCGCCAGCCACTGGTCGCGGCCGGGGGCGAGGCTGTCGCGGCTGAAGCGGCGGCTATCCAGCAGCAGCAGGTCGGCCGGCGCGCCGGCGGCGATGCGGCCGCCGCCATCGTCGCCGAGCACGCTGCGGCGGCCATCGACGCAGGCGGCGGCGAACAGCGTGCCGGCGTCGAAATCCGGTTCGCTGGCGCTGCCGCGGTTGAGCTGGCGCAGCAGGCGCATCTCGCGCAGCAGGTCGTCGTCGTCGTCCAGGCTCATGCCGTCCATGCCGATGCCGAAGCGCAGGCCGCTGGCGCGAAAGGCGTGCACCGGGGCAACGCCGGAACGCAGCCGCAGGTTGGAAGACGCATTGGCGGCGACGATGACGCCGCGCTCGGCCAGCAGCTCGCACTCGGCCGGCGTCAGCCACACCGCGTGGGCGACGGTGAGGCGCGGGCTGAGCAGGCCGATGGCGTCCAGGTGGGCGATCAGCCCGTCCGCATAGTGGGCGTCCGCCCACTCGCGCTGGTAACGGGTTTCCAGCAGGTGCATGTGCACCCGGCGGCCGCTGTCGGCGGAGCCGCGGGCGATGGCAGCCAAGGTGGCGTCGTCCACCCACTGCGGCCCCACCGGGCAGTACTGGAGCTGGAAGCCCTCGTGCTCGAAGGCGGCGGCCTGCTCCATCAGCGCCAGGTTCTCCGCCAGGCTGCGGCCGCCGGCGCGCATGGCGCGCAGGGCCTCGTGGTCGCGGGGCGGCACGCGCCGCAGCAGGTGGTCCAGTTCGCCATACACCACCGCGTTGCGGCCGGCGAAAGGCAGGGCGAAGGCGATGCGCAGGCCGACGTCGGCGGCGGCCTTGGCCACGCCCTGCGCCTCCTGCAGCAGGCGGTCGCCGCGCTGGGTGTTGTGGCAGTGGTTGGCGATGCCGGCGCCGCCTTCCACCATGCGGCCGAAGGCCACCACGGCGCGCAGCCAGGGATCGACCAGCGGCTCGCGGGCAAGGCCGGCCAGCCAGGTTTCCAGCGCCTCGTCATGGGCGCCGAAGGCGGCGCTGCGCAGGCCGCGGCCGTGGTCGTGGGCGTTGGCCGGCGCCGGCAGGGCGATCAGCGGCTGCACCCCGGATGCGTCCTCGGGCAAGTCATTACCCAGCGGCGTCAGCGCGGCGATGCGGCCATTCTCCAGCCGTATCTCCGCCGGGCCGTCGAGGCGGCCGCTGGCGGGGTCGGCCAGCACCGCCGCCACCCGCAATACGGTGGCCGGCGCGCTGCCGGCCGCGGCCCGGGCGGCGCGGCTCACAGCATGGCCCAACCGCCATCCACCGGCAGGTCTACGCCGGTGATCTGGCGCGACACGTCGGAGGCGAGGAAGAGGCAGGCGGCGGCCACGTCCTCGTCCTCGCTGATGCGGCGCAGGGCGTAGTCGGCGGCATGGCGGGCCACCGCCTGTTCTTCGCTGAGGCCCTCGCGCTTCATCATCTCGGGGATGACCTTGGTGCGGAAGCGCTCGCCATCCACCATGCCGGGCGCCACCATGTTCACGTTCACATTGAAGGGGCCGGCCTCCAGCGCCGCCGACTTGGTAGCGCCACGCAGCCCCCACTTCGAGGTGGAGTAGGCCATGCGGCCGGCGCGCCCACGCATGCCGAAGGTGCCGCCGACGTTCACGATCTTGCCGTAGCGCTGCTCCACCATGCCGGGCAGCACCGCATGCATGGTGTTGAAGCAGCCGGTGAGGTTGAGCTCGACGATCTGGTCGAACTCGGCCCGGCTGGTGGTCCAGGCGGTGCGCCCCAGCGGGCCGGTGCCGCCGGCCACGTTCACCAGGATGTCGATGCGGCCGTAGGTTTCGATGGCGGCGGCCGCCAGCGCCTCGGTCTCGCTGCTGCGGGTGACGTCGCACTGCACCTGCAGCACCTGGGCGCCGAGGGCGCGCGCCTGCGCCGCCACCTCGTCCACCGCCGCCATGTCGCGGCCCGCCAGTACCAGGCGGCAGCCCTCGCGGGCGAAGGCCAGGGTGATGGCCGCGCCCATGCCCTTGGCCGGGCCGGTGATCACCGCGACCTTGTTGCCGAGTTTCAAATCCATCCGCTGCGCTCCGTGGGGTGCCGGCACGCTGTCGCGCACCGGTCGTTCTCCGAATGGCACCAAAGTTGCAGTGCACCGTCCAGGCCGGCAAGGCGGCGTTCCCCCCAAGGACCCGCGCGCTTCGAGACCGACCGCCACAAAACGATACGTGACTGGCTTGCGCGGGGATGTGCCAAAACCGCATCCCCTCGTTGCCCTTTTAGAAACTGCGCGCGTTCCCCCAAGGACAGCGCGCGGTTTCCCAGCCCCAGGAGAATGAATTGGCCTTCAGGAACATGCGCGTCTGGCGCTATCTAGAAGAAGTGGTCAAGGCGGGATCGGTGCGGCACGCGGCGGAGCGCCTGTACGTCACCCCGTCCGCACTGTTGCGGCGCATCCAGGACATCGAGTTCGACCTCGGTACGCCGCTGTTCGAGCGCAATGCCTCCGGCGTGCAGCTCACCGCCGCCGGCGAGCTTTTCATCGGCTGGGTGCGCACCCAGAACGCCGAGCTGCAGCGGGTGTGCTCGCAGATCGAGGAGCTTTCCGGCCTGCGCCGCGGCGAGATCCGCATCCACGTCAGCCAGGCCGCCGCGCGCAGCCTGCTGCTGGAAGAAATCAACCGCTTCCGCGCCCAGCACCCGCTGGTGAAGTTCAAGGTCACCGTCTCCGACCATGACACCGCGATGCGGGCGATGACCCAGTACGAGACCGACCTCATCCTCGTCTTCCGCCCGGTGCACGCCGCCGAGCTGCAGCCGCTGATGTCCATCGGCCAGGGCATGGTGGCGGTGATGGCGCACGACCATCCGCTGGCGGAAAAGGCGGTGCTGCGGCTGCGCGAATGCCTGCAGTACGACATCGCCCTGCCGGACACCAGCTTCTCCGGCCGCCAGGTGATAGACGAAGTGCTGTCGCGCGGCACCGCGCGGGTGAACCCGGTGATGGAGGCCAACTCCTTCGAGCTGCTGTCCGACTTCGTGCGCCACAGCAACGCGCTGACCTTCCAGATCGACATCGGCGCCCGCCTGTGGCGCGACGACCCCACGCTGGCGGTGCGCCCGCTGGACAACGTCGATTCCGCCCACGGCCCACTGGTGCTGGGCCAGTTGCGTGGCCGCAACCTGCCGGTGGCCGCGGCCAAGTTCGCCGAACAACTGGCCCGCCGCCTGGACGACATGCGCAGCCTGCCGCTGGCCGGCGGCGACGGCGAAGCCCCCCGCGGCAAGCCCGATGCGGGGGACGACGACGCCGGCGACGCCCCCGTCCCGCTGCTGCGTACCGCCTGAGCGCCCCATCCACTTAGGTGGCACACCACTCTGGTGCGGGAATGTTGCAAGCGCACCCCGACGGGGCGGAAAACACCTGGCAGCCAGCATGCCATCCGGTTGAAACGGCCAACAGGCAGCGAAACGCAGCGCTTTTTTCGCACGCCGGTGTAGCCCAAAAGGCCACGCCCGCCACGCGGGTGCTCCTCTAGCATCCCCGCCGGAAATACGTCGCAGCCGGAGGTCCCCCCGCCTCCAGGGCTGCGGTGGCTGCGGTGGCTGCGGTGGCTGCGGTGGCTGCGGTGGCTGCGGTGGCTGCGGTGGCTGCGGTGGCTGCGGTGGCTGCGGTGGCTGCGGGCAGCAGGGTATCTGACCCGGCGGGGCCCAATCCGCCCCACTGCGCGATCCCTCCCCTCGCGGATCGAAGTCGTCAGCGCAACCTGGATGAAAGGCCCGCCGGGCACGCGCGGTCTTTTCCCCCTCGCGCGGGAGGGCCGAAGAGTGGGGAGCGCCCCGCAGGGGCGGCTACCCGTCTGCGCTGCGAGCACCACCATCC
>NZ_WUEI01000042.1 GCF_012911025.1 Azoarcus sp. TTM-91 | reverse complement strand
TGCGTTTTTTATTTTTCACTTAAAAACCGCAGAACGCCTTGCTTCCCAAGCCCTTCAGCCCCGCCGCATTTCGCTGCAGCGCTGAAGAGGTGCGCATTATAGACACCGCTCACATAACGTCAACCCTCAAAACCAACTTTATTCGTCCGGGCCATAGAAGCCGGGTCCGCCTGCAAAGTTCTCGAAGCGGGTGTACTGGCCAAGGAAGGTCATGCGCACGGTTCCGGTCGGGCCGTTACGGTGCTTACCAATGATCAGTTCTGCCGTGCCTTTGTCGGGAGAGTCGGGGTTATAGACCTCGTCCCGGTATATGAACATGATGATATCGGCGTCCTGCTCGATAGCGCCCGACTCGCGAAGGTCGGACATCACCGGGCGTTTGTTGGGACGCTGCTCCAGGCTTCGGTTCAACTGCGAGAGCGCGATGATAGGCACATGCAGCTCTTTGGCCAGCGACTTCACCGAGCGGGAGATTTCCGACAGTTCCGCCGCCCGGTTGTCGCTGTCCTTGCTGCCGGTCATCAGTTGCAGATAGTCGATGACGATCAGGCCCAGCCGTCCGCACTGCCGTGCCAAGCGTCTCGCCCGGGCGCGCAAGTCGATCGGATTCAAGCCCGGCGTTTCATCAATGAACAGCGGCGCGTCGTAAAGCTTCCCCATCGCCACCGTCAGGCGCTGCCAGTCATCGTCGGTCAGGCGACCGCTCTTGATCTTCTGCATGTCGATACGGCCGACCGAGGATATGAAACGGGTGGCCAACTGGGTTCCCGGCATTTCCATCGAGAAGATGGCCACCGGCAAACGCGCCTCTACGGCAACGTGTTCGGCCACGTTCAGCGCGAACGTGGTCTTGCCCATTGCCGGACGGCCGGCGACGATCAGCATGTCTGACGGCTGCAAACCCGCCGTCTTGGAGTCCAGATCCGTAAAGCCAGAGGGAATACCGGTGATCTCCGACGGGCTGTCGCGGTCATAGAGCTCCTGCACCCGATCCACCACCTGCTTCAGGATGGGCTGGATGGACATGAATCCAGTGGTGTGGCGTGCGCCCGCCTCGGCAATTTCGAAGACCTTGGCCTCCGCTTCATCCAGCAACGCTTTGGCATCCTTGCCGGATGGGCTGAGTGCGCTGGACGCAATCTCGTCCCCCACCGCAACAAGCTTGCGCAGGATGGCCCGCTCGCGAACGATTTCCGCATAGCGCCGGATGTTCGCCGCAGACGGCGTGTTGTTGGCGATTTCGGCCAGATAGGCCAGACCACCCGCCTGCTCCGCCTCGCCGCTCTTCTCCAGCGACTCGAACACGGTTACCACATCGGCAGGCTTGCCGAGGTCGATCAGCTTGGATATCTGCTTGAAGATGCGTCGATGATCGTCACGGTAAAAGTCCGCCTCGCTCGCGAGGTCGGCGATCCGCTCCCAGGCCTGGTTGTCGAGCAGGATGCCGCCGATCAGCGACTGCTCCGCCTCCAGCGAATGCGGCGGCAGCTTGATGGATGCCAGCTGGGGATCGGAATCGGAGAACTTATCGGAGAACTTGCGGGAGCTTGCCATCGGTGCAGCCTGCTGGAGGAATTGCGGAGATTGTAAAAACAAAAAAGGGGCTGCCGCAGCAGCCCCTTCTTTCACTGGCCTGACGGCCTGCGGTATTACTGCTGGTCGCCCAGCACCGACACGATCACGGTGACGATCACGTCGGAGTGCAGCGCAACTTCCAGCTGGGCGTCGCCCATCTGCTTCAGCGGGCCGTCGGGCATGCGGATCGAGGAGCGCTCGATCTCGAAGCCTTGGGCGGCCAGCGCTTCGGCCACATCGGCATTGGTCACGGAGCCGAACAGACGGCCGTCCATGCCAGCCTTGCGGGTGATCTGCACCATCAGGCCTTCCAGCTTGCCGGCCAGTTCCTGAGCGGAAGCCAGCTTGTCGGCTTGCAGGCGCTCGAGCTCGACGCGGCGGGCTTCGAACTCGGCCAGGTTGCTTTCAGTGGCGCGCTTGGCCTTGCCCTGGGGGATCAGGTAGTTACGGGCGTAGCCGTCCTTGACCTTGACCACGTCGCCCAGGCTGCCGAGATTCACGACCTTTTCGAGAAGAATGATCTGCATGTCTGGTTCCTCTTACTGGTGCAGGTCGGTGTAAGGCATCAGGGCGAGGAAGCGGGCGCGCTTCACGGCCACGGACAGCTGGCGCTGGTAGCCAGCCTTGGTGCCGGTGATGCGCGCCGGCATGATCTTGGCGTTCTCGGTGATGAAGTCCTTCAGCACGTCGACATCCTTGTAGTCGACTTCTTCGACCTTCTCCGCGGTGAAGCGGCAGAACTTGCGACGCTTGAACAGACCGCGGCCACCGCGGTCATCCTTCTTCTTGAACTTGGACTTGGGCTTGAAAGCCATTTCAGTTTCCTTCCAGAAATTCGATCTTGTTCAGGTGCAGCACCGGAGTCCGGCTACGCATGCTTTTTGCGGCAAGAAATCCGGTAACGGCTACACGCATGCCTGGGGCCGCGTTTGCGAGGAGACCGGCCAGATCGCCGATCGCCACCGCCTGCAATTCCACAGAGGCATCGCGGAGCAAGCCCGCTTCCATCTGCTTCGATTCATGTACCAGCACGCAATTGGCGACCGGTATTCCTGCAGGCGTCCGACGCAACGGCAGCAACTCGGCCAGCCGCGCATCGAGGCGCAATTCATTCAGCCCCGACTCACTCACCTCAGGCGGACGGCGCCTCGGCAGCGTCGGCCGGCTTGTCCTCGGCGGAAGCCGGGGTCAGGGAACGGGCCTTCTCTTCCTTCATCATCGGCGACGGGGTGGTGACGGCCTTCTTCATCTTGATGATGAGGTGGCGCAGCACGGCGTCGTTGAACTTGAAGGCGTGCTCGAGCTCGGCCAGCGTTTCGCCGTCGGTTTCGATGTTCATGAGCACGTAGTGAGCCTTGTGCACCTTCTGGATCGGGTAGGCCAGCTGACGGCGGCCCCAGTCTTCCAGGCGGTGGATCTGTCCATTGCGGGCGGTGACGATCGACTTGTAACGATCGATCATCGCCGGGACCTGTTCCGACTGGTCCGGATGGACGATGAACACGATTTCGTAATGTCGCATGCAAACTCCTTGCGGTTATTGAGAAACAGCCCCCCGGCATGCGAGACCGGTGGAGCAAGGGAAGCCGGCGATAGTAGCAAGAAATGCTGAAGAATCAAAGCCGCCCCACCCAAACCGGGGCTTGCCACTCTCACTTTAGGCAAATGCGCGCTTACATACTGCGGGGCGTCGCAGCCAGACGCGTGGCTAACATCGGCTCAGCGGTTCCAAAGCCGCGCAACGTAGCGAGACCGACATGGATACCACCACACGCACCTTCTTCACCGCCCTGCTCTGCTCCGGGCTCCTGATAGGCGCCGCCGCCGAGGCCGAGGCCCATGGCGACGACCGGCGCAAGGGCGGCCGCGGCTGGGATAAGCACCACCACCATCACGGCCACCCGCCGGTGGTGCGGGAACGCATCATCGTGCGCGAGCGGCCCTATTACGAAGAGCGCATCGTGCATCGCCACTACCACCGCGCGCCGCCGAGCTATCCGGCCTACCACGGCTATGCGAGGCCGCCGGCAGTGGTCATCGGCATCGATCTACCGCCGCTGGTACTGCCCTTGCGCTGAGCGCACACGCGGCCGCCAGCGCTTCGATCAGCGCGGGCGGCTCTCCCAGATTTTCTGCAGACGCTTGACGGACACTGGCATCGGCGTCTTCAGCTCCTGGGCGTAAAGCCCCACCCGCAGCTCCTCCAGGAGCCAGCGGAAATCCTCCACCTGCGGGTCGGTGACGCCAGCCCGGCGCTTGGCCAACAGTTCGCGTTCCCACACCTGCGCCAGACCTCGCCACTCGGCCATGGCCTGCGAGTCGCGGGCCGGATTGTTGCGGAACTTGTCCAGGCGCACGCCGGCGGCCTTCAGGTAGCGGGGGAAATTGGCCAGCCGCTCCCAGGGGAAGGCGACGAGGAAGTCCTTGGGCATCAGCGCCGCCAGCTGCGCCTGCATGTCGGCCGCCAACTCTGGCGCGGCGCGCAGGCCGGCGAGCCGCTTCTGCAGCGCGGCGTGCTCCACTACCAGTTGCCCCGCCAGGCGCACGAACTCCTGGGCGATCAGCGTGATGCGCGGCTTGGATTCGGCGCAGCGGCGCTCGAAGGATGCCGCGTCCGTCGGCAGCGGATCGAGCAGGCAGGTGCGCGCCAGCGTGGCATCCACCAGCCTCGCCTTCAGGTCCGCCTCGGTACCGAAAGCCATGTACTGCAGCGCCAGTTCGCGCAGCCCCGGCAGGCGCTCGATGGCACGCACCTGATCCTTCAGCGCCAGCCGGAACAGCCTGCCCAGGCCGCCGCGATGCACCCGCGCCGCCTCTTCCGGTGTGTCGTAGGGGCGTAGCGAAACGCTTTCGCCGTCATCATGCAGCGCCGGGAAGCCGATCACGTCCCGCCCGGCGACCTTGATCTCCAGCAGCTCCGGCAGCGAACCGAAGCTCCAGGCGGTGAAGCCAGAGAGCGCACCCGCACCACCCTGGCCGGACGGACGCGCCGCGGCAGCAGTTTTGCCGGCAAGCGCCGGCACGACGGCCACCTCGGGCTGCTCCGCCGGTACTTCGATGCGCGCCGCGCGAAAGCCCGCCGCCACCTGCTCGCGGTGGCGTGCCCGCAGCTCTGCCAGATTGCGCGACTGGCCCAGCACCCGGCCGTGCTCGTCGATCACGCGGAAATTCATGAAGCAGTGCGGGTTCAGGTTCTCGCTGCGGAAGCTCTCCAGCGGCAGCTTCAGCTGAACCCTGTCTTCAACGAAGCGCTGCAGCATGCGCAGCAGCGGTTCGTCGGTATCGAACTCCTCCGCCTCGAAAGCAGCCATGAAGGCGGCAGCGCTTTCGCCTATCGGCTGCAGCCGGTGGCGATGCTTCTGCGGCACCGTCTTCATCAGCGCCGCCACCTTTTCCTCCAGCAGGCCGGGCACCAGCCACTCGCAGCGGTTGGCGGGAATCTGGTTGAGCATGGCCAGCGGCACGGCGAGGGTCACGCCGTCGTCCGCGTCGCCGGGCTGGTGCAGGTAGCTCAGCTTCAGCTTCTGGCCCAGCACCGTCATCTGCGCCGGGAAACGCTCGGTGGTGATGCCTTCGGCTTCGTGCCGCATCAGCTGTTCGCGGGAAAGGTGGAGCAGCTTGGGCTCAGCCTTCTCGGCGGGCTTGCGCCAGCTCTCGAAGCTCGCCAGATCGACGATGTCGGCTGGCAGCTTGGCATCGTAGAAAGCTTCGATCAGCGCTTCGTCCACCAGCACGTCTGGGCGGCGGGACTTGTGCTCCAGCCGCTCGATCTCCGCCACCAGCTTGCGGTTGTGGGCGAGGAAGGCCATGCCGCGCGCCGGGCCGTCGGCGATCTCGCCGGCCACCAGCCCTTCACGGATCAGCAGCTCGCGGCACAGCGCGGCGTCGATGTCGCGGTAAGCCACGCCGCGGCGGGCGTACAGCACCAGGCCGTGCAGGGTGCCGCGCTCCCAGGCGCGCACGCTGCCGGCAGCCTTGGACCAGTGCGGCTCGAACACATGGCGCTTGAGCAGATGGCCGCCGACCTCTTCCAGCCATTCCGGCTCGATGCGGGCGATGCAGCGGCCAAACAGGCGGGAGGTATCCACCAGCTCGGCGCAGACGATCCACTTGCCCGCCTTCTTCGCCAGCGCGGAACCGGGATGCGGCCAGAACTTGATGCCGCGGGCGCCGAGGTAGCTGCCGGCCTGCGGGCCGCTGGCATCCTCTATCTTGCAGCCGACGTGGCCGAGCAGGCCGGTGAGCAGCGCCTTGTGGATGTTCTCGTAGTTGGCCGCCAGCTCGTTTTCCTTCCAGCCGTGCTCGGCGCACAGGGCGTGGAGCTGGCCATGCACATCGCGCCATTCGCGCATGCGCAGATAGGAAAGGTAGTGCTTGCGACACCACTGCTTCTGCTGGTTGCCGGTTTCATGCTTCAGCACTTCCTCCCAGGCTTTCCACAGATGCAGGTACCAGAGGAACTCGGAGCGCTGATCCTGCTCGCCGCCGCGGAACCTGGCGTGCGCCTGGTCGGCGGCGCCCGGGTTTTCCTGCGGCCGTTCGCGCGGGTCCTGCACCGACAGCGCGGCGGCGATCACCAGCAGCTCGCGCAGGCAGCCGCGGTCGCGGGCAGCGAGGATCATGCGGCCTATCTTCGGGTCCAGCGGCAGCTTGGCGAGTTCGACGCCTACTGGCGTCAGCTCGCGCGCCTCGTCGTCGGTGACCGCCCCCAGCTCGGTCAGCAGCTGGTAGCCATCGCCGATCAGGCGCGGGCCGGGCGGGTCGATGAAGGGGAAGTCCTCCACCGCACCCAGCTTCAGCGACTTCATCCGCAGGATCACGCCGGCCAGCGAGGAGCGCAGGATTTCCGGATCGGTGTGCGGCTGGCGGCGGTTGAAGTCGTCCTCGGCGTAGAGGCGGAAGCAGACGCCGTCCATGACCCGGCCGCAGCGGCCCGCGCGCTGGCGGGCGGCGGACTGGGCCACCTTCTCCACCTGCAGCTGCTCGACCTTGTTGCGCGGCGAGTAGCGCTTGACCCGCGCCAGGCCGGTATCCACCACGTAGCGGATGCCGGGCACCGTCAGCGAGGTTTCGGCAACGTTGGTGGCCAGCACCACCCGCCGGCCCTTTCCGGGCGAGAACACCCGCGCCTGCTCCTGCGCCGACTGGCGGGCGAACAGGGTGAGGATCTCGGTGCCCGGCAGATGCGGCGCCTTGCGCAGCGCCTCGGCCGCCTCGCGAATCTCGCGCTCGCCAGGCAGGAACACCAGCACGTCACCCGGGCCGCTGCGCTGGGCTTCGTCCACCGCGTCCACCAACGCATCGTAGAGGTCGCGCCCCTTGCCGGCCTTGGTCTCGCGGCCGTCCTTGCGCGCCGGCTGCGGCGCCTCTTCGTCCTCCACCGGGCGGTAGCGCATCTCGATGGGGTAGAGGCGGCCCGAGACTTCGATCACCGGCGCCGGCTTGCCGTCGCGGTCGGCGAAGTGGCGGGCGAAACGGTCGGCATCCAGCGTCGCCGAGGTGACGATCACCTTGAGGTCAGGCCGGCGCGGCAGCAAGGTGCGCAGGTAGCCGAGCAGGAAGTCGATGTTGAGGCTGCGCTCGTGCGCCTCGTCGATGATCAGGGTGTCATAGGCGGCAAGCAGCGGGTCGGTCTGGGTCTCGGCGAGCAGGATGCCGTCGGTCATCAGCTTGATGTTGCTGTCGGCCGACAGGCGATCGGTGAAGCGGATCTTGTAACCCACCGTGCGGCCCAGCTCGCTGTTCAGTTCCTGCGCGATGCGGCTGGCGGTGGCGCGCGCCGCCAGCCGGCGCGGCTGGGTGTGGCCGATGAGGCCGGCGGCGCCGCGTCCCAGACCCAGGCAGATCTTGGGCAACTGGGTGGTCTTGCCGGAGCCGGTTTCGCCGCAGACGATGATGACCTGGTGGCGCTGCAGCGCCTCGGCGATCTCCTCGCGGCGGCCGGAAACCGGCAGCTCGGCCGGAAAGCTGGGCACCGGCAGCGCAGCCACGCGCCGCGCCAGCGCCTCGCGGGAACGCGCCGCCAGCGCGGCGAAGTCCGCCTCCAGCCTGCCGCGGCGTTCCCCCTTGGCGTGGCGCAGGTCGCGCCGCAAGCGCCGCAGCCGCGGGCGGTCCGCGCTCAGGCAGTCGGCGAAGGTATCGGAAAAAGACTCGGCGGCCCTGGGCGGGCCGCCGATGCCGGATTGCTGCTCCATCATTCCACTCTCGACCACGCGCCCAGGGCGGCGATCCTCTCGTTCATGTCCTGCCCCGCAGGGCGCGAAACCACCGTCTTCCGGCGGCGCGGGCGCCATTATCCCAGCGGGCGGGCCGCAGGGACACCCGGGGGCCCGACCTTACATATATGGACGGCAGCGGCAAAGCCAAGGCAGCATCGCCCCATGTCCGCCCCCGCTCCGCCTTTCCCGCCGGCGTCCGCCATCGCGCCGCCCCAGCCCTGCCCGCTGTGCGGCCAGGCCGAAGCGCCGTTCTGGCTGCACGAAACCCGTCGCGGCCAGCCGGCACGGGACTACCACCGCTGCCCGGACTGCGCGCTGATCTTCGTGCCGCCACGCTTCCATCTCGACCGCGCCGCCGAAAAGTCGGAGTACGACCGCCACCGCAACGACCCCGCCGACGAAGGCTATCGCCGCTTCCTGGCGCGGCTGGTGGAGGCGCTGCGGCCTCATCTCCCCGCCGGCGCCAGCGGCCTGGACTACGGCTGCGGACCGGGACCGGTGCTGAGCGGGCTGTTCGCTGCCGCCGGCCACGCCTGCGCCGACTACGATCCCCTCTACCGCAATCAGCCCGCCTTGCTCAGCCGCAGGTACGACTTCATCGCCAGCACCGAAGTGTTCGAGCACTTCTCCGCCCCCGCGACCGAAATCCAGCGCCTGCTGTCCTTGCTGAGGCCCGGTGGCTGGCTGGCGGTCATGACCCGCCGCAGCGACGGGCTCGCAGCCCAGGCTGAGATGGAAGCCGCCTTCGCCCGCTGGCATTACTCCCGCGACCCCACCCACATCGCCTTCTACGCCGACCGCAGCTTCGCCTGGATCGCCCGGCACTGGGGGCTGGCGCTCCAGCTCGCCGGGCAGGACATCGCCCTGCTGCACCTGCCCGCCACGGGGCTGTGCGCCCAAGCCGGCGGATGAGAGAATCGCGCCTCCGCCCTCGCCGCCCCGCCCCTTCCATCATGAGCGCCACCTCCGCCCTGCCGATTGCCGCCATCGTCTATAACCCTGAGATCGACGTGGATGCCCTGATGGCGGAAGCCGCCCGCCAGCTCTCCGCCCGCGGCGTACGCATCGGCGGCGTGGTGCAGCACGAAGTGCCCGGGCTGCCAGGCGACCCCTGCGGCATGGCGCTGGAAGACCTGGAGAGCGGCGAACGCTTCGCCCTGTCGCAGGAGTTGGGCAGCGGCTCCGAAGCCTGCCGGCTGGACACCGCCGCCCTCGCCCAGGCCGGCGCAGTACTGCGCGGCGCGATGGAGCGCGGGGTGGATCTGCTGATCGTGAACAAGTTCGGCGGCCAGGAAGTGTTCGGCGCCGGCCTGCGCGCCGAGATCGGCCTCGCCGCCAGCAACGGCGTGCCGCTGCTCACCGCCGTCGGCGAGCGCTTCCTCGACGACTGGCGCGCCTTCACCGGCAACGCCGGCCAGCTGCTGCCCGCCAAGCTGGAGGCGGTGCTGGCCTGGTGGGCAGGGCTGCCGCCGCGTGGCTGAGGGCGCCAGCGCCTGCCGCCAGGCCTGCGCCGCCTGCTGCATCGCACCGTCCATTTCGACACCGATACCGGGCATGCCGCAGGGCAAGCCGGCCGGGGTGCCCTGCGTGCAGCTGGACGAGGCCTTGCGCTGCCGGCTGTTCGGCGATCCCCGCCGGCCGGCGGTCTGCGGCAGCCTGCCGCCCTCGCCGGAGATGTGCGGCGAGGACCGCCAGGCGGCCATGGCCTGGCTAGGCGACCTGGAACGACTTACAAAACCGCAACAAATTAGCGTGCTGCGGCGCAACAGTTAGCCCCCGTATAATCGCCGCTCCTTCGACTTCCGGGCCCGATCGCATGGATGTTCAGCTGCTTCTCACCGCACTCCTCCTCGGCATCGTCGAGGGCCTGACCGAATTCCTTCCCATCTCCTCCACCGGCCACCTCATCATCGTCGGCGACCTGCTCGGCTACAACGACGAAGCCAGCACCGTGTTCAAGATCGTCATCCAGTTCGCCGCCATCCTCGCGGTGTGCTGGGAGTACCGCGAGCGCCTGATCAAGGTGGCGGTGGGCCTGCCGCGGGAACGCGAGGCGCAACGCTTCGTCGGCCTGCTCTTCCTCGGCTTCCTGCCGGCGGCGGTGCTGGGGCTGATGTTCCATTCAGTGATCAAGACGGTGCTGTTCAACCCGCTGACGGTGGCCACCGCGCTGGTGGTCGGCGGCCTGATCATCCTGTACGTGGAAAAGCGCGCCTACCGGCCGCGCATCAACACGGTGGAAGAAATGGGCTGGGCCGACGCGGTGAAAATCGGCTTCGCCCAGGCGCTGGCGATGATCCCCGGCACCTCGCGCTCCGGCTCCACCATCATGGGCGGGCTGATCTTTGGCCTGTCGCGCAAGACGGCGGCGGAGTTCTCCTTCTTCCTCGCCATCCCGACCATGTTCGCCGCCACGGTGTACGACCTGTACAAGAACTGGGGCCTGCTGCACGCCCAGGACCTGCCGGTGTTCGCCATCGGCTTCGTCGCCTCCTTCCTGTCGGCGATGGTGGCGGTCAAGACCTTCATCCGCTTCATCTCCAACCACACTTTCATCGGCTTTGCCTGGTACCGCATCGTGTTCGGACTGATCGTGCTGGCGAGTTGGCAGTTCGGCCTGGTGGACTGGAGCGAACCCAGCTTCTGAGCCCGGTCCCCGCCGCCGGCCGAGGCCGGGCGGCGGCGGGCTCTCAGGCGCACGAAGGCAGACCGGGCGGCGTTTGCGGCTAAACTCGCCGCTTCCGCATCCGCCCGGCCCGACCATGATCATCTACCTGCACGGTTTCCGCTCCGCCCCCGCCTCCCTCAAGGCCCAGGCGCTGGCGCGGCACATGCAGGCGCGCGGCCTGGGCGGCAAGCTCTGGTGCGAGCAGCTGCCGGTGTCGCCAGCGGCCGCGGTGGCCTTGATCGAGTCGGCCGTCGCAGCCAGCACCACGCCGCCCACTCTGGTCGGCAGCTCCTTGGGCGGCTTCTACGCCACCGTGCTGGCGGAGCGCCACCGGCTGCGTGCCGCGGTGGTGAATCCGGCGGTGGTCGCGCCGCTGTCGCTCGAACCCTACCTGGGCCCGCAGACCAACCTCTACACCGGCGAGAGCTTCGTCTTCACTCACGGTCACATCGACGAATTGCGCGCACTGCAGGTGGCCGCCATCAGCCAGCCGGAACGCTACTGGCTGCTGGCCGAGACCGGCGACGAGGTGCTCGACTACCGCCATGCGGTGGATTACTACGCCGGCGCCCGCCAGACCATCCTGGCCGGCGGCGATCACGGCTTCTCGCGCTGGGGCGACTACCTGGACGACATCGTCGCCTTCGCCGGCCTGGCATGAAACCGCAGGAAACGCCCAGCCTGATGAGCCAGATGGATACGCAGCGCTACAAGGCGCAGGAACGTGCCGGCTTCAACCGCATCGCCGCTGCCTATGCCGACGGCGCCCCGCTGCGCGCCCGGCTGGCGGATGCCCTGGTGGACGCCGCCGGGCTCGCCCCCGGCCAGCAGGTGCTGGATCTCGCCAGCGGCCCGGCGCTGCTCGCCGCCGCCGCGGCGCGGCGCGTCGCACCCGGCGGCCTGGTGCTGGCCACCGACATCGCCGAAGGCATGATGGCCGAAGGCCGCCGCCGCATTGCCGGCTCCGCCCGCCCGGCGTTCGCCGTTGCCGATGCGGAGCAGCTCGGCCTCGCCGACGGCCGCTTCGACCGCGTGCTCGCCGGCCTGGCGCTGTTCTTATTCCCGCAGCCGGACAAGGCGCTGAAGGAAGTGCGCCGGGTGCTGCGCCCGGGCGGCCGCTTCGTGCTGTCGGTGTGGGGCGCGCGTGACCGGGTGCCGCTGATCGGCTGCGCGCTGGACGGCATCGCCCGTGGCCTGCCGCCGCCCAAGGTAGCGCGCCCCTCGGTCTGCCGCTACGGCGAGCTTGGCGCGCTGGAAGCCACGCTGAGCCAGGCCGGCTTCGACGACATCCGCCTCCAGCCCTGCGAATTCGACTGCCGCTTCGATGACGCCGACGCCTACTGGCAGGCCTTCCTCGGCCTCGCCGGCGGCGCCGCCGAAGCCTTGTCGCGGGTGCCGGCGGAAGGGCTGGCCAAGGTGCGCGCCGCCACCGCCGACGCCCTGGAAACCTACCGGGACGCGGACGGCGGCTATCGCCTCTCCACCCTCACCCTGATCGCCAGCGCCCGCCGCCCCGCCTGAGCCATGAATACGGACGCCGCCCGTCGCCAGGGCGTACTCGCGGCACTGGGCGCCTTCGTCATCTGGGGCCTGGCGCCGCTGTACTTCCGCGCGGTGGACAGCGTGCCGCCGTTCGAGATCGTCGCCCACCGCATCCTGTGGTCGGTCGCGCTGCTGGCCGCCCTCCTCGCGCTGCTGCCGCGCAGTGGCGGTTTCGCTGGCCTGCGGGCCATCCGCCGCCAGCCCCGCCTGCTCGGCCTGCTCGCCCTCACCAGCCTGCTCACCAGCGGCAACTGGCTGCTTTTCGTCTGGGCGATCAACGCTCACCGGCTGGTGGAAGCCATCCTCGGCTACTTCATGACGCCGCTGGTGAACATCCTGTTCGGCCGCCTTTTCCTCGGCGAGCGCATGCGGCCGGCGCAGCAGCTGGCGGTGGCGCTGGCCTGCGCCGGCGTCGCCTGGCAGATCTGGCAGCTGGGCCGCGCACCGTGGATCGCGCTCTTCCTCGCCGCCACCTTCGGCACTTACGGTCTGCTGCGCAAACGTGCGCCGGTGGACGCCATCGGTGGCCTGTTCGTGGAAACGGTGATCGCCGCGCCGGTGGCCGCCGCCTACATCGGCTGGCTGGCGGCGCAGGGCCTGCTCGCCTGGGGCGGTGAGCTGCAGGCAACGCTGCTGCTGCCCTTCTCCTGCGTGATCACCGCCGTGCCGCTGATGCTGTTCGCCATCGGCGCCCGCCGGCTGCCGCTGTCCACCCTCGGCTTCCTGCAGTACCTGGCACCCACGCTGGGCTTCCTCATCGCCATCTTCGTCTTCCGCGAGCCGCTGGACAGCGACCGGCTGGTGAGCTTCGTGCTGATCTGGATCGCCCTCGTGATTTACTCGGCCGACATGATGCGCCGCACCCGCAGCCCGGCCTGAGCGAATTCGCGGCCGGCGCGGGCGCAGGCCGGCGAATCCAGTAAACTACCCGGCTTGCTCATTCCCTGGCGGTCGCCGATGTACGTGCTGTTCGAAGAGGATGGGGCCTTCAAGGCCGGCACCATCCTCGCTGATAACGATGCCTCCCTGCAGGTCGAAACCACCCACGGCAAGCGGGTGAAGCTCAAGCGCGCCCATGTGCTGCTGAGCTTCCGCGAACCCTCGCCGACCGACCTGCTCAGCCGGGCGGAAGCAGCAGCCGAACAGCTGGACATCGAGTTCCTGTGGGAAGTCTGCGGCGACGAGGAATTCGGCTTCGCCGAGTTCGCCGCCGAATACCAGGGCCACCCGCCGACTTCGGTGGAGGCCGCCGCCATCCTGCTGCGCCTGCACGCCTCGCCCATCTGGTTCCACCGCAAGGGCAAGGGCCGCTTCCGCAAGGCGCCCACCGAGATCCTTCAGGCGGCGCTGGCCGGGCTGGAGAAGAAGCGCCAGCAGGCCGCCGCCATCGAGCACATGCGCGCCGAACTGGTGGAAGGCCGCATGCCGCCGGAGCTGGCCGCACTGCTGCCGCAGGCCCTCTACCGGCCGGACCGCAACCGGCTGGAGATCAAGGCGCTGGAAGCCGCCTGCGTGGATACCGGGCTCACCGTGCCGCGCCTGCTGCTGAAGTGCGGCGCGCTGGAATCCAGCCACGACTTCCACTTCAACCGCTTCCTGTTCGAGCATTTCCCCGAGGGCCTCGCCTTCCCCGCCTTCGACGCCCCCACGGCTCCCGCCGGGCTGCCGCGCGCCGAGGTGGCCGCCTTCTCCATCGACGACGCCACCACCACCGAGATCGACGATGCCTTCTCGGTCACCCCGCGCCCTGGTGGCGGCTGGCGCGTCGGCATCCACATCGCCGCGCCGGCGCTGGGCTTCGAGCGTGGCTCCGCGCTGGATGGCATTGCCCGCCGGCGGCTGTCCACCGTTTACATGCCCGGCAACAAGATCACCATGCTGCCGGACGAGGTCGTCACCGCCTTCACCCTGGCCGAAGGCCGCGACTGCCCGGCGGTGTCGCTCTACCTGGACGTGAATGCCGACCTCTCCGTCTCCAGCCAGGAAAGCCGGGTGGAGATGGTGCCCATCGTCGCCAACCTGCGCCACCACGACCTCGAGCCGGTATTCAACGACAGCACCTTGGTGAATGGCGGCCCGGAATTCCCCTGGCAGCGCGAGCTCACCGTGCTGTGGGATCTGGCCACCGTGCTGGAGGCCGGCCGCGGCAAGCCGGCCACCAACCAGACCCAGGTGGACTACAGCTTCTACGTGGACTGGAACACCCAGACCGGCGACGGCCCCGGCTACATCAGCATCGGCGAGCGCCTGCGCGGCTCGCCCATCGACAAGCTGGTGGCCGAGCTGATGATCCTGGCCAACACCACCTGGGGCAAGCTGCTCGACCAGGCCGGCGTGCCCGGCCTCTACCGCGCCCAGGGCGGCGGCAAGGTGCGCATGACCACCGTGGCCGCGCCGCACGAAGGCCTGGGCGTGGATTGCTACGCCTGGTCCAGCTCGCCGCTGCGGCGTTACGTGGACCTGGTGAACCAGTGGCAGATCATCGCCGTGCTCACCGGTGGCACGCCTGCCTTCGCGCCCAAGTCCGCCGACCTGATGGCCGCGCTGCGCGACTTCGAACTCACCTACGCCGCCTATGCCGACTTCCAGCGCCAGATGGAGCGCTACTGGTGCCTGCGCTGGCTGCGCCAGCATGCGCCCGAGCATGTCGAGGCCAAGGTCATACGCGACAACCTGGTGCGGCTGGAGAACGTGCCGCTGGTGTTCAAGGTCTCTTCCCTGCCGCTGCAACTGCCGGGCTCGCGCGTCAAGCTGGCGATCGAGGGCAGCGACCTGCTGGACGTGGAAGTCCAGGCGCGCTACGTCGCCACGCTGGCGGAACCCGATCCCGAGGAATATGCCGACTCCGGCTTCTGAGCCCACCGCTTCAATCGCCAAATGAGCCGCCGCCCCACCTTTCCGAAAGCCCAGCCCAAGCCGGCCGCAGCAGCTGCGGCCCCGGCCACGGCCTCCACCGGCCGGCGCTGGTGGCTGGCGCTGGCGGCGCAGCCGGTACTGCTGGCGGCCTTCGCCGCCTCGCTGCTGCTGCACGGCGGGCTGCTGATGCTGCAATTCGCCCCGCCCGAGGCCAAACCCAAGCGCGACAAGGACCGCGGCCTGGAAGTGGTGCTGGTGAACGCCCGCCACGCCCAGCGGCCGGACAAGCCGGAGGTGCTGGCCCAGGCCAACCTGGATGGCGGCGGCAATACCGATCAGGAGGTGCGCGCCAAATCCCCGCTGCCGCCGCAGAACAAGCAGCGCGACGGCGAGGCGCTGGCCGAGGCCAAGCGCAAGGTCCAGCAACTGGAACGCACCCAGCAGCAACTGCTCACCCAGGCGAAGAAGCCGGCGCCGCCGGTTGCCCCGGCACCGGTGCAGAACTCGCAGCCGGAACCGCAGCCGGTCGCCAGCGGCCTGGACTTGCTGGACAGCGCCGCCGCCGTCGCCCGCCTGGAAGCGCAGATAGACCGCAACCTCGAGGAATACGCCAAGCGCCCGCGCAAGAAGTTCATCGGCGCCCGCGCCCGCGAGTACCGCTTCGCCCAGTACGTCGAGGACTGGCGGCTGAAGATAGAGCGCATCGGCACCCTGAACTACCCGGACGCCGCCCGCGGCAAGCTCTACGGCAGCTTGCTGCTGTCGGTGACCATACGTGCCGACGGCACGGTGGACCAGGTCAGCGTGCATCGCAGCTCCGGCCACAAGGTGCTGGACGACGCCGCCGTCCGCATCGTCAAGCTGGCCGCGCCCTATGCCGAGTTTCCGCCGGACGTTAAGCGCGATACCGACATGATAGAAATCACCCGCACCTGGACCTTCACCAACACCGACCAGGTGCACGCCAACTAGGCCGCCATCGTCGGCCCCGCCATCGAGACCGCCCGCATGGACCGCTACGCCGTCGTCGGCAACCCCATCGCCCACAGCAAGTCGCCCCAGATCCATGCCGCCTTCGCCGCCCAGACCGGCCAGGCGCTGAGCTACGAGGCGCTGCTCGCGCCGCTGGACGGCTTCGCCGCCACCGTGGCCGAATTCCGCGCCGCCGGCGGCCGTGGCCTCAACATCACCGTGCCCTTCAAGCTCGAAGCCCACGCGCTGGCCGACACGCTGACGCCGCGCGCGCGCGCCGCCGGCGCGGTGAATACCCTGGCCTTCGCCGACGGCGTGCTCGGCGACAACACCGACGGCGCCGGCCTGGTGCGCGACCTCTGCCATCACCACGGCTGCAACATCGCCGGCCTGCGGGTTCTGCTGCTGGGCGCGGGCGGCGCCGCCCGCGGCGCGTTGTTGCCGCTGCTGCAGGCCGGCCCGGCCAAGCTCACCATCGCCAATCGCAGCGCCGACAAGGCGGTTGCGCTGGCGCGGGAGTTCGCCGCCGCCGGCGGTTCGCCGCTGGATGGCTGCGGCTTCCCCTCCCTTGCCGGCCGCCGCTACGACCTGGTGATCAACGCCACTGCCGCCAGCCTCTCCGCCGAGGTGCCGCCGCTGCCGCCCGGCCTGTACTCCGACGGCGCGCTCGCCTACGACATGGTCTATGGCAAGGAGGAACCCCCCTTCATGCGCGCCGCCCGCCTCGACGGCGCCACCCGCGTCGCCGATGGACTGGGCATGCTGGTGGAGCAGGCGGCCGAGAGCTTCGCGCTGTGGCGCGGCGTACAGCCGGACACCGGCCCGGTGCTCGCCGGGCTGCGCCGCGCCCTGGCTGCCGGCTGAGCCCGTGGCGCCGCGGCCGCACCCCATGATTTCCACTGCCCCGCAGCCATGAAGACGCTGATGCGCTGGCTGGGCCGCGGCCTGCTGCTGGGCGCCATCCTGCTGCTGGCCTGGCAGCTTTGGCTGTTGATCGGCGTCGCCTGGTGGAGCCAGGTCGATCCCGGCAGCACCAGCTTCATGCGGCTGCGCCTGGCCGAGATGCAGGAAAAGAACCCCAAGGCCACGCTGCGCTACCAGTGGGTGCCCTACGACAACATCTCCATCCACCTGAAGCGCGCGGTGGTGGCCGCCGAAGACGACCGCTTCGTGGACCACGACGGCTTCGACTGGGAAGGCATACAGCGGGCGATGGAGAGGAACGAGCGCCGCGGCCGCGCCGTGGCCGGCGGCTCCACCATCAGCCAGCAACTGGCGAAGAACCTATTCCTCTCGCCCTCGCGCAGCTACTTCCGCAAGGCGCAGGAAGCGGTGATCACGGTGATGATAGAAACGCTGTGGTCCAAGCGCCGCATCCTGGAGGTCTATCTCAACGTGGTCGAATGGGGCGACGGCGTGTTCGGCGCCGAGGCCGCGGCACGGCGCTACTACGGCGTCTCCGCCGCCCGCCTGGGGCCGGGCGAAGCCGCGCGGCTGGCGGTGATGCTGCCCAACCCGCGCAAGTACGAGCGCAGCTTCGGCCCGCGCCTCGCCGCCCATGCGGAACGCATCCGCGGGCGCATGGCGTATTCGCAGGTCCCCTGAGCCTGCACCTTCCCCCCGGCAGCGGCCGGCGGCTTCGCATCACAGCGCGGCGATGAACGCACGCACTGCCCGCAACAAGACGGAAAGACTGCCGCGCCAGACTGTCGGGGTCGCATGGCGGACGCCGAGTCCGTAGAATCCGCCTCTTCCGCCCTCGCTCCCCCCACCGGCCCGCCGCGCAATGACCACGGAAGAAGAACTTCACCCCGATGACGTCCAGCAGCACCTGCGCGAAGTGCAGGACCTGCTCGCCCGGCAGAAGCTGGTGGAGAGCCTGGTGCACCGCCAGGACATGCCGCGCCACGACCTCGTCGAGACGCTGGTGCACAAGCAGCATGTAGCCGGCCTGCAGGCCAAGCTGGATTCGCTGCACCCGGCGGACATCGCCTACATCCTGGAAGCCTTGCCGCGCGACGAGCGCCTGTTCGTCTGGGAGCTGGTGAAGGCTGAGCGCGACGGCGAGATCCTGCTGGAAGTCTCGGACGCGGTGCGGGAATCGCTGATCGAGACGATGGCGCCGGAGGAACTGAAGGCGGCCGCCGAGTCGCTGGACGCCGACGAGCTCGCCGACCTGGCGCCCGACCTGCCGCCGGAAGTCATCCAGGACGTTTTCCAGTCCCTCGACAGTGAAGGCCGGGAGCAGCTGCGCGCGGCCATGTCCTACCCGGAGGACTCGGTGGGCGCGCTGATGGACTTCGACATGGTCACGGTGCGCGAGGACATCACCCTGGAAGTGGTGCTGCGCTACTTGCGCCGCTTCGAGGAACTACCGGACCACACCGACAAGCTCTTCGTGGTGGACCGGGAGGACCATCTGAAGGGCATCCTGTCGCTGGAGTCCCTGCTCATCAACGACCCGGAGACAGACGTCGCCGAGGTGATGCGCAAGGAGGCCATCATCAGCTTCGAGCCGGAGGACGACGCCGACGACGCCGCCCAGGCCTTCGAGCGCTACGACCTCGTCTCGGCGCCGGTGGTGGACCGCGAGAAGCGGGTGATCGGCCGCCTCACCGTGGCCGACGTGGTGGACTTCATCCGCGAAGAATCCGAGGCCGAGATCCTGAGCCACGCCGGTCTGCGCGAGGAGGAAGATATCTTCGCCTCGGTGTGGGACTCGGTGAAGAACCGCTGGGCGTGGCTGGCGGTGAATCTGGTCACCGCCTTCGTCGCCTCCCGCGTCATCGGCCTGTTCGAAGGCTCCATCGAGAAGCTGGTAGCGCTGGCCGCGCTGATGCCCATCGTCGCCGGCATAGGCGGCAACTCCGGCAACCAGACCATCACCATGATCGTCCGCGCCATCGCCATGGGGCAGGTGGAGGAAAGCGCGATGAAGCGGCTGCTGAAGAAGGAAATCAGCGTCGCGCTGATCAACGGCGTGGTGTGGGGCGGGCTGCTGGGCGTGCTAGCCTGGTGGCTGTACCACAGCATCTCGCTGGGCGCGGTGATGACCGCGGCGATGACGCTCAACCTGCTGCTGGCCGCCACCGCCGGCGTGGTCATTCCGATGCTGCGCCAGCGCCTGGGTGCCGATCCGGCGGTCGGCAGCTCGGTGCTGATCACCGCCATCACCGACTCCGGCGGCTTCTTCATCTTCCTCGGGCTGGCGACGCTGTTCCTGCTGTAAATCCCGCCGCGGGCGGCCGCAGACCGCCGCCGCTGCGCGGCCCGACGCGTCGCTGCCGGCAGCGCGGGATCAACCGCCGGCCGGCAGCCGCAGGCTCTCTCAGCCCAGCTTCGCGAACACCTCGCGCGCCGCCGCCACCGTGGCGGCGATGTCCCCCTCGGTATGCGCAGCGGATACGAAGCCGGCCTCGAAGGCAGAGGGCGCGAAGTAGTGGCCGGCGTCCAGCATGGCGTGGAAGAAGCGGTTGAAACGCTCGCGGTCGGAGGCCATCACGTCGGCGGAGGAGGCCGGCGGCCGGGCGCTGAAATAGACGCCGAACATGCCGCCCACGGTATCCGCGCTGAATGCCACGCCGTGCTCGCGCGCCGCATCCGCCAGGCCGGCGGCCAGCGCCGCGGTACGTGCCCCCAGCGCGGCGTAGAAGCCGGGCGCCTCGATCAGCTTCAGCGAGGCCAGGCCAGCGGCCACCGCCACCGGACTGCCGGACAGCGTGCCGGCCTGGTACACCGGCCCCAGCGGCGCGATCTTCTCCATGATGTCGCGGCGGCCGCCGAAGGCGCCCACCGGCATGCCGCCGCCGATGACCTTGCCCAGCGTGGTGAGGTCGGGAACGATGCCGTACAGCCCTTGCGCCCCCCGCGGGCCAACGCGGAAACCGGTCATCACCTCGTCGAAGATCAACACCGCGCCGTATTCGTCGCACAGCCGGCGCAGGCCTTCGAGGAAGCCGGGCGCCGGTTTCACCAGGTTCATGTTGCCGGCCACCGGCTCGACGATGACGGCGGCGATCTCCCTGCCCCTCGCCTTGAAGGCGGTCTCCACCTGCTCCAGGTCGTTGTAGTCGAGCACGATGGTGTGGTGGGCGAAGTCCGCCGGCACGCCGCCGGAAGACGGGTTGCCGAAGGTCAGCAGGCCGGAGCCGGCCTTCACCAGCAGGCTGTCGGCATGGCCGTGGTAGCAGCCCTCGAACTTGACGATGGCGTCGCGCCCGGTGAAGCCGCGGGCCAGCCGGATGGCGCTCATCGTGGCCTCGGTGCCGGAGCTCACCAGCCGCACCATCTCCACCGAGGGCAGCAGTGCGCAGATGCGCTCGGCCATCTCCACCTCGCTCTCGGTGGGCGCGCCGAAGGACAGACCGCGCAGCGCCGCCTCCCGCACCGCCTCGACGATGGCCGGATGGGCATGGCCGGTGATCGCCGGCCCCCAGGAACCGACGTAGTCCACATAGGCCTTGCCGTCCGCATCCCACACCCGCGCGCCCTCGGCGCGTTCGATGAAGCGCGGCGTGCCACCCACCGAGCGGAAGGCGCGCACCGGCGAATTGACGCCGCCGGGGATGGTGCGCTGGGCGCGCTGGAACAGGGCTTCGTTGCGGCTGCTGGAATCGGACATGTGCGGACTCGGGAGTAAAAGGGAAAGCGGTGAAGGAAGAAAGGACGAAGCCGGAGCGCGTAGCGCCGTTGCCGCCGCGGCTCAGCCTGGAACGTAGAGCCGGCGATAGGCGCCGGCGCGGGCAGCGGGATCGGCCGCGTCGAAGACGTCGGTGATGACGGCGAGCAGGTCGGCGCCGGCCTCGACCAGCGCCGGCGCGCGCTCCAGCGTGATGCCGCCTATCGCCACCACCATCACGCCCAGCTCGCGGCGGGCGCGGCCCAGCAGTTCCAGCGGCGCACGCACCGCCTGCGGCTTGGTCGGCGAGGGAAACATCGCACCGAAGGCGACGTAGTCCGCCCCGGCGCCGGCGCCGGCCCGTGCCAGCGCCCATTCGTCGTAGCAGGACACGCCCAGCAGGCGCTGCGGCCCCAGCGCCGCACGGGCGGCGGCGATGTCGCCGTCATCCCGGCCGAGGTGCACGCCATCGGCGGCGACCGCCAAAGCCAGTCCGACATCGTCATTGACCACCAGCGGCACGCCGGCAGCACGGCAGCGGGCAGCCACCGCCTGCGCCTGCTCGCGGCGCAGCGCCGGGTCGGGCGACTTGCCGCGGTACTGCAGCAGCGCCGGCGCGCCGGCCAGCACCTTCTCCAGCGCCAGCAGCAGCGCGGCGGTGTCATCCAGTTCCGGAGTCACTGCGTAGAGGCCGCGCAGGCCGGCGAGGCGCTGCTCACTCATCGCCAGCCTCATGCCCGCGCGCCCAGAAGAAGCGATCCGGCAGTGCCAGCCCCATGCCCGGCCGGTAGGCGTGGCGCAGCGCCTGCTGGGCGAACTCCTGCGCCTCGCGCACCGCCTCCGGCATGGTCATGCCATGCGCCAGCGCCGCCACCGCGGCCGCCGCCAGCGTGGCGCCAGCGCCGAGATAGCGCGAGGGCAGGCGCTCCCAAGCGTCGGTGCGGACCACACCGCCTTCGCCTAGCAGCACGTTGATCACCTGCGGCCCCTGCTCGCTGCCACCGGTGAGCAGCACGTATTCGGTGCCGAGGGCGAGCAGGCGGGCAACCGCCTCCTCCGCCGACAGCGCTTCCTCACTGTCGTCGTCGGCATCAATGCCAGCCAGCCGCATCACCTCATGGCGGCCGGCGACCAGCAGCGAAGTCTGCGGCAGGATCAGCTCGGTCAGCGCAGCGACCACGTCCTCCTCGGTGCCCTCTTCCACGCCGGCATACAGCGCCGGCTCCAGCACCAGCGGCACCTCCGGGTAATCGGACAGGATCTCGGCGATCACCGCCACGTTCTCCACGCTGCCGCAGTAGCCGAGCTTGAACGCATGTACCGGGATGTCCTCCAGCACGGCGCGCGCCTGAGCGGCGACCGTGTCCGGCTCCAGCGCCAGGGTTTCCTCGATGCCGCGGGTATCGCGCACGACCACCGCAGTCTGGATGGCGAGCGGGTGGCAGCCCATGCTCGCCAGAGTCAGGATGTCGGACGGCAGGCCGCCGCCGCCGGTGGCATCGCCAGCGGAAAGACAAAGTACGACTGGGGGAGCATCCGGCATTGCAACTGGCATGACAGAAGGGATACCGGCGCGTCTGGCGCGGCCGGGAAAATGGGGTAAGATGCGACGGATTTTACCGCCAATCCAAGCCGAACACGCCAAGCGATGGCTGACGCACCCTACAAGACCTACATGTGCCTGATCTGCGGCTTCATCTATGACGAAGCCGCCGGCCTGCCCGATGAAGGCATCGCCCCCGGCACCCGCTGGGGCGATATCCCGCCCAACTGGA
This sequence comes from Azoarcus sp. TTM-91, assembly GCF_012911025.1. Taxonomy (GTDB): domain Bacteria; phylum Pseudomonadota; class Gammaproteobacteria; order Burkholderiales; family Rhodocyclaceae; genus Azoarcus. Next base: position 14,856 of record NZ_WUEI01000042.1, on the reverse strand, counting down.
CCTGCCCCGAATGCGGCGCCCGCAAGGAAGACTTCGAGCTCGTCGAAATATGACATTCAAGCAGCCGGAGTTCCCCCGCCGCCTACGCCTTGCGTATGATGCGGTTCCCGCACCCGCAGCGCAGGGATACCGAGGACTGACACCATGGACCTGACCGGACTCAAGGTGATGGTCATAGACGACAGCAACACCATCCGCCGCAGCGCGGAGATCTTCCTGGGCCAGGCCGGCTGCCAGGTGTTGCTGGCGGAGGACGGCTTCGACGCCCTCGCCAAGATCGCCGACCACCACCCCGACGTCATTTTCGTCGACATCATGATGCCGCGCCTGGACGGCTACCAGACCTGCGCGCTGATCAAGAAGAACGCCCGCCTGTCCTCCACGCCGGTGATCATGCTTTCGTCCAAGGACGGCCTGTTCGACCGCGCCCGCGGCCGCATGGTCGGCTCCGACGAGTACCTCACCAAGCCCTTCACCAAGGACAGCCTGCTGAAGGCGGTTGCGGCCCACTGCGGCCGCGCCCCCCGTTGACCCCGTCCATGGAATGACGCTAACCATGCCGATCAAGAAAATCCTCGTCGTAGACGACTCGCCCACCGAGCGTTTCGTCCTTACCGACGTCCTCACCCGCAACGGCTATCAGGTGGTGACCGCCGAGAACGGCGAGGACGCAATCGCCAAGAGCCGCAGCGAGTTGCCCGACCTCATCCTGATGGATGTCGTCATGCCCGGGATGAACGGCTTCCAGGCCACCCGCACCATTTCCCGCGACGATCTCACCCGCGCCATCCCCATCATCATGTGCACCAGCAAGTCGCTGGAGACGGACAAGATCTGGGGCATGCGCCAGGGCGCCTACGACTACCTGGTCAAACCGGTGGACCACAAGGAATTGCTGGCCCGCATCGAGGCAATCAAAAACAAGTAACGCGGGAACAAGGCCACCATGTCCAAGAGGATCAGCCTGCGCGAATTCCAGGAAAGCCTGGTCCGCCGCCTGGCCGAAGCGAAGAGCGGCGAACGCCGTGGCCTGCTGGGCGTGCAGGCGGGCAACGAGAACTGGCTGGTCGCGCTGGCCGACTCGGGCGAGGTCCTGCCACCGCCGCCGCTGTCGCCGGTACCCCTCACCCAGCCCTGGTACCGCGGCCTCGCGAACGTGCGTGGCACGCTGTACGGCGTGGTGGATTTTTCTGCTTTTCACGGCGGGCCGCTGGTGGCGCCCTCCGGCCACGCCCGCCTGCTGCTGGTCGGCGCCCGCCACGGGGTGCATTGCGCCCTGCTGGTTTCCCGCGCCTCCGGCCTGCGCAGCGGCGACGACTTCGAAGCCGATGGCGACGCCACGGATGAACGCCCCTGGGTGGGGCAACGCCTGCGCGACGTGCAGGACCGCCCGTGGCTACGCCTCGACGTTCAGCGCCTCCTCGCCCACCCCGGTTTCCTCGATGCCGGCGCCGGCTGAGGCGCGGCCTACCTCCTTCCCAATCGACCCCCACACGCTATAGCGGCGGAGCACGCAACATGGCATTGAAGCTCTTCGGCAAGAAAATGGCCACCGCGGGCAGTTCCGCCCCGGACACCACCATCATGGAGACCCACGTTCCCGGACGGCCTCCCGCACCGCGCAAACGCCTGCTCGGCGACCGCCCGGTGACCGAACAGATCCGCATCCTCGGCATCGGCTTCGCCCTGCTGGTCGCCGTCACCGCCGGCCTGGTCATCTACCAGGGCCGGCAGTCCGCCGACGCCACCACCCATGTGGCCGCCGCCGGTGAAATGCAGATGCTGTCGCAGCAGATCGCCAAATCCGCCCAGCTCGCGCTGCAAGGCAACAGCCAGGCCTTCACCGAGTTGCGCAGCGGCAGCGCCCGCTTCTCCAGCCTGCTGACCGCGCTGCAGGCCGGCAGCGACCTTGACGGCGGCTATGTACCTGCCGTGCCGGAAGCGGCCCGTCCTGCGCTGCAGACCCTGGCCGACACCTGGCACAAGAGCGAGCAGGACGCCCGCCAGTTGCTCGCACAGGAGAAGAACCTGGTCACCCTGAACGCCTCGGTGGCAGCGATCAACAACGGCAACGCCGGCTTGCTGGATCTCAGCGAACAAGTGGCTGCGCTCAAGCTCCAGGGCGGCGCCAACGCCCGCGACATCGTCACCGCCAACCGCGCGGTGATGCTCACCCAGCGCATCGCCAAGAACGCCAACGCCCTGCTGGTGGCCGACGCGATCGACCCGGAAGTCGCCTTCCTGCTGGGCAAGGACACCAACGCCTTCCGCGAGCAGCTGGGCCTGCTGTCGCAGATGAGCGCCGACGCCGAGACGCGCGCCCGCATCGGCGAACTTGACCAAGCCGCCAAGGAAACGCTGGAGGCGGTCTCCGGCATCCTCGGCAACATCCAGCTGCTGGTGCAGGCCAAGCAGGCCGGCAGCCGCATCTTCCGCGACTCCGCGCCGCTGCTGGCGCAGACCCAGGCGCTGGCCGAAGCGCTCAACAGCAACAGCCGCGGCTTCAGCCTTGTTTCCGCGCTGATCGCCGTCACCGCGCTGCTCGGCCTCGCCGTCCTCGGCTTCATGGCCAAGGTCTACAACGACGACCTCGCCACCCGCCGTGCCGCCGCCGAAACCCAGCGCCAGTCTGCGGAAAACGAGCGCAACCTCACGCAGCAGGCCATTCTGCGGCTGATGAACGAGATGGGCGACCTCGCCGACGGCGACCTCACCATCCGCGCCACGGTGACCGAGGACATCACTGGCGCCATCGCCGACTCGGTGAACTACACCATTGAAGAACTCTCGGTGCTGGTGCGCCGGATCAACGACGCCGCCACCCGCGTGACCGCCGCCACCCAGTCGGCGCAGAAGACCTCCAGCGAACTGCTGGGCGCCACCGAGCGCCAGTCGCGCGAGATCGAGGAAGCCGGCTCCACCGTGCAGCGCATGGCAGCGTCGATGACCGACTCCTCCGAACGCGCACTGCAGTCCGCGCAGGTGGCTCGCCGCTCGCTGGAATCGGTGCGCAAGGGCGCCGACGCAGTGGAAAACACCATCAAGGGCATGAACGAAATCCGTGAGCAGATCCAGGAAACCTCCAAGCGCATCAAGCGCCTGGGCGAGTCCTCCCAGGAGATCGGCGAAATCGTGGAACTGATCTCGGACATTACCGAGCAGACCAACGTGCTGGCGCTGAACGCCGCCATCCAGGCCGCCTCCGCCGGCGACGCCGGCCGCGGCTTCACCGTGGTTGCGGAAGAAGTGCAGCGCCTGGCGGAACGCTCCGCCGAGGCGACCAAGCAGATCTCGGCGATCGTGAAGACCATTCAGACCGACACCCAGGACGCAGTGGGCGCGATGGAAAACGCCACCCGCGACGTGGTCGAAGGCGCCCAGCTGTCCGACGCCGCCGGCCAGGCGCTGGCCGAGATCGGCCAGGTATCCATCGAAGCCGCCCGCCTGATTGAACAGATCTCCACCGACACCCAGCAGCAGGCGGCCACCGCCACCCGGGTGGCGGAAACCATGAAGGACATTCTCGCCATTACCGAGCAGACCACCCTGGGCACCAAGCAGACCGCGGTCTCCATCGGTCAGCTCGCCGACCTCGCGGTGGAACTGAAGGGCTCGGTTTCCGGCTTCAAGGTCTGAGTACCGGCGCAAGAGACAGACACATGACGCAAGCCATCGAAGCCGACCTCGGTCCGCTCACCTGGGTCAAGAGCGAAATCGACCTCGCGCTCGCGCGTGCCGCAGATGCGCTGGAGCAGGCCGGCAGCACGAGCGACGGCGCCCCCCAGGTCCAGTTCGCGCAAACGCATCTGCACCAGGTCCGCGGCGCCCTGTCCATCGTCGGCCTCGACGGCCTCACCCAGTTCGCCGCCGCGCTCGACCAGCTGCTGGGCAAGCTCGCCCGCGGCGAAGTGCCGGTGGATGACGCCACCCTGGCACTGGCGCGCCGTGCGTTGGCCAGTATCGGCAACTACCTGGAAGAAATCGCCCGCGGCGCACCCGACCAGCCGATGCGGCTGGCGCCGCTGTACCAGGAGATCAACAACGCCCGCGGCGACACCGGCTCCCCGGTCGAGCTCTTCTTCCCCGACCTCGGCATCCGCCCGCCGCGCCGCGCCGACGACCCGCGCCCGCCCGAGGGCGCCGCGCTCCAGCTCGCTTTGCGCGCCCTGCGCACCCGCTTCGAGCGCGGCCTGCTCGACCTGCTGCGCCGCCCCGGCCAAGCCGCCGGCCCGGCGGAAATGCGCGCCGCCGCCGCCGATATCGAAGCCCTGCAGCAACACCCGCTGGCGCGCAGCCTGTGGTGGGGCGCCCAGGCCTTCTTCGACGCTGTCGCCGCCGGCGGTGTCAACATGGACGCCGCCCGCCGCCTGTGCGCTCAGCTGGACGCCCAGCTGCGCCGCCAGCTAGCCGGCAATCCGGCGGCCCCAGAGCGCCTGCTGCGCGAGTTGCTCTACCTCGTCGCCCAGGCCCCGGCCACTACCGAACAGCAGCGCGCCGTACGCGCGACCTGGCAGCTGGACGCCCTGCTGCCCCCGGCCAGCGCCCGCGTCAGCGAGGTGCCGCTGGCCCCCTTGCTGCAAAGCCTGCGCACCCGGCTAAATACCGCCAAGGAATGCTGGACCGAGTTCAGTGAAGGCAGCGCCGTCGCCCTGCCGCGCTTCGACACCGAGCTGACGGAACTGGCGAGCGCGCTCGCCCAGTTCGGCCGGCCCGCGCTGGACCGCCTGCTCGCAGGCCTGCAGGGCTTCATCCAGTGGCTGCGCAAGGACCCGCTGCGCTTCTCCGAGACCATCGGCCTGGAAGTCGCCACCGCGCTGCTGCTGGCCGAGGCCGCAGTGGACCGCGGCATCGCGGAAAACGACCTCGCCCAGCAAGTGGACGCCACCCTGCAGCGCCTGCAGGCACTGGAACAGGGCGACGACCTGCAGGCCGCCGGCCCCGCGCCCGGCCTCGCCGCCGCCCGCCGCGCCCAGGAAAAGGAAGCCCTGGCCCAGTTGTCGCGGGAGATCCTCACCAGCCTGGCGCACATCGAACAGGCGCTGGACGATTTCTTCCGCAACCAGGAAAAACGCGCGCCGCTGGCCCAGCTGTCGGCGCCAATGCAGCAGATCGAAGGCGCGCTGATGCTGCTCGGCGAAACCGAAGCCATCGCCCTCGTGCACCAGGCCGCCGGGGAGATCGCCCGTTTCGCCGGCGGCGAGAGCGGCGATCCCGCCGCATTCGAAGCCCTGGCACACCGGCTGTCGGCGCTCGGCTTCTACGTCCAGTCCCTGCAGCACGGCCGCAGCAGCCTGCAGGAGTTCCTCGACCCGGAGGCCAGCAAGGCCACCGAGGAGGCCGAGGCCGCCGACCTCGCCGTGCCCGCCGAGGACAATCCAGCCCCGCCGGCCGCACCGGCGCCCACGGCCCCGGAACCGGAAGCCGAGGAAGTGGCGGCGCTGGAACTCGAGCCTCTGGAACTAGCCGACTTCGATCCGCCCGCGCCCGAGCCGGTCGCTGTTCCCGCCCCGGCCGCCGAGACCCGGAAGCTGATCGAAGCCAGCGACGCCGAGATCGACGCCGAGCTGCTGTGCATCTTCATCGAGGAAGCGCACGACGTTCTCGCCACCATCGCCGAGCAGCTCGAACTCTCCCGTACCTCGCCCGCCGACAGCCAGACGCTGACCGCCATCCGCCGCGGCTTCCACACCCTGAAGGGCAGCGGGCGCATGGTCGGCCTGCGCGAACTCGGCGAAGCCGCCTGGGGCCTTGAGCAGACCCTGAACCGCTGGCTGCAGCTGGAGTGGCAACCCAGCCCGGCGTTGCACCACCTGATAGACGCCGCCCACCAGTACTTCGCCGCCTGGGTCGCCCAGCTGGAGGCCGGTGCCGGCCAGAGCAGCCCGGACCCCGAAGCCGAGGCCGCGCTGCTGGCCGAGGCCGAGCGCCTGCGCGCCACCGACACGCCGGCACAGGAGCCGGCGGTGCTGAGCGCCCCCGCGGCGGAAACGCGGGACGGCCTGATGGAGACCTCGCTCGAGTTTCCCGACCTCTCCCTGTCCGACGACGGCGAGATCCTGCCGGTGGAGGCCGAAGCCCCCGCCACGCCCCTGCCCCTGGCGGTGCCACCGCTGGTGGACGAAGGCTTCCATTCCGAGGAAACCTCGCTCGAGCTGGACAGCAGCTATCTGCTGGACGACACCGGCACGCCTGGCGGGCCAGAGCGGGCCGGAGCGGCTGGCGGCGCCACGGAGAGTGGGCCGGCAGCGCAACCGCAACCAGTGCAGGCCGTGCCCCTTCCCCTGGACGATCTCGACATCGACCTGGAGCTGGAGGACGAGGCCCTGCCGCCGCTGCCGGAAGCCGCAGAGGATGATGGCGAGCTCGTCGCCGAGGAATCCCCACCGCCGGCCGCCGAAGCATCTACCGGGACGCCGGAAAGCGGCGCCGACTTCGTCCGCCTCGGCGACACGGAAATATCCCGCCCGCTGTACGACCTCTTCCTCGGCGAGGCCCGGCACCACATCGCCACATTGCACCAGGAGTTCATCCGCCTGGCGGCCAATCCGACGCTGCTGCCGCAGGAACCCTCGGTGCGCGCCGCCCACACCTTGGCCGGCATCTCCGGCACCGCCCGCCTGACTGCGCTGCACACCCTGGCACGCGCGCTTGAACATGCGCAGCAGCGCCTGCGCGACCTGTCGCAGCCACCTACCGCCGATGAGACGGCGCTGTTCACCACCGTCACCGACACCTTGGAAGCCATGCTCGCCGAGGTGGCGCAGCAGCAACTGCCGCTGGAAGTGCCCGAGCTGGTGGACCAGCTGGACCGCAGCGCCCGGCCGCTGATCGAAGAACTGCCGGCCCCGCAGCCGCTGGACGCCCCGCTGCCCACAGCGGCAGCGGCGGAACTCGCCGAGGCCCTCGCCAGCAGCCCGGCCAGCACCGCCGAGCCGGAGCCGGCGGACGAGGAGGCGCCCTCGCCGGTCCACGACGACATCGACGAGCAACTGCTGCCCATCTTCCTGGAAGAAGGTGTGGAGCTGGTGGGCGAGCTGCATGCCCAACTGCGCGGCTGGGAAGACGAACCGGCGCAGGCCGCCCACCCGCAGGCCGTCGCCCGCCTGCTGCACACGCTGAAGGGCAGCGCCCGCATGGCCGGCGCGATGACCCTGGGCGAACGCCTGCACCAGATGGAGTCCCGCTTCGAGGCCGGGCAGAAGAGCGGCCGCGCGCCGGCGGCGCAGATCGAAGACCTCGCCACCGGCCTGGACTTCGTGCAGCAGGCAATGGATGCCCTCGCCCGCGGCGAGGCCATGCCCGCGCCGGCCGACATCCAGTCTCCCAGGGCGGCGGAGGGCACGGCCACGCCGGCGGCGCCTGCCGCGGAAACAGCCCCGGCCGTCGACCATGGCGACGGCAAGGACGCCGCCGCCGACATCGAGAACATCGCCTCGCCCACGCTGCGGGTGCGTGCCGACCTGGTGGACCGCTTCGTCAACGAAGCCGGCGAGATCGGCATCGCCCGCACCCGCATCGAAGGCGAGCTGCGCACCCTGCGGCGCTCGCTGCTGGACCTCACCGAGAACGTCATCCGCCTGCGCAATCAGCTACGCGAGGTCGAGATCCAGGCCGACGTGCAGATGCAGTCGCGCATCGCCCAGGCCGAATCCGCCCACGGCGAATTCGACCCGCTGGAGATGGACCGCTACACCCGCCTGCAGGAACTCACGCGGATGATGGCGGAGAGCGTGAATGACGTCACCACGGTGCAGCAGAACCTGCTGAAGAACCTGGACGGCGCCGACATCGCCCTGCATGGCCAGGCGCGGCTGTCGCGCGAGCTGCAGCAGGCGCTGATGAGCGTGCGCATGGTGCCCTTCGACAGCCTCGCCGACCGCCTCTACCGCGTAGTCCGCCAGGCCGCCAAGGACCTCGGCAAGCGCGCCAACCTGGACCTGCGCGGCGGCCGCATCGAGGTGGACCGCGGCGTGCTGGAGCACATGGTGGCGCCGCTGGAACACCTGCTGCGCAACGCCCTCGCCCACGGTATCGAGGCCCCTGCCCAGCGCGAGGCCGGCGGCAAGCCGGCCATCGGCCAGATCACCCTCAGTGTCAGCCAGGAAGGCAACGAAATCGCGCTGGAACTGAGCGACGACGGCGCAGGCCTGGATTTCGCCCGCATCGCCGAACGCGCCCGCGCCAACGGCCTGCTGAGCGCGGACGAGCACGCGGACGAGCGTCGCCTCACCAACCTCATCTTCGTCCCCGGCTTCACCACCGCCGGCGCGGTATCCACCGTTGCCGGCCGCGGCGTCGGCATGGACGTGGTCAAGGCGGAAACCGCCGCGGTCGGCGGCCGCATCGATGTGCACAGCGACGCCGGCAAGGGCACCGTGTTCCGCATCTACCTGCCGCTGACGCTGGCGGTGACGCAAGCGCTGCTGGTGCGCGCCGGCGGCCGCAGCTACGCGATTCCCTCCAGCATGGTCGCCCAGGTCATGGAGCTGAAGGCGGACGCGCTGGAAAAGCTGCGCAACGACAAGGGCACCGAGTGGATGGGCGAGCGCTACGCCTACCGCTACCTGCCGCGCCTGCTGGGCGACCGCCAGACGCGGCCGGAAGTGCAGCGCTACAACTGGGTGCTGCTGCTGCGCGCCGGTGCGCAGACGCTGGCGCTGCATGTGGACGCGCTGCGCGGCAATCAGGAAATCGTGGTCAAGAACGCCGGGCCGCAGCTGGCACGCATCGTCGGCATGTCCGGCGCCACCGTGCTGGGCGACGGCGAGATCGTGCTCATCCTGAACCCGGTGGCGCTGGCCAGCCGCAGCCTGGCCGAAGCGGACGAGGATGGCGGTGAGGACAACACGCAGCCGGCAGTCGCCGCGCCGCCCAGCCAGCCGACGGTGATGGTGGTGGACGACTCGCTCACCGTGCGCAAGATCACCGGCCGCCTGCTGGAGCGCGAAGGCTATAGGGTGGTGACAGCCAAGGACGGCGTGGATGCGCTGGAGAAGCTGATCGAGACAGTGCCGGACGTGATCCTGTCCGACATCGAGATGCCGCGCATGGACGGCTTCGATCTGGTGCGCAACATCCGCGCCGATGCCCGCACCCGCCTGGTGCCGGTGATCATGATCACCTCCCGGCTGGCGGACAAGCACCGCCGCTACGCGGAAGAGGTCGGCGCCAACCACTACCTCGGCAAGCCCTACCAGGAAGAGGAACTGCTCGGCCTGCTGGCGGGCTACACCGCGCGTACGCCGGCCTGAGCGGCGCCCTGCAGCGGGCGTGGTACCACGGCGGGGGCCGCGCAAGCGCCCCCGCCGTCTTCGTTCACCCCCTGGCCAGCACGCCGAAACGCGCCAGCGTGCGTTCGCGGGCCTCGGCGTGGTCCACCACCGGCGCCGGATAGTCCACGCCGATGCGCACGCCCGCCACGCTCTGGTCTATGCCGCCCATCTTCCACGGTGCGTGGATGAACTTGTCCGGCACCCTGGCCAGTTCCGGCAGGTAGCGGCGGATGAACTTGCCCTCCGGGTCGAATTTTTCCGATTGCGTCACCGGATTGAAAATGCGGAACCACGGCTGGGCATCGCAGCCGGTGGAGGCCGCCCACTGCCAGCCGCCGTTGTTCGCCGCCAGGTCGTAGTCCAGCAGCAGCTCGGCGAAATGGCGTTCGCCCAGGCGCCAATCCACGCCCAGATCCTTGGTCAGGAAGGAGGCGGTGACCATACGCAAGCGGTTGTGCATGTAGCCGCTGCTGCTGAGCTGGCGCATCGCCGCGTCCACCAGCGGATAGCCGGTGCGCGCCTGGCGCCAGGCCTCGAACAGCGCCGGTGCCTCGTCCCAGCGGATGGCCTCGTATTCCGGGCGGAAGGCGTGATCCACCACGTCCGGCCTGTGCCACAGGATCATCTGGTAGAAATCCCGCCAGATCAGTTCCTTCAGCCAGGTTTCCGCCCCCGCGCCGCCCTCGCGCCAGGCATGGCCAGCCAGTTCGCGGATGGAGACGGTGCCGAAGCGCAGATGGGCGGAAAGATAGGACACGCCCTTCACCGCCGGGAAATCCCGCGCGCGCTGATAGCGGCCGATGCGGCCGCGAAAATCTTCGAACAGGCTGCGCCCGCCGCGCATGCCGGTGGGCAGGCGCAGCGCATCGAGATCGCTGGCGCTGAAACCGATGTCGGCCAGCGTTGGCACCCCTCTGCCCGCCGGTGGCGCGGTCAGTGCCGCCGCGTGCTTCTCGACCGGATAGGCACGTACCTGGAAGTCATCCAGCTGCTTCAGCCACGCCTTGCTATAGGGCGTGAACACGCTATAGGGCTGGCCGCTCTGGCTCAGCACCTCGTCGCGCTCGAAGATCACCTGATCCTTGAAATCGGCGAAGCCGACGCCCGCCTGCGCCAGCGCCGCGCTCACCCGGCCATCGCGGGCGATGGCCGCCGGCTCGTAGTCGCGGTTGGCGAACACCATGGCGATACCCAGCTCGCTCGCCAGCCTGGGGATCTCCTCGTCGGCACGGCCATGGCGCACGATCAGCCCACCACCGGCGGCCCCGGCCTGCTGCGCCAGCTGGCGCAGCGCTGCGTCCAGCTCGACCACCGCGGCATGGATGAAATCCACCCGGCGGTCGCAGCGGCCGGGCAGCGCATCCAGGATCTCGGTATCGAAGACAAAGGCGCAGTACACCCGGTCCGCCGCGCGCAGCGCGTGGTACAGGGCGGCATGGTCGAAACTGCGCAGGTCGCGGCGGAACCAGACGAGGGCGGAGGACATGGCGTGACGGGGCTCGGGCGTGGGACAGCGATTATGCGTCGGCCACCCGCGCAGCGCTTCCCCGCACATCCACCGCGGCGACGGCGTAAAATGGCGCGCATGGAAACGCCCACGGCCAACCTCACGCACCACTTCCTGATCGCCATGCCCAGCATGGCCGATCCCCATTTCTCCCGCACCCTCACCTACATCGCGGAACACAACGAGCAAGGCGCGTTGGGCATCATCATCAACCGCCCGATCGACATGACCGTTGCCGCGCTGTTCGAGCGGGTGGAGCTGCCGCTGGAAGCCGAAGGCTTCGCCGCCCAGCCTGTGTATTTCGGCGGCCCGGTGCAGACCGACCGCGGCTTCGTGCTGCATCGGCCCTCCGGCGACTGGCACTCCACGCTGCGGGTGAACGACGACGTCGGCCTCACCAGCAGCCGCGACATCCTGCAGTCCATCGGCAGCAACGGCCAGCCAGGCGAAGTGCTGATCACCCTGGGCTATGCCGGCTGGGCCGCCGGCCAGCTGGAGCAGGAGATCGCCGACAACGCCTGGCTCACCGTCGAGGCCGACATGGCCATCGTCTTCGACCTGCCGCCGGAGGAGCGGCTGGCCGCGGCGATGCAGAAGCTGGGCATCGACTTCGCCCGGCTCAGCGAGGTCGCCGGGCATGCCTGATCCGGGCGCCCCGGTTTCCGCCTCGTTCCATCCCGTTTCGCAGCCGCCACGCGGCACGGTGCTCGGTTTCGACTTCGGCCTCGCCCGCATCGGCGTGGCCATTGGCGAACTGGAGACCGGCCAGGCCAATGCCCTGCTGACACTGCACGAAGAGAGCAATGCCGACCGCTTCGCCGCCATCGGCCGCCTGCTCGAAGAGTGGAAGCCGGTTGCCCTGGTGGTGGGCCTGCCCACCCACCTCGACGGCACCCCGCACGAACTCACCGCCCGCTGCCGACGCTTCGCCAACCAGCTGCACGGCCGCTACAGCCTGCCGGTGGCGACGGTGGACGAACGCCTCTCCTCCGCCGCCGCCGACGCCGAGATGCGCGAAGCCGGTGTGCGCGACTGGCGCGGCCGCAAGGCGGCGGTGGATGCCGTCGCCGCGCAACTGATCCTGCAACACTTCCTGGACTCAACCCGACATGCAACTGCCTGACGCTGAAACGCTCTGCCGGCAACTTGCCGCGCAGATGCGCCCCCATGTCACGCCCGACACCGTGCTCGTCGGCATCCACACCGGCGGGGTGTGGCTGGCCGAGCGCCTGCAGCAGGAACTGGGCCTCTCCCATCCGCCAGGCGCCATCGACGTCTCCTTCTACCGCGACGACTACGGCGCCCGTGGCCTGCATCCGCAGCCCCAGCGCACCGAGATCCCCTTCGCGGTGGAGGGCGCACCGGTGATCATCGTGGACGACGTGCTCTACACCGGCCGCACCACCCGCGCCGCGCTCAACGAGTTGTTCGACTTCGGCCGCCCCGCCCGCGTCGAACTGGCGGTACTGGTGGACCGCGGCGACCGCGAACTGCCCATCGCTGCCCGCTACTGCGCCCTCACCCTGCCGGAACCCCTTCCCGCCAGCCAGAACCTCCAGCTCGAACGCGAGGAGGACGGCACGCTGACCCTGAGGCTGATCGATGCGTAACCCCCAACTGAACAAGCATGGCGAGCTGCAGCACCTGCTGACGCTGGACGGACTGCCGCGCGACGTCATCACCGCCATCCTCGACACCGCCGCGCCCTTCACCGAAGTGGCCGAGCGCGAGGTGAAGAAGCTGCCGCTGCTGCGCGGCAAGAGCATCTTCAACCTGTTCTTCGAGAACTCCACCCGCACCCGCACCACCTTCGAGATCGCCGCCAAGCGCCTGTCCGCAGACGTGGTGAACCTCAACGTCTCCACCAGCTCCACCGCCAAGGGCGAGAGCCTGCTCGACACGGTGGACAACCTGTGTGCGATGCAGGCCGACATGTTCGTCGTGCGCCATGCCGCCAGCGGCGCGCCGGTGCTCATCGCCCAGCACCTGCAGGCCACCGCCCGCGACCACATCCACGTGGTCAATGCCGGCGACGGCCGCCATGCGCACCCCACGCAGGGCCTGCTGGACATGTACACCATCCGCCACTACAAGCGCGACTTCTCCAACCTGGTGGTGGCCATCGTCGGCGACGTGCTGCACTCCCGCGTCGCCCGCTCCCAGATCGCCGCGCTGACCACGCTGGGCGTGCCGGAGGTGCGGGTGATAGGCCCGCGCACGCTGCTGCCCACCGAGGTCGAGAAGCTGGGCGTGCGCGTGTTCCACAACATGAGCGAAGGCCTCAGGGATGTGGACGTGGTGATGATGCTGCGGCTGCAGAACGAGCGCATGAACGGCGCCCTGCTGCCCACGCCGCAGGAGTACTACAAGATCTGGGGCCTGACGCAGGAAAAGCTGGCGTTGGCCCGCCCCGACGCCATCGTCATGCACCCGGGGCCGATGAACCGTGGCGTGGAGATCGACTCCGCCGTGGCCGACGGCGCCCAGGCGGTGATCCTGCCCCAGGTCACCTTCGGCATCGCCGTGCGCATGGCGGTGATGAGCATGCTCGCGGGACAGTAAGGAACAAGGGATGAGAATTCAGATCGCCAAGGGCCGGCTCATCGATCCGGCCAACCACGTCGACCGCGTCCAGGACGTCTACATCGCCGACGGCCGCGTCGTCGGCCTGGGCAGTGCCCCCGCCGGCTTCGAGGCAGACCGGGTGATCGAGGCCGAGGGCCTCGTCGTCTGCCCCGGCCTCATCGACATCGCCGCCCGCCTGCGCGAGCCCGGCTTCGAGTACCTCGCCACGCTGGAAACCGAAATGGAAGCCGCCATGGCCGGCGGCATCACCAGCCTCGCCATTCCGCCGGACACCGACCCGGTGCTGGACGAGCCCGGCCTGGTGGAAATGCTGTGCTACCGCGCCAAGAAGCTCAACCGCGCCCACATCTACCCGGTGGGCGCGCTGACGCTGGGGCTGAAGGGCGAGCGCCTGTCGGAGATGGCCGAGCTGGTGGAAGCCGGCTGCGTCGCCTTCAGCCAGGCCAACGTGCCCATCGTCGACAACATGGTGCTGATGCGGGCGATGCAGTACGCCGCCACCTTCGGCTTCCGCGTCTGGCTGCAGCCCATCGCCCCCTTCCTCGCCCGCGGTGGCTATGCCCACGACGGCGAGGTCGCCAGCCGCCTCGGCCTGCCCGGCATCCCGGTGGCGGCGGAAACGGTGGCGCTCTATACCTACCTGCAGCTGGCCAAGATCACCGGCGCCCGGCTGCACGTCACCCGCCTCTCCAGCGCCGCCGGCCTCGCCCTGGTGGACCAGGCCCGTACCGAAGGCATGGATGTGAGCTGCGACGTCTCCATCAACCACCTGCACCTGTCCGACATGGACATCGGCTACTTCAACGCCAACTGCCACCTGGTGCCGCCGCTGCGCAGCAACCGCGACCGCGAGGCGCTGGTGCAGGGCCTGGCCGACGGCCGCATCAACGCGGTGTGCTCCGACCACACCCCGGTGGACGACGAGGGCAAGCAGACGCCCTTCTCCGAATCCGAAGCCGGCGCCACCGGCATGGAGCTGCTGCTGCCGCTGACGCTGAAGTGGGCCGCCGAAGCCAAGCTGCCGCTGGTGCAGGCACTGGCCCGCATCACCTCCGACGCCGCCGCCATCGTCGGCATCACCAAGGCCGGCCACCTGGCTGTCGGCGCCCGCGCCGACGTCTGCGTGTTCGACCCGGCGGCCTACACCACGGTGAGCCGCGAAGCGCTGAAGAGCCAGGGCAAGAACACGCCCTTCCTCGGCCTGGAGCTGCCCGGCCAGGTGCGCTACACCCTGGTCGAGGGTCAAGTGATGTACGGCGGCTGAAGCACCATCGCACAGTCTGCGCGATGAATGAAAACGGGCTCCGCGAGGAGCCCGTTGTTCGTTTACCGGCGGGGTATCTGTCGCTGGAGCAGAAAGCCCACCGCAGTGCCGCCCGCATGGCGGGCAGGTTCGCACCCCTCTCCCCTCGCGGGAGAGGGGCTGGGGGAGAGGGGGAAGCAGCGCTCGAGTGACCAACCTTCGCCCCTTACCGGGCGCCCCCTCTCCCC
>NZ_WUEI01000041.1 GCF_012911025.1 Azoarcus sp. TTM-91 | reverse complement strand
GGACTTCATGGCAGGGCTCCAGTCGTTCGGGGAGTGGCTACGACTTTAGGAGAGCCGGGCCGGCGCCGAATCGGCTGTAAGGACAAGCCGCCTAGATGTTTTTCCCTATTTTCCCCAGGGGTAATCGGTGCGCCGCAACCGCCCTGTTGCCGCGCAATCTCCCGCTGCATGGCCTGCTCGCGCGACGCCTAGCATATTTTCGCGTGCTGCTGAATATGCTTCTTTTCCTATGGTTCCCGGATTGTGCTTTCGTCGAAGATTCAGACGTCAAAGACACATCAACAAAAGAACGGGGTAGCGGCCGCCGGCCCAACTCCGACAGGGGGAGATTCACCATGCTTAGCGCAACTCTGCGGTGCGCCAGGCCCGTGATACTGGCTGCGTTGCTTGCAGCAGGGCCGGGCTTCGCCGCCGATGGCGGAAAGATCTACCGGGAAGGCGGGGCGAATCCAGTCGCGGTCGCCTGTACCAGCTGTCACGGCGCGGATGGGCAGGGCCTGGGCGCCGCCGGTTTTCCGGCGCTGGCCGGCGTCTCCGCGGCCTATGTGGCGAAACAGCTGGCCGATTTCCGCAGCGGCAGCCGCATCAATCCGGTGATGCAGCCCATCGCCCAGGCACTGAGCGAAGGCGAAATCGCGGCGGTGGCGAGCAGGGTGTCGGCGATGCCCGGCCCGGTCATCAAGCGGGTCACCCGTGCCGACGAAGCCTCGGGCATGGGCGCCACGCTGGCACTGCGGGGCGCCTGGGAGCGCAACATTCCCGAGTGCGTGGCCTGCCACGGGCCCGGCGGCGCCGGCGTGGGCGGTGGATTTCCGCCGCTCGCCGGGCAGTCGCCCGAGTACCTGGCCGCGCAGTTGAACGCCTGGCGCCAGGGCACGCGCAAGAACGATCCCAACGACCTCATGGGCCACATCGCCCGCGGCTTGAGCGAGGAAGAGGTGAAGGCGGTCTCCGAGTACTTCGCCGGCCTGGCCGAGTGGAGGGTGCCGCAATGAAACGTTTCAGCCTGCTCTTCGCGCTAGCCGCCGCTCCGCTCTGGACGGTGTCGGCCTGGGCCGCCGGTATCGCGATGGACGATCAGTCCCAGCTGACGCCCAAACCGGCGACGGCCCAGGCGCGGCCCGCCGCTTTCACGCCGCCGCGGGAAGCCGACCTGCCGGACAATGCCTTCGGCAAGCTGGTGCGCGAAGGCCGCGCCATCTTCGTCGACACCCGCAAGCTTGCCGCCGAGTACGTCGACAACGGCATGAACTGCAGCAATTGCCATCTGGAACAGGGACGCAAGGCGGACTCCGCACCCTTGTGGGGCGCCTACCCGATGTATCCGGCCTACCGGAAGAAGAACGACAAGGTGAACTCCTACGCCGAGCGCATCCAAGGCTGCTTCCAGTTCAGCATGAACGGCAAGCCGCCGCCGGCCGACGGCAAGGTGCTGAACGCACTCACGGCTTATTCCTACTGGCTCGCCACCGGCGCTCCGGTGGGCAAGGAACAGCCCGGCCGTGCCTATCCGGAGATCCCGCAGCCCAAAGGCGGCTACGACATCGCCAAGGGCAAGGCCATCTACGCAGCTCAGTGCGCGGTGTGCCACGGCGATCAGGGCCAAGGGCAGAAGTCCGGCGACGATTACGTCTTCCCGCCCTTGTGGGGCAAGGACTCGTTCAACTGGGGCGCCGGCATGCACCGCATCAACACTGCCGCCGCCTTCATCAAGGAGAGCATGCCGCTGGGCAAGGGCCGCTCCTTGAGCGACGAAGAGGCCTGGCATGTGGCCGCCTTCATGAACAGCCACGAACGCCCGCAGGACCCGCGGCTGGTGGACGGCTCGATCGAGAAGACGCGCTTGCGCTACCACGCCAATGACGGCGTGAATCTCTATGGCGTGACGGTGAACGGCGTGCTGCTGGGGCAGGGCACGGACTGAGGCTGGGCCGGGCTGTGCGGAGGGGCGCGGTGTGGCCGCCGCGATGCGATGACGAGCGGGCGCCAGGCCGTGGGGCCGAGGAAGCCCGTAAGCGGCTCCGCCAGCAGGTGACCTGGCGCTTCCGCGCCTCTCGCCTGGGATCGGTCAGGTTCAGGACTTCTCGCCACGACGCGGCCTCTTACCGGCCTGCAGGGCAGGGTGTGACAAGCGCGGGCCGCTGCCGCAGTGCCACCTCGGCGGGGCCAAGACCTTCCTGCCCTTCCCGGACGGCCCGGACCCCGCAAGCGATATTGCTGCCACGGGCCAGGGCACGCGCCTGCTCACATCCTGGCCAGCCCGTCCAGGAATACCGCCAGCGCCTCCTCGGCGCTGCGCAGTCCGGTTTCCAGTTCCGTGCCGGAATGGGCGAGGCGGGCGAGGCTGGGCAGCGTGGCGAGGCCGTGCACCATCGCCCAGCAGGCGCGCGATAACTGGTGCGTATCGCCGGCGCGGAACACCCCTGCAACCTGGCCGGCGCCCACCAGGCCCTCCAGGAAAGCGAACAGCCCGAAACCGGCGGCCCGCAAGGATGCGCTGGCCTGCGGGGCATCCATCGCGCTGAACATGTGCGCCAGCCGGCGGGGCGCGCCGAGGCCGAAGCGCACATAAGCCATCCCGCTGGCGTGCAGCCGGCTTCTCGGTTCGGCCGGGGCCGACGCGGCGCCCTGGCGAGTCAATTCCAGCAATTCGGAAAAGCTGTCGGTGGCGACGACGTCCAGCAGCGCCTGTTTGTCGGCGAAGTGGCGATAGGCCGCGGTGTGCGAGACGCCCACGGCTTTTGCCATCTCCCGCATGGACAGTCCGTCGAAGCCGGCGTGTTCCATCTGCTCGCGCGCATAGGCGAGCAGCGCCGCCTTCAGGTCACCGTGGTGGTAGCTGCTGCTCATCGGACATTCCTCATGTTGACGTCGTTAACATTCCAGAGTAACAATGTTTCCATTGTAAACACTCTGGAGTTCTCCATGAGCTTTCTTGTACTGATTTCCGTGGCGGCCGGGCTTTCCTGGGCACTTTCGCGGCTTGCCGGCAGGGCGCTCTGCCTGCGTGGGGCAATGCGCTGGGGGCTGGCGCTGGGTTTCCTCTTCACCGGCTGCGATCACTTCCTCAACGCGGCCACCCGGTACGCGCCCATGATTCCGGACGCGCTCGCGGCTCATGCGATGGCGTTGGTGTATTTCACCGGCTTAGCCGAGATCGCGGGTGCGATCGGCCTGCTGCTGCCGGCCACGCTCCTCGCGCGGCTGGGCTTGCCGGGGCTGCGGCGGCAGGCGGGCATCTGGCTGGCCGTCATGCTGGTCTGCGTGGTGGCGGCGAACATCAATGTGGCGTTGAAGGGGCAGACGGTCAGCGGGCTGGATTTCGGTGCCTGGTACTTCTGGGTGCGGCCGCTCTTCCAGCCGCTGTTCATCGCCTGGGCCTTGTATTGCGTGGGCGCGTGGCCGTTCGCGGCACCGGCAGAGGGGGCAGACGGCAGGGCGGCCGAAGGGGGCGCGCGGGCATGAATCCTAACTTGCTGGATGCCCTCCTCGCCGCCGGCCATCACCTTCTGGCCTTTGCGCTGGCGGCGCTGCTGTTCGCCGAATGGGCCGTGGCCGGCCAACCGCCGGAACGCCGCCTCGTCACCCTGCTGGCGCGGCTGGACATGAGCTACGGCGCGGTGGCCGGTCTGTTGCTGCTGGCCGGCGGTGCCAGGCTGTTGTGGGGTGCGAAGGGCTGGGCCTACTACCTGGGCAGTCAGGCCTTCTGGGTGAAGCTGGCCTGTTTCCTGGCGATCGGGCTGCTCTCGCTCAGGCCCACTCTGCGCATCCTCGGCTGGCGCCGGCGCGCCGGGCTGCCCGGCTGCGGAGAGCTACGGGCGCTGCGGCGATGGATGATGGCGCAGCTGATCCTGGTCCCGCCCATCCTGCTGTGCGCAAGCCTGATGGCGCGCGGCCTCGGTTGAGGCAGCGGCCCGCAGTTGCGGCGCGGGCTGGCCGGCGGAGGCATCACCGGGCCGCAACGATCCGGCATCGTCAGGCTTCCACCCACCGACAAGCCGCTGTCAGACACGCTAGAATCCGGCCTCCGCAAAGGCGCGGAAATCCGCAAGCAACGCCGCTCGCAGTGGGGACCGACCGGTCCTCCTTGTTCGTAGAACCCGCCCGTCAGACGACGTGGCGTGGCAGTGGGTTGCCATGTCAGAGATTCCAAGCACGACCTTCTTCCAGCGCCTTCGCGCAGCCTTCCTCGCCAGCGCGAAGGCGCTCTGGCCCAAGCCTTTTTCCATCGACTACCGGGAACGCCTGCGGGCCAGTTGCGGCGCGGCGCTGGGGATACTCGTCGCCGCGCTGGGCGGAACATGGCTGGTGCAGGGTAGCGGCGCCGCTGGCCACGGAGCGCTGGCGGCGGCGCTGGTCGCGCCACTGGGCGCGAGCGCAGTGCTGGTGTTCGCCGTTCCGGCGAGTCCACTCGCCCAGCCCTGGTCGGTGATAGGCGGCAACACCTTGTCGGCGCTGGTCGGCATCGCCTGCGCCCGCTGGATCCCGGACGCGGCTTTTGCCGCGGCGCTGGCGGTGGGGCTGGCGATCGGGCTGATGCTCGCCCTGCGCTGCCTGCATCCGCCCGGCGGGGCCTCGGCCTTGCTGATGGTGTTGATCGACTGCCATGACTTCGGCTTCGCCCTGGCCCCGGTATTGCTGGACTCGGCCCTGCTGGTGAGCGCGGGGCTGCTCTACAACAACCTCACCCGGCGGCGCTGGCCCCATGTGGAGCGCGCGGTGGCGGCGGAGCCGGAGAGCGGCCATCTTCGGCGCCTCGATCTGGACGCGGCGCTGGCGCGCTACAACCAGATCCTCGATATCAGCCGCGACGACCTGGAGGCGCTGCTGGAGGATGCCGAGGCGGCCGCCTACCAGCGCACCCTGGGCGACCTGCGCTGCGGCCAGGCGATGACGCCGGCGCCCATCACCGCGCGGGCGGATATGTCGCTGCGGCAGGCCTGGGGGCTGATGCGCAGCCACAAGGTCAAGGCCCTGCCGGTAACCGACAGCCAGCATCACCTGATAGGCATCGTGACGGTGGCCGATTTCATGCGCCAGGTGGACTTGGATGCCCATGAGGGCCTGACCCACCGGTTGCGGGCGCTGTTCCGCCAGGCCAAGAGCCGGCTGCAGCCGGCGGCGCACACGGTGGGCCAGATCATGAGCCGGCAGGTGCGGGTGTCCAGCGCCGACCGCCTGCTCATCGACCTGGTGCCGGTGTTCTCCGAGGGCGGCCATCGCCACATCCCCATCATCGACGGCCAGCGCCGGCTGGTGGGCATCATCACCCAGTCCGACTTGATCAAGACCCTGTACGCGGCGGTGCGCACCTAGGGGCTTGACCCCGCCAGGTGAGGCGGCGGGGCAAAGGGCAGGGGCTCTTTCCGCAGGGTGGAAATGAGCGGCTGAGAGGCCGCGGGCCTGGCTTACCGGCCCTCCCGATAGGCCAGCGGCGATTTTCCGCTCCATGAGCGGAAGGCGCGCGAGAAGCTCTTCTCGTTGTTGAAGCCGGCCGCGAGCGCGATCTGCTTCACCGGGCGCTGGCTG
The DNA here is from genome assembly GCF_012911025.1 of Azoarcus sp. TTM-91. Lineage (GTDB taxonomy): Bacteria > Pseudomonadota > Gammaproteobacteria > Burkholderiales > Rhodocyclaceae > Azoarcus. Next base: position 32,564 of record NZ_WUEI01000041.1, on the reverse strand, counting down.
CGGGTCAGCAGTTCGGCGGCGACGGCGAAGCGCACCTCGTCCTTCAACTGCTGCAGCGAGGCGCCTTCCTCCCGCAGCTGGCGGTGCAGCGTGCGGGTGGAGAGGTTGAGGCGGCCGGCGATGGCTTCGGCGGTGAGCCCCTGGCTGCCGAGATCGGCGGTCTGCGCCCGCAGGGCTTCGCGCACGCGCTGCACCAGCAGGCGGTCGCGGCGGTACTGCAGCACGGTGAGCGGCAGGGCGCGCTTCAGCATCAGGTCCAGCTCGCGGGAGTCGCGGCGCAGCGGCAGCGCAAGGTAATCCGCGTCGAAGCTCACCCAGGCGCAAGCCTGGTCGAAGCGCACCGGACCGGAGAAGAGCAGGGGATAGACCCCGGCATGCGCCGGCGGCGGGAAGGGAAAGCCGGCGCCTTGCAGCACGATGCGGGAATCCACCGCCCAGCAGGCATAGCCCAGCAGGTAGCGCAGCAGGGTGAGGCTGCAGAACTCGCGCATGCCGGCGCTGAGGCCGGGCGGCTCGGCAGTCCTGCGCAGGCTGAGGGTGGCGCGGCCGTCGGCGGTCTCCAGCCGCATGGACACATCTTCGGTAAGCAGGCGGTGATGGCGACACCAGCGCCGGATCGCCAGGCCGAGGTCGGCTGCGCCCAGCGAGGCGCGGCACAGCATGCCGTAGCTGCCCCAGGGCAGGCGGCGGCAGAACCAGCCCAGCGCTTCGTCGTCCAGTTCCTGCATGGCGGCGGCAGACATCAACTCCAGTTGCAGCGCGGTGACGCGCGCCTCTTCCTGCTGCAGTTGCTGCGGCGCGATATGTGCCAGTGCGAGCGCCTTCTCCGGCGACAGGCCACGCAGCCGGTAGGCGTCCACGATTGCGCATATGAAGGCCATCGGCGTGGCCGCGACGCTCAGTCGAGGGTCTTGGGCGAGCGGCGGTGGCGGCGGGCGGGGAGCGGTATCCGTCATCCGCCGCATGCTAGACCGGATGGCACGATTTGCAACCTCTTTGGCCCTGCGCGCGGCCTGCCGGCGACTAGGCTGAGAGCGTGGTCCGCCGCCACGCGCAAGCGCTTGCAGGCGCGGCCCTCGCACAAGAACGAGGAGGAGAGCGCGATGCAGATTCCCAGCCTGGACTTCCAGCTCGGCGACACGGTGGAGGCGCTGCGCGACAGCGTGCGGCGCTTCGCCGCCGAGGAGATCGCGCCGCGCGCGGCCGAGATCGACCGCGAGAACCGCTTCCCCGCCGACCTCTGGCGCAAGCTCGGCAGCCTGGGGCTGCATGGCATCACCGCCGAGGAGGAGTACGGCGGCGCCGGCCTGGGCTATCTGGCGCACATCGTGGCGCTGGAGGAAGTGTCGCGCGCCTCGGCCGCGGTGGGCCTGTCCTACGGCGCCCACTCCAATCTCTGCATCAACCAGATCCGCCGCAACGGCAGCGAGGCGCAGAAGCGGCGCTACCTGCCGGGGCTGATTGCCGGCGAGCAGGTCGGCGCGCTGGCGATGTCCGAACCGGGCGCCGGCTCGGACGTGATGGCGATGCAGCTGCGCGCCGACAAGGTCGGCGACCGCTACCGCCTCAACGGCAGCAAGATGTGGATCACCAATGGCGGCGACGCCGATGTCCTGGTCGTCTATGCCCGCAGCGATGCCGCCGGCGCCACCGGCAAGGCCGGACTCACTGCCTTCATCGTCGAGAAGGGCATGAAGGGCTTCGGCCACGGCAAGCACCTGGACAAGCTGGGCATGCGCGGCTCCAACACCTACCCGCTGTTCTTCGACGACGTGGAAGTGCCGGAAGAGAACGTGCTGGGCGCCGTCGGCAAGGGCGCCCAGGTGCTGATGAGCGGCCTGGACTACGAGCGCGCGGTGCTGTGCGGCGGCCCGCTGGGCATCATGGCCGCCTGCATGGACGTGGTGCTGCCCTACCTGCACGAGCGCAGGCAGTTCGGCCAGCCGATAGGCGAGTTCCAGCTGATGCAGGGCAAGCTCGCCGACATGTACTCCACCTGGATGGCGACCCGCGCCTATGTCTACGCGGTCGGCCGCGCCTGCGACAGCGCGGCGCATGCCCGCACGCTGCGCAAGGACGCCGCCGGCGCCATCCTGTATTCGGCGGAGAAGGCCACCTGGATGGCGGGCGAGGCCATCCAGGCGCTGGGCGGCGTCGGCTACACCAATGAGTATCCGGTGGGCCGCCTGTGGCGCGATGCCAAGCTGTACGAGATCGGCGCCGGCACCAGCGAGATCCGGCGGATGCTGATCGGCCGCGAGCTGTTCGCGGAGACGGCCTGAGATGCGGATGCTGCCCATGCGACCATCAGCGGTGAGGTTGCCGGCCTGCTCCGGCCGTGACCCGGCCGCAGCAGCAAGGAGCCGCGCATGAGCGTCATCAAATCCGCGATCGACGTCCGCGGCGCAGCCTTCCAGGCCAACGCCGCCGCGCTGCGCCAGCTGGTGGACGATCTCCGCGCGAGGGTGGCCGAGGTGTCGCTGGGCGGCGGTGAAGCGGCGCGGGCCAGGCACACCGCCCGCGGCAAGCTGCTGCCGCGGCAGCGGGTGGAGCAGCTGCTGGACCCCGGTTCGGCCTTCCTGGAAATCGGCCAGCTCGCCGCCCACGGCATGTACGACGGCGAGGCGCCGGCCGCCGGCCTCATCGCCGGCGTCGGGCGGGTACAGGGGGTGGAGTGCATGGTCATCGCCAACGACGCCACGGTGAAGGGCGGCACCTATTACCCGATGACGGTGAAGAAGCACCTGCGGGCGCAGGAAATCGCCCAGCACAACCAGCTGCCCTGCCTCTACCTGGTGGATTCCGGCGGCGCCTTCCTGCCCCGGCAGGACGAGGTGTTCCCCGACCGCGAGCACTTCGGCCGCATCTTCTACAACCAGGCCACCATGTCCGCCAGCGGCATCCCGCAGATCGCGGTGGTGATGGGCTCCTGCACCGCCGGCGGCGCCTACGTGCCGGCGATGTCCGACGAAACCGTGATCGTCCGCGACCAGGGCACCATCTTCCTCGGCGGCCCGCCGCTGGTGAGGGCGGCCACCGGCGAGGTGGTGAGCGCGGAGGATCTGGGCGGCGGCGATGTGCACACCCGGCTCTCCGGCGTCGCCGACCACCTGGCGGAAGACGACGCCCATGCGCTGCTGATCGCCCGCCGCATCGTCGCCAACCTCAACCGCCGCAAGCGGCCGGCGCTGGCCGTCGGCGAAGGAGAGGCGCCGCTGTACGACCCGGAGGAGATCTACGGCATCCTGCCCGCCGACAGCCGCAAGCCCTACGACGTGCGCGAGATCATCGCCCGGGTGGTGGATGGCTCCCGCTTCGACGAGTTCAAGGCCCGCTACGGCAGCACGCTGGTCACCGGCTTCGCCCGGCTCTACGGCTGCCCGGTAGGCATCCTCGCCAACAACGGCATCCTGTTCGGCGAATCGGCGCAGAAGGGCGCGCACTTCATCGAGCTGTGTGGCCAGCGCGGCATTCCGCTGCTCTTCCTGCAGAACATCACCGGTTTCATGGTCGGCCGCAAATACGAGAACGGCGGCATCGCCAAGGATGGCGCCAAGATGGTGACGGCCGTGGCCACCGTGCAGGTACCCAAGATCACCACCCTCATCGGCGGCAGCTTCGGCGCCGGCAACTACGGCATGTGCGGCCGCGCCTACTCGCCGCGCTTCCTGTGGATGTGGCCGAACGCGCGCATCAGCGTGATGGGCGGCGAGCAGGCCGCCAGCGTGCTCGCCACCGTGCGCCGCGACGGCATCGCGGCCAAGGGCGGCGACTGGAGCGCGGAAGAGGAAGAGGCTTTCAAGGCGCCCATCCGCGCGCAGTACGAGGCCCAGGGCCATCCCTACTACGCCACCGCGCGGCTGTGGGACGACGGCGTGATAGACCCGGCGCAGACGCGGCGCGTCCTCGGCCTCAGCCTGTCCGCCGCGCTGAACGCGCCGATTCCCGAGACCCGCTTCGGCGTGTTCCGGATGTAGGAGGCGGGCATGTACGAAACGCTGGAAATCGTGAAGGAAGGGGCCGTCGCCACCCTGTGGATGAACCGCCCCGAGGTGCACAACGCCTTCAACGCCCGGCTGATCGCCGAGTTGGACGCCGCCTGCCGCGCGCTGGGCGAGGACGCGGGCGTGCGCCTGCTGGTGCTGGCCGGTCGCGGCAAGAGCTTTTCCGCCGGCGCCGACCTCAACTGGATGAAAGCCGCCGGCCAGGCCAGCCCGGCGGAAAACCTGGCGGACGCGCGCAAGCTCGCCGGCATGCTGAGCACGCTGGCGGAGATGCGCAAACCCACCATCGCCCGGGTGCAGGGCGCGGCGCTGGGCGGCGGCTTGGGGCTGGCGGCCGCCTGCGATATCTGCATTGCCGGCGAAAAGGCGGTGTTCGCCACCTCGGAGGTGCGCCTGGGCATCATCCCGGCGGCGATAGGCCCTTACGTGATCCGGGCCATCGGCGAGCGCCAGGCCAGCCGCTACTTCCTCAGCGCCGAGCGGATTCCGGCTGCGCGTGCGGCCCTGCTCGGGCTGGTCCATGAAGTCGTGGAGGATGCGGCGCTGGACGCCCGGGTGGCGGAGATCGCCGCCGCCCTGCTGCAGGGCGGGCCGGATGCGCAGGCAGCGGCCAAGGCGCTGATCCGGGCGGTGGCCATGCGGCCGGTGGATGAGGCGCTGGCAGAGGACACCGCCCGCCGCATCGCCGAATTGCGGACTACTGCCGAGGCGCAGGAAGGGCTGGCGGCCTTTCTCGCCAAACGCCCGCCGAGCTGGGTGTCGAAGGACCGGGCAGAAAAATGAGGGCGTCGGCATGGACGGCCTGAGCGATCTGGGCGGACTCAGCGGACTCAGCGGACTCAGCGGCACCCTCCAGGCCATGACGCCGCTGCTGGACTGGCGCGGACTGCCGCTGGACCTCGCCTCGCTGGCGGTGCTGACAGCCGGCGTCGGCTGGGCGAGCGGGCTGCGGCTCTATGCGCTGGTGTTCGCCCTCGGCGCGCTGGGGCGCTTCGGCGGCGTGCAGCTGCCCGGCGGGCTGGAGGTGCTGAGCCACCCGCTGGTGCTGGGGCTGTCGGCATTGATGCTGGTTACCGAGTTCTTCGCCGACAAGCTGCCCTGGCTGGACTCGCTGTGGGATGCGCTGCATACCTTCATCCGCATCCCCGCCGGCGCGGCGCTGGCCGCGGCAGTGATGGGCGACCAGGGCGGCGCCGTGCAGGTGGCCGCCGCGCTGGCCGGCGGCACACTGGCGGCGGGCACCCATTTCGCCAAGGCCGGCGCCCGCGCCGCGATCAACACCTCCCCGGAGCCGGCCAGCAACGTCGGCGCCTCGCTGGGCGAGGACGCGCTCTTCCTTGGCGGCCTGTGGACGTTGCTGCATCACCCGCTGTACTTCCTCGTCGGGCTGGCGGTGTTCCTGCTGCTGGCGCTGGCCCTGATCGTGATGCTGTGGCGCTTCATCCGCCGGCTGTTTCGCCCACGGCCGGCGGCCGCCTGAGCCTGCGCAGGAGAAACCGGATGTTCAGCAAGATCCTGATCGCCAACCGCGGAGAGATCGCCTGCCGCGTCATCCGTACCGCCAGGCGCATGGGCATCAGCACCGTGGCGGTGTATTCCGATGCGGACGCCGGCGCCCGCCATGTGCGCCTGGCCGACGAGGCGCTGCGCATCGGCCCGGCGCCGGCGCGGGAGAGCTACCTCGCCGGCGACCGCATCATCGCCGCCGCGCTCGCCAGCGGCGCCCAGGCCGTCCACCCCGGCTACGGCTTCCTGTCTGAGAACGCCGGTTTCTGCGCCGCCTGCGAGGCCGCCGGCCTCGTCTTCATCGGCCCGCCGGCCGCCGCCATCCAGGCCATGGGCTCCAAGTCCGAAGCCAAGAAGCTGATGCAGCAGGCCGGCGTGCCGCTGGCGCCGGGCTACCACGGCGACGAGCAGTCGCCCGCCCATCTACAGGCGCAGGCGGATGCCATCGGCTACCCGCTGCTGATCAAGGCCGCGGCCGGTGGCGGCGGCAAGGGCATGCGCCGGGTGGAGCGCGGCGCGGACTTCGCCGCCGCCCTGGCGTCCTGCCAGCGCGAGGCGGCAGCCAGCTTCGGCAGCGCGCATGTGCTGCTGGAGCGCTACCTGACGCGGCCGCGTCACATCGAGCTCCAGGTGTTCGGCGACCGCCACGGCAACTATGTGCACCTGTTCGAGCGCGACTGCTCGGTGCAGCGCCGCCACCAGAAGGTGCTGGAGGAAGCGCCTGCGCCCGGCATGAGCGCCGGGCGCCGCGCCGAGATGGGCCGCGCCGCGGTGGAGGCGGCCAGGGCGGTGGGCTACGTCGGCGCCGGTACGGTGGAGTTCATCGCCGGCGAGGATTTCCTGCGCGGCGGCCCGTTCTACTTCATGGAGATGAACACCCGGCTGCAGGTGGAACACCCGGTGACTGAGATGATCACCGGCCTGGACCTGGTCGAATGGCAGCTGCGGGTGGCGGCCGGCGAGCCGCTGCCGCTGGCGCAGCCCGAGCTGCGCATCCGCGGCCATGCGCTGGAGGCCCGCATCTACGCCGAGGACCCGGCGCGGGGCTTCCTGCCCGCCACCGGCCGTCTGCAGCACCTGGCCCTGCCGGCGCAGAACCGCCATGTGCGGGTGGATGCCGGCGTGGAGCAGGGCGACGAGATCGGTCCGCACTACGACCCGATGATCGCCAAGCTCGTCGTCTGGGACGAGGCTGCGGACGCGGACATGGACGACAACCAGAACCGCGCCCGCGCGCTGGCGCGGATGCGGCAGGCGCTGGCGGATTTCCAGGTGGCCGGCGTCGCCAACAATATCGACTTCCTCGGCCGGCTGGTGACCAGCCCGGCCTTCGCCGCCGCCGACCTGGATACCGGCCTGATAGCGCGGGAACAGGCCTGGCTCTTTCCCGCCGCCGAGCCGGTGCCGGACGAAGCCTGGTGCGTTGCCGCCCTGGACGAGCTGCTGCGCCAGCAGGTGGAGGCGGCGGCATTGGCCAGCCGCAGTGCCGAACCAGCCTCGCCCTGGCATGCCTGCGATGGCTGGAGGATGAATGCGGAGGCCAGCCGCCGCTTCGCCTTCCACACCGTGCCGCCGTCGCCTCCCGAAGGCGATGCCGGGGCGATGCAGATCGAGGTGACGCCTCGCGGCCCGGCGGCCTACCTACTGCGACTGGCGGGCAGGGAGATCCACGCCGAGGTCACTTCCAGCGCGGCGGGCCAACTGGCGGTGACGCTGGACGGCGTCAGGCTGAAGGCGAAGCTCATCGCCGACGGCGAGCGCCGCACGCTTTTCCTGCGCGGTCGCAGCTGGCAACTGAGCTTCCTGCCGCCGCTGCACCACGCTGGCGAGCGGCGGGAGGAAGGCGGCGACGGCCACCTGCACGCACCGATGCCGGGCAAGGTGATCGCGGTGCTGGTGGAAGAGGATGCCAGTGTCGAGAAGGGCACGCCGCTGCTGGTGCTGGAGGCGATGAAGATGGAACACACCATCGTCGCGCCTGCCGCCGGCGTGGTGAAGAAGCTGCGTTACCGGCTGGGCGAGCAGGTCGAGGAGGGCGCCGAGCTGCTGGATTTCGAGCCGACGGCCACGCCGCAGGCGGAGGCGGCGCCATGAAGCTGCCGGCCGAGGTCCGCATCGTCGAGGTCGGCCCGCGCGACGGCCTGCAGAACGAGCGCCAGCCCATCGCCATCGCGGACAAGCTGATGCTGATACGCCGCCTGCAGGACGCCGGCCTGCGCAGCATCGAGGTAGCCGCCTTCGTCTCGCCCAAGTGGGTGCCGCAGATGGCGGACGCCGCGGCAGTGCTGGCCGGCGTGCTCGCCGACGCCAGGCCGGGCGTCGGCTACCCGGTGCTGGTGCCCAATCTGAGAGGCCTGGAGGCCGCGCTGGCAGCGGGCGCCACCGAGGTCGCGGTGTTCGCCGCGGCCTCCGAGAGCTTCAGCCGGCGCAACATCAACTGCTCCGTCGCCGAATCCCTGCAGCGCTTCCAGCCGGTGGTGGAGCGGGCGAGGCAGGCGCAGGCGCGGGTGCGCGGCTATGTGTCCTGCGTCGCCGGCTGTCCTTACGAAGGCGAGGTCGCGCCGGCGGCGGTCGCCGCGGTGGCCAGCGCGCTGGCCGACATGGGCTGCGAGGAAATCTCGCTGGGCGACACGATAGGCGTGGGCAACCCCACCAGTATCAGCCACATGCTGGAAGCGGTGATGCGCCATCTGCCGCCACAGCGCCTCGCCGGCCACTACCACGACACCTACGGCATGGCCGCAGCCAACGTCTACGCCTCGCTGCAGCTGGGCATCGCCACCTTCGACGCCTCGGTCGCTGGCCTGGGCGGCTGCCCCTATGCGCCGGGCGCCGCCGGCAACGTCGCCACCGAGGATCTGGTCTGGCTGCTGCACGGCCTGGGCATAGCGACCGGGCTCGATCTGGACCGCCTGGTCGATACCGCCGCCTGGATCAGCCGCTTGCTCGGCCGGGAGCCATCCTCCCGTGTTACCCGGGCGCTGCTCACGCGGCGCGCCGGTCCGCGCTGAGCCTCTACCCGGAAAAATCTCCCCGGAAAAACGCGCTTTCCCGCGGTGTTTTCCGGCCTTTCCGCATGGCGCGCAAGGCGCCGGCCTGGGTATCCGCCCCGGCTCCGTTGTCACACCTCCGACATATACCGTCCTAATAATTCCATCGCCGCGACGGCTTCGAGCTGGATTGCCGGGCGCTTTCCACGCCCCGGCGGGCTGGTGGCCGCAGGGCGGGAGGACGGTGGAAGCGAGGCGGTGGGAGAGGGCGGTGGCGATTGCCTGGGGAGAAGCGGCTGGCCTTTCACGGCTGTGGACGTGCTTCTTCCCGCTCGTCCTCGGGCTTGCCGGCGCCAGCCCGGCGGGGGCGGAGGAGCCGCCGCCGCTGGTGTCGCCGCAGGCGAGGGCGATCGACTTCGATCTGCCGGCCCAGCCGCTGGCGGCCGCGCTGAAATCCTATGCAGTGGTTTCCGGACAGTCGGTGGTGTTCATCGATGAGCTGGTCGCCGGGCTGGTTTCGGTGCCGGTGCATGGACGCTACACGCCCAGGGACGCCTTGCAGGCCCTGCTGAGGAATACCGGGCTGCTTGCCGACGATGTGGGCGGGCCGCAGGGCGAGGCCTTCGTGCTGAGGCGGGAGGCAGGCAACCGGGCGGCAAGTCCGGTCGCCGCCGGCCGCCGCGACTACGACGCCGCCTTGCAGGTGCAGGTCTGGCGGGCTTTGTGCAGGGATCCGCTCAGCGTGCCCGGCGCCTACCGGGCCATCGTCCGCTTCAGCGTCCGGCCTTCGGGGCTGCTGGATGGGGTCGAGCTGATCTCGTCCACCGGCGATGAGCGCAGGGACGCGGCCATCCGCGGCAGCCTGAAAGCCCTGCGGATGGCGCCGCCGCCACCGGGCTTGCCGCAGCCGCTCACGCTGGCGCTGCTGCCCGGCGCGGCCGGTCCGGCCGGCGCCTGCCTGGCGGACGCCGATGCGGCACGGCGGACAGGCGACGAACAACCACCCATCCCTATCGACAGACGAGGAGTGAGCGAATGAGCAAGGCGGCAACCGACCCACGCGACAGCTTCGCTCCCGTGTCCTGAACATGGCGGAAGACATGCTCAGCCTGCTGCGTGGCATCCTGGTGCAGCGCTACGAACGCATACGCCACAGCCTGGCGCTCAAGCTGGGCAGCCCGGACCTGGCCGGCGACGCGCTGCATGAAACCTGGCTGCGCCTGGAGGCGGCCAACATCGCCGGGCCGGTGAAGAACCCCCAGGCCTACCTGACCCGCATGGCGGTCAACCTGGCGATAGACGTCAAGCGCGCCGAGGGTCACATGCTGATGTCCTCCGACGAAGTGGATGCCCTGATGGAGATGGTGCCGGACCCGGCGCCCGGCCCGGCGAAGGTGGCTGAGGACAGGGCCCAGCTGCGGGAGCTGCAGGACATCCTGTCCCGCATGCCGCCGCGGCGGCGGGAGATCCTGATCCTGGTGCGCTGGGAAGGCTGGGCGCACAAGGACGTTGCCCATCACCTCGGCGTCTCCGTCCGCGTCGTGGAGCATGAGCTGAAGGCGGCGCAGGCGCTGTGCGCCGCCCGCCTGAGCCGGCGCAACGGGGAAGCGCAATGATGCGGCTGGGGGATTTGCCCTCCGGCAATCGTCTTGGGATATGGCCCGGCGCCTGCCGTGGCCGTTTTTCCAGTGTTGCAGGAACAGGACGATGATCCAGCCCACCGACCAAGCCGACGCTGAACTCGAACCGCTGCGCGAACAGGCGCTGGCCTGGGTACGCAAGCTGACCTCGGGCACCGCCACCCGTGCGGACGCGGAACGGTTCCGCCACTGGTGCGAGGCCGATCCGCGCCACCGTGCCGCCTTCGCCGAAGCCAGGGCGCAATGGGCGCTGCTGAAACCGGCCCTGGGGCAGATGCTGCGCGAAGATGCCGGAGTCGCCGGCTATCACCGTAGAACCTTGCGCACCGGGCCCACGACGCGCCGCGCCTTCCTCGGCGCCTTGGTCGGGATGAGCGCGGCCGCCGGCGTGGCCGCCTACGTGGCGCCGGGCCTGCTGCCGGGGCTGGATGGCTGGGGCGCGGACTACCGCACTGCCGCCGGCGAACAGCTGGCCGTCGCGCTGGAAGGCGAGGCCAGCGCCTACCTGAACACCCGCACCCGCGTCCGGCGGCTGGCGGCGCAGGACGGCATGGCCGGGCTGGAACTGCTGGATGGCGAGACGATGGTGGAGGTGCCCGCCTCCCGGCGGCTTTTCGGCGTTACCGCCGGCGTAGGGCGGGTGACCACTGAGGCCGGGCGTTTCGAAGTGCGCCACCTGGCGGGCCGCAGCTGCGTCACCTGCGTGGAGGGCGAAATCCTGGTCACCCATCCTGCCGGCAAGCGGGTGCTGCAGGCCGCGCAGCAGACGGTCTACAACCAGCAGTCCATCAGCAGCATCGCCGCCATAGACCCGATGGACGCGCTGGCCTGGCGGCGGGGCGAGATGGTGTTCCGCCAGGCTTCCCTCGACATGGTGGTGGCCGAGATCAACCGCTACCGGCCGGGCCGGGTGGTGCTGATGGACAGCGTGCCGCGCGGCAAGACCCTCAGCGCCCGCTTCAAGCTCGCCGAACTCGACAAGGCGCTGCTGCAGCTGCAGCACTCCTTTGGTCTCAGCGCGCGGGCCTTGCCCGGCGGCCTGCTGCTGCTGAGCTGAGGCCGCGGCCCGCGCCCTGATCCGGCGGCATGCGCCGTCGGGTGGGGGGAGACGGCCCGCGTCTGTCCTTCGGCATATTTTCTCCGGGGATTCACGAGTCGGTATCCGTCTAGGGGAATCGCGACCTGCCGCTGGGGCTTCGCCGCCCCAGCGGCCGCGATCTGGACAGGGCCGTCGCCAGTGCGGCGGCCACTCGATATCGATACGGACATCTGCGGGAACGATCAATGAGCGCACGCGTGGGCAGCGGTTGGCATGGGCAGGGGAGGGGGCGGCAGCACGCTTCCGTCAGGATGGCGCCGCTGGCGCGGGCCCTGGCGCTGGGGCTGGCGGCGGGTGCGCTCGCCGGGCCAGCCTGTGCCCAGCAGGCCTTCAGCAGCGCCTGGTTCGCTGCCAAAGGCGCGATGCAGAGCCAGGCGGCAGCGACCGGCCTGCTGCCCAATGGCCAGCGCGCTTCCACCCTCACCAGCCCCCAGGCGCAGAAGAACCAGGCCAGCGAGCAGCTGGGGCGCTCCATCGAGAACCTGGGCCTGGCGGCCCAGGCCATCGCCATGCAGCAGAGCGCGCAGGCCGCCGCCCGGCGGGCGGCGCTGGGCAATGCCGCGGTCGCCGACGGTCTGACCGAGGGCGGCCTGAAGGTGGACAGCAACAGCCTCACCGCCGGCTGGCTCAACGCCCAGGCGCCGGTGCAGACGGTGGCCGACGGCAGGACCACGGTCACCATCCAGCAGACCGCCGACAAGGCCATCCTCAACTGGGAAACCTTCAACGTCGGCAGCAACACCACGGTGGATTTCGTTCAGGACGGCGGCTGGGCGGTGCTCAACCGGGTGAACGATCCGCTCGCCCGCCCCAGCCAGATCCTGGGGCGGATCGAAGCCGACGGCACGGTGATGATCATCAACCGCAACGGCGTCATCTTCTCCGGCGGCAGCCAGGTCGATGTGCGCAACCTGGTGGCTGCCGCCGCCAGGATCACCGACAGCCAGTTCAGCGGCGGCGGCCTCTATGTCGATGGCAATGGCAGCCAGACCAGCTTCTACGACGCCCTGGGCGCGATAGAGGTGCAGGCGGGGGCGCAGCTGAGCACCCATGCCGCAAGCTCGGCCACCAGCGGCGGCGGCTATGTGCTGCTGCTGGGCGCGGAGGTCGCCAATGCCGGCCAGATCACCACCCCCGGCGGGCAGACGGTGCTGGCTGCCGGCGACAGCTTCTACATCCGCAAAGGCGTCGGCACCGACGGCAACGCCGCCTCCACCACCCGCGGCAACGAAGTCTCCACCTTGCGGGCAACTGGCAGCGCCGCCGGGCGGGTGCTCAACACCGGCCTGATCACCGCCAGCACCGGCGACATCACCCTGACCGGCCATGAAGTGGTGCAGGACGGCGTGCTGGTCGCCACCACCTCCACCGCCGCGCGCGGCAGCATCCACCTGTCCACCCGGCTGAGCGATGCCAGCGGCAGCGTCACCCTGGGCGAGGGCAGCACCACCGCCGTGCTGCTGGAAGCCTCGGCCACCACCGCGCTCGACAGCCAGCGCGACGCCGCCCTTGAAGCGCTCGACGGCACGGTGAATCCGCTGGCCACCGGTAACTTCGACAACCTCGGCACCGTTGCCGACCGGGGCGACCTGTCGCGCATCGAGATCGTCAGCGGTGGCACCGCCGCCTTCCTCGGCGACTCGCTGACCCTGGCCACCGGCGGGCAGGTGGCGCTCACCGCAGCCAGCCGCAGCCTGGTCGAGGACGGCGCGCGTATCGACGTTTCCGGCGCCGTCGGCGTGCAGGTCTCCATGGCCTCCAACAACCTGGTGGTGGACATCCAGGGCAACGAGCAGCGCGACTCGCCAGTGAACCGGGAGGCCGGCAGCCTCAACAGCACCGAGGTCTGGGTGGACAGGCGCAGCCTGATCTACGTGCCGGCCGGCACCAACGGCTATGACAGCGACCGCTGGTACACCGCCGGCGGCCTGCTGGAGGTCAGCGGCTATCTCGCCACCAGCGGCCACACCGTGGGCGAATGGATGGCGCAGGGCGGCACCGTCACCGTCACCGGCGGCGATCTGGTGACCCGCGCCGGCTCGGAGGTGAACCTCTCCGGTGGCACGCTGGACGTGGCCACCGGCCTCATCAACATGAGCTGGCTCAAGGGCGCCGACGGCGTGCTCTACGAGGTTTCCCGCGCGCCGGCCGATGTGCGCTACACCGGCCTCTACCGCGGCTACGAAGACAGCAGCGAGCGCTGGGGGGTGACCGACTACTACTACAACCCGCTGATCGCGCCGAAGTCGCGGCTGGAGAACGGCTACACCGTGGGCCGCGACGCCGGCAAGCTGGTGGTCGCCACCCGCAGCGCGGTGCTCGAAGGCGACATCCGCGGCGACGTCTACCAGGGCTTGGCGCAGACCAGTGCGGCCCAGGCCGGGCTGGATGGCTATTACCAGTCGCAGACGGCGGTGGCGCGCGCGGGGCAACTCATCGTCGGCAACTATCTGCCGATCTACGACGCCGACCAGGGGCTGCTGCGCCACGCGCTGAGCGCGGTGGCGGACGTCGTGGAGCTAGGCGTGGCCGAAGCGCTCGCCGACGGCATCGCACTCGATGACGCGGTGGCAACAGCGCGCGAAGGCCGCCTGCTGCTGGCCAGCGACAGCCTGAGCGCTGCCGGCCTGGGCGCGGTGCGCATCGCGGCGAAGGAGAGCGTCGCGGTGAACGCCGGGCTGGAGGTCGCGGCTGGCGGCGAGATCGTGCTTTACGCGCCGGAGGTGGATCTGGCGGCCGGGCTCACCGCGCGCAGCGGCAGCATCCACGCCGGCAACGTGCTCAGCCAGCCGAACACCGCCACCAGCGGCAGCCCGGTGGACGATGTCGTCATCGCCGTGCCTGCCGGAGTCAGCGGCGGCGTGCACCTGCACGAGGGTGTCACCCTGGACGCCAGCGGCCTGAGCGCCGACCTGCGCGAAGCCGGCGCGCCGCTGGCGATGCTGGCCTACCGCGACGGCGGCAGCGTCAGCCTGCGTTCCACCCATGACCTGACGCTGGAGGCGGATAGCCTGGTGGATGTCTCTGCCGGCGCGGTCATCCAGGCCGATGGCAGCATCAGCGGCGGCCGCGGCGGCTCGGTGACGCTGGGCGCCGGTCTGGAGCAGGGGCCCGCAAGCGCGGTGCTGACCCTGGACGGCAAGTTGCGCGGCTATGGCGTCAACGGCGCCGGCGTGCTGGACATCGAATCCGCCAGCGCCATCTCGGTCGGCGGCAAGCTGCTGGAAACCGAGGGCCTGCTGGTGGCGGGCGAGTCGGTGCCGGTGGAGCTGATCGCCGCCGAGGACTTCATCGTCCGCGCCGGCGAAATCCTGCCGCTGGATTACAGCTATTCCACCTATACCCTGGGCGTGGGCATGAGCCTGCCCGGCACGCAGGATGTGGTCGTACGCCAGGCCTGGTACGGCACCACCGTGACCCTGGCAGCCGACTGGACCTTGCCGGAGCAGTTTGGCGATGTCTCGGTGAACATCACCGACTCCACGGGCAAGAACTGGAAATCCTACGAAAACTGGATGAACGGGCCGCCGACGATTCCGGCCGGCACAGTGTTGACCGACCTGCGTATCTATGGCGCATACAGCGCCGGCTGGTCTCTTCCTTCCAACGTGTTCCCGAACGGCCTGCCGCTCAATCCCTTGAAATCCGCGATGCAGGCTGTACTGCAAGCCGGAACGACGGCAACGCAAGACCTCAGCTTCGCCGCCGGCTCCCGCATCGCCGCCGGCGCCACCCTGGCCCGCGACCTCCAGGTCGCGCTCACCACCACGCTGGACACCGGGCTGTTCCAGAGCGGTTTCGCTGCCTACGCGGTCCGCGGCCACAACGGGCTGGTGGTGGCGGACGAGGTGGTGCTGGAAGCGCTGCGCCCGGTGCTGCGCGCCAGTGCCTTGCCGGCGGTCGGTGCGCTGGAGGGCCTGCTCAGCCTGTGGACGCCGCTGCTGTACGAGGACGATGCGCTGACGCGCAAGACCACCCAGCGCGCCGGCGCCAGCCTGTCCCTGGCCGCGGGGCTGCCGGAGGATTTGAGCAGCGTGGGCGATGGTGGCGATCTCATCATCGGCCGCGGCGCGCTGCTGCAGGTGGACCCGGGCGAGGCCATCGCCCTGTCTGCCCGCGGCCAACTCACGGTGGAAGGAACGCTCCGGGCACAGGGCGGCAGCATCGCGCTCACCGGCGCGATGAACACCGTGTCGGATGCCAACAGCGCCAGCGTCGCCCAGAGCACGCCGCACACGCGCAGCATCCAGCTCGGCGGGCAGGCGGTGCTGGACGCTTCCGCCGCCGCCCATGTGGCCTACGACAGCCAGGGCCGGGCCTATGGCCTGCTCGGCGATGGCGGCAGCATTGTCATCGGCGGCCAGCTGCTGGAGTCGGAAAGCCGCGCCACCGCGTCCGACGCCTTCGTCGTGATCAACGCGGGCGCGGTGGTGGACGCCTCCGGCGGGCAGGCCCGCTTCGATATTGCCGGCAGCGGTCCGCTCACCCTGTACTCGGCCGGCGGCAGCATAGACATCGCCTCGTCCGCAGGCATCTACCTCGACGGCAGCCTGCGCGCGGCGGCCGGCGGGGAAGGGGCCAGCGGCGGCCGGCTTGCGGTCTCGCTGGAGGCGCCCAGCTATCTGCGCCCGGCGGCCGACGCCATGCTGGTGCCCAGGGAGTTGCTGCTGGAGCAGAACAAACAGGCGGAGGATGCATCCGTGCTGGAATACGGCCATGCCCGGCTGGGGGTGGACCAGGTCCAGGCCGGCGGCTTCTCCACGCTGGCGCTCTACAGCAATGGCACGGTGGCCTTCGCTGGCAATCTCGATCTCGCCATGAGCGGCGAACTGCGCATCCATTCCGGCGCGCTGGTGGTGGCGGAGGGCGCGCAGCCGGCGATGGCGGTGTCCCTGTCCGCACCCTATCTGCTGCTTGGCGGGCTAGGGGACGTTGCCGCCGCCGGGGACAGCTATGTGCGGCCTTCGTTGTACGGTGGTGCGAGCACCCTGGCGTCCACCGCCAGCCTGAGCGTGTCCGCCGATCTGATCGACATCCGGGGCAGCGTCACCGCCGGTCTTAGTGCCGTGCTCACCAGCGCCGACAACAGTTCGGTCGCGGTGGAGCGGGCCGGCTTCGCCAGTCTGGCGCTGAACAGCCAGGGCGACATCCGCTTCGTGCCCGGCGCCGCCCTGGGCAGCATCTACGACGCCGAGCTGATGAGCGCCGGCGACATCTTCCTGCGCGCCGCGCAGGTCTATCCCGCAACCGGCGTGCAGGCCCGGGTGATGGCGGGGCTTGCCGGTCCTTCGGGCCAGAACCCATACCGGGACGGCAGCCGTATCGTCATCTCGCGCGCCGACGATGAGGCGGCGCTGCCGGCGCTGCCCTATTCCGTATTCGGCAACCTCACGCTGGGTGCCGCCGAGATCGAGCAGGGCGGGGTACTCAGGGCGCCTTTGGGCACCCTGACGCTTGGAACCCTGTACAACAACGAGAGCACCGTTGAGGTGGCACTACTGCCTGGCAGCGTCACCTCGGTGAGCGCGGCCGGCCTGGTATTGCCCTATGGCGGTACGGCCGATGGGGTGAGCTACAGCTACCTCGGCGAGGAGATCGCGCAGCACGGCCTGGGCAGCAGCCTGGAAGGGCGCATCAGCCTGGTGGGGCAGGTGCTGGACGTGGCCGAGGGCGCGATGCTGGACCTTTCCGGCGGTGGCGAGCTGCTGGGCGCTGGCTTCATTGCCGGCCGTGGCGGCTCCACCGATGCCCGCCTGAATCCGCTGGTGCGCATGAACGCCGACGGCAGCTTCAGCCTGCCGGGGCTGGCGAGCAACCCGGTCTACGCCATCGTCCCCGGCTACACCTCCAGCTATGCGCCGGCCGCGGCCGGCAGTGGCGCGATCGACCCGCTGATCGGCCAGCAGATCACCATTCCCGTTGGCGTGCCCGGCCTGCCTGCCGGCACCTATACGCTGCTGCCTTCCGACTATGCCCTGCTGCCCGGCGCCTACCGCGTCGAGCTCAACGGCGGCGCTACGGTGACGGCCGGCATGCAGCCGCAAGCCATGCGCAACGGCTCCTATGCCGCCGCCGGCACGCTGGCCACCGCCAACACCGTCTTCCGGGACCAACTGGCCCAGGCGCTGATCCTGACGCCAGCCGCTGTGCTGCGCACCTATTCCCAGTACAACGAAACCAGCTACGCCGACTTCATCATCCAGCAGGCCGCCCTGGACAGCGTGCCCCGCGGCATTCTCCCGGCCGATGGCAAGTCGCTCATCCTCGGCTTGACGCCTTCACCGGCGACCACGCTGAACTTCTCCGGCAACGCCGATTTCAGCGCGGCAGCAGGCGGCTACGGCGGTTCCGCCGCGGTGACGGTGAATGGCTTCACCGCCACCGCGATGGAGGTCGTGGCCGCGGATGCGCCGGCCACCGCCGGCTTCAGCGGCATCACCTTGCACGCCGACGATCTGGCCGCCATCGGTGCGCCCAGGCTGGTGCTGGGCGGCAGCATCGCCACGCCGGCAGTCACCGCCAATGGAAACAACGAAGGCAACTACCTGGACTTCACCACCCAGGCGAGCGGCGTGGTGCTGCGCGAGGGTGCGTTACTGAGCGCACCGGAGGTCTTCCTGGTGGCCACGGGCGACATCACGGTGGAAGCCGGCGCCGGCATCAACACCCTGGGCGCCGGCGAGGCGGCTTACGACTCCACCGACGGCTATGTCTATCGCCCGCGCAGCGCGAACGTGCTCGCCCTCTCCAATGGCTGGCTCAATGTGCTGGGCGCCGAGGGGGGCAGCGGCAGCATCTACCTCGGCGCCTGCCCCGCGTCGGCCGTCTGCGGGCAGGCGGGGCAGGTGAGCGAGCTGTATTCGGAAGGCACGCTGCTGGCCGCTGCCCAGGGCGATTTCGAACTCGGCGACCAGGTCCGCTACGGCACCCGCAACCTGGTGCTGGCGGTGGGCAGCGTGAATGCCGGCTCGGCGGAGGAACTGGCCGCCGCCGCGGCCAGGGGCGCGCTCACCGCCGGCATGAGCCTGAACCAGAGCGTGCTCGACCGCTTGCTGCAAGGCGATCAGGCTTACGGCGCCCCGGCGCTGGAGCGCCTGGTGCTGACCGCTGCCGAGTCCATCAACTTCTTCGGCGACGTCGCGCTGGACACCCGGGATGCCGCCACCGGCCTCTCCGTGCTGGACAACCTGGTGCTGTCGGCGCCGGCCATCTACGGCTACGGCGCCGCGGACCAGACCGCCAGCATCTCCACCGGCACGCTGACCTGGGTCGGGCTGCCGGGCGGTGCGCCGGCGCCGGTGAGCGGCGGGCGCGGCAGTGGTGCCGGTACGCTGCGCATCGACGCGGATGTGATCGAGTTCGGCTACGGGCCACAGGCCCAGCCCAACGGCATCGACAGTGATGACAGGCTGGTGCTGGGTTTCGGCGAAGTGCAGCTGAACGCCGCCCAGCGCCTCACCGCCAACCACAGCGGCAGGCTGGCGGTGTATCAGCGCCTGGATGGCTATGTGGCGGGCGAGGGCTACCACTACAGCGGCGGCAATCTCATCGTCAGCACGCCGTTGGTCACCGGCGGCGACGGCTCGGTGAACAGCCTGCGCGCGGGCG
Organism: Azoarcus sp. TTM-91; assembly: GCF_012911025.1. Taxonomy (GTDB): domain Bacteria; phylum Pseudomonadota; class Gammaproteobacteria; order Burkholderiales; family Rhodocyclaceae; genus Azoarcus. The sequence goes on along the minus strand of NZ_WUEI01000041.1, from coordinate 13,717 downwards.
GCGAGCTGGTACTGCAGGGGCTGGATGGGCAGGTGGTCAGCGGCACGGAGGCCGGCATCGGCTCCGGCGCCGAGCTGGCGCTGAGCGGGCAGCGCGTGCGCGTCGATACCCGGGTGGCGCTGCCCAGCGGCAAGCTCACGCTGGAAGCGGAGGGCGACATCCTGCTGGAGGATGGCTCGGTGCTGGATCTGGCCGGCCGCAAGACCGAGATGTTCGACACCACCAGCTACGGTTGGGGCGGCGACCTCATCCTGCACAGCACGGCCGGCGACATCCGCCAGGCGGCCGGTTCGCTCATCGATCTCTCGGCGCTCAACAACAGCGCCGGCAGCCTGGTCGTTCGCGCCACCGGCGAGGCCGCCGGCACGGTGGACCTGCAGGGCAGCCTGCTCGCCACCGCCAGCGGCCGCTACGATGCCGGCGGCACCGAGCTGCCCTTCCGCGCCGGCGAAATCGAGATCCATGCCCAGCACCTCGGCGGCGACGGCAGCCTCAGCGACAACTTCGCCGAACTCAACCGTCGGCTGAACGAGGGCGACTGGTCCGGCGCCCGCAGCTTCCAGCTCAAGCAGGGCGACCTCACCATAGGCAGCGAGCTGCGCGCCGGCGAGATCACCGTGTCGGTGGACCGCGGCAGCCTGACGGTGGCCGGCACGGTGGATGCGAGCGGCGAGCGGGTGGGCAGCATCCGCCTGGCCGCCCGCGATGGCCTGACCCTGGCCGCTGGCGCGGTGCTGGATGCCCACGGCAGCACACTGCGGGTGGACAGCTATGGCGAGATCATCGACAGCCCCAACCGCGCCATCGTCGAACTGGATGCCGGCCAGGGCCTGCTCAGCCTGGGCGAGGGCGTGCGCATCGACCTGCGCCACGGCACCGGCGACGGCCAGAACCGCGGCACCCTGGAGCTCTACGCCGCCCGCCTGGGCAGCGACGGCAGCACCACCGCGGCGGATGCCGCCCACTACGGCGACATCGCCATCGACGCCGGCGGCAACATCGACATCCAGGGCGCACGCAGCATTGCAGTCTATGGCCGGCAGATCTACGCCGACGCCGCCTATGGCAGCGGAACCGCGGCCAGCGGCCTGCCCTACCAGGTGATCGACCAGGCCTACCTGGACGGCAAGCATGCCGAGGCCGAACTGTTCATGAACGCCGCGCTGCAAAACGCCAACCTGCTGGACGTGAAGCTCGCCGGCCTGAACACGGCGGCCTACGCCTCGGCCCTGCACCTGCGGCCGGCGGTGGAAATCGTCAGCGCCACCGCCGACGGCGATCTGGTGGTGCAGGGCGATCTCGACCTCTCCGGCTACCGCTACGCCAGCCTCAATCCGGCGACGGCGCGCACTTCCACCTATGGCTCCGGCGAGGTCGGCGCGCTGGCGATCCGCGCCGGCGGCGATCTCTCCATCTACGGCAGCATCAACGACGGCTTCGCGCCGCCGCCGACGACGCCGGACGACGCCGGCTGGGTGCTGCTGCCCGGCGTGCAGCCCTTCGATGGCGACGTGCTGGTGCCGGTCTCCGGCGTGCAACTGGCCGCCGGCACGGTGTACCCGGCGGGCAAGACGCTCAACTACGCCATCACCGCCGCCAACGTCACCCTGCCGGCCGGCACCACGCTGCCGCAGACGGTGACGCTGGGCAGCGCCTGGCAGCTGCCCGCCGGCACCGTGCTCGGCGCCAATGTGCTGGCCGCCGATGGCAGCACCCTGCTGGCGGCCGGCACCGCGGTCGCGGCCGGCGGGCTGACGCTGCCGGCCGGGGCGCGGCTGGGGGCGGGCACTCGCCTGCCGGTCGCGCTGACGCTGGCCAGCCTGAACTGGCCCAAGGGCGTCGCCCTGCCGGTGGCGATGACGCAGCAGGGCCTGCTGACGCTGCCGGTCGGCGCCGTCATCCCGACCGGCACCAAGGTCAAACTGGTCGACGATGCGCTGCAGGTCTCCTTGCGGCCGGTGGACAGCAATGGCCGGCAGGCGCGCAACTGGGCGCTGGCCAGCATGCTGCCGGAGGGCTCGCAATCCTGGAGCCTGCGCCTGGTGGCCGGCGCCGACACCGCCGCCGCCGACCGCCGCCAGGTGCGTCCGGGCGCCGGCAACATGATCCTGGCCGACAGCCATTACGGCCTGGGCTACGAATACACCAGCGCCAGCATCATCGTGTGGGCCGATGGCAACTGGATGGGCTATCCGGCGGGCGATCCGGTGAGCGAGGCCGACCTGTTCTGGTGCGATGTCGATCCCAGCCTGTGCGCCGAACAGGCTCCCCAGCCGACGGTGACCTGGGCCGATGGCAACTGGATGGGCTATCCGGCGGGCAGTGTGGTGGATGTGGGCGACCTGTTCTGGTGCGATGTCGATCCCAGCCTGTGCGTGGTCACCGCGCCGCAGGGCGACGTTCTCGCCGGCGTCAGCGGCAAGGCGCCGGCGCTCAGCGTGTTGCGCACCGGCACCGGCGACCTCGATCTCACGGCCGGGGGTTCGCTGTCCATGCAATCGCCCTACGGCGTCTATACCGCCGGCAGCCAGACCAGCCTGGGCGATCCGGCGCTGGATGCACTCTACGACCAGGGCAGGGGCAAGGCGGCTTCCGGCACGGTGCTCGGCAGCGCCGCCGGCGACCGTGCCGCCGCCTACGAGGCGCTGGTGGATGGCAGCAGTCTCTACCAGGCCTGGTACCCGGATGGCGGCGGCAACCTGTGGATCGCGGTGGAGGGGAACCTTACCGGCGACTCCTGGGGTGCCGGCCAGCTCGCCAAGGCCAGCTCCAGCGTCGGCAACTGGCTGTGGCGCCAGGGCGGCGAGAGCCTGCCGACGGCCTGGTGGATCAACTTCGGCACCTATGCCTACGACCCCCTGCTTGCTACCACCTCCAGCCTCGACGGCTGGCCGGCGCAGACCGGCTTCACCGGCTTCGGCACCCTGGGCGGCGGCAACGCCACGATACGGGTGGGCGGCGACGCCGGCATCGTAGACCTGCGCAGCACCACGGTGACCAGCGGCACCGCCGGCAGCGCGCGCAGCCAGGGCGTGGTGCTGGTGGTGGGCAGCAGCGGCCGGGTGCTGGAGGACGGCAGCCTGGTGCTGAGCGGCGGCGGTGATCTCGACATCCGCATCGGCGGCGGCTGGAATGCCCATGCGGAATCCCGCGTGCGCAACAACAACGGCAGCACCGCCCAGGCGCATGAGCTGTATGGCGCGGTGGTGAACCTGCGCGGGGCCATCGCCATGGAAGCCGGCAGCATAGGCACGATGGAACTGATCTACGGCGGCCGCAGCGGCGAGAAGGATCCGACCGACACCCGCATCGCCGATCCCTACGGTTCCAGCATGACGTCCGCCACTGGCGGTCTGATGCTGGTGGAGGGCGATGCCAGCGCCAGCATCAGCAGCCGGGGCGACCTGGTGTTCGGCGGTACCGCGGATGCCGGCCGCGTCCACACCGGCAACTACCAAGACGTGGCCGGCGGGCTGGGCCTTGGCTGGTTCAGCCTGTGGTCGCCGGCGACCGCGGTCAATCTGTTGTCCGCCGGCGGCAATCTCGCGCTCGACACCCGTCTTGGCGAGAGCGTGCGCACGGTGGACAGCAACTGGGACTTCGCCCCCAGCGGCGGCTGGTACATGGCGCCATCCCGCTTCAGCGCGGTGGCGAGCAGCGGCAGCATCTACTACGGCGCCTCGGCGGCCTACCTGAACCAGCCGGTCACCGGCAGTTCAGCGGTGCTCTACACCCATATGCTGCTCGCCCCTTCGACCAGCGGCAGCCTGCAGGTGCTGGCCGCCGACTCGATCTATGCCGGCGGCTTCTCCATCAGCCGCTCAGGCGCGGAGCAGTCCGCCATGGCCAGCCTATGGCAGCCGGCCCACGCCCTCTACAACGCCGCCGGCGTGCTGATTTCGACCAATGTGGATGAGGCGGGGCCCTACGTGGCGCCGAACAGCTTCCCGCTGCTGACCTTCGGCGCCAATACCACCGGCGGGAGCGCCGGACTGACCGAGCTGGAAACCGCCCGTTTCTACGCGGTGGCGGGCGACATCGTCGGTCTGCGTACCGGCCTGACCGCGACCTACGATGTGGTGTCGCTGCGCGCCGGCCAGACCGACTACATCGGCGCCGGCCCGGTGGCCTTGCGCGCCGGCCGGGACATCGTCGGCAGCGGCATGCGGGCCGATGCCGACGGCGTGCAGCTGCCCTGGGAGGTGATCCGCTCCGACCCCGGCTACGGTCCAGCGATCTCCGGCAACCTCATCGTCCACGGCGACGCCGGTGACGTTTCGGTGGTTTCCGCCGGCCGCGACATCCTCTACGCCAACTTCGACATCGCCGGCCCGGGCACGCTGGAAATGTCGGCCGGGCGCAACATCGTGCAGAACGATGTCGCCAGCATCACCAGCATAGGCGCGGTCGTGCCGGGCGACCGCCGCGCCGGCGCCGACATCGCGCTGCTGGCGGGGCTGGGCGCCCAGGGCGCGGACTACGCCGGCTTCCTCGCGCGCTACCTCGACAAGGCCAGCCTGGCCGCCACCGGCGTGCCGCTGGCGGAGCAGGAAGGCAAGGTGGCCAAGGTCTACGAGGATGATCTGGTGGAATGGCTGAAGGAGAACGAGGGCTACTCCGGCAGCGTGGAAGGCGCGCGGAGCTACTTTGCCACCCTCGCGCCCGAGCGCCAGGCCATCTTCGCCCGCCTGGTCTATTTCGCCGAACTGCGCGCCGGCGGGCGGGAATACAACGACGCTGACGGCCCGCGCCCCGGCAGCTATCTGCGCGGCCGCCAGGCCATCGCCGCGCTCTTCCCCGAGCGCGAGGACAGCAGCTACCAGGGCGACCTGTTGATCTACGGCGGCGCCGGCGTGCATACCGACTTCGGCGGCAGCATCCAGGTGCTCACCCCCGGCGGCGGTCAGACCTACGGCGTGGAAGGCGCGGCGCCGCCGGCCAGCGCCGGCCTCATCACCCAGGGGCAGGGCGACATCCAGCTCTATGCGCGCGACAGCATCCTGCTCGGCCAGAGCCGCGTCATGACCACCTTCGGCGGCGACATCCTCGGCTGGTCGGCGGAAGGCGACATCAACGCCGGACGCGGCGCCAAGACCACCGTGGTGTTCACCCCGCCGCGCCGGGTGTACGACAACTGGGGCAACGTCAGCCTGTCCTCCGACGTGCCCAGCACCGGCGCCGGCATCGCCACCCTGGCGCCGATCGCCGAGGTGCCGGCCGGCGATGTCGACCTGATCGCGCCGCTGGGCACCATCGATGCCGGCGAGGCCGGCATCCGGGTGTCGGGCAGCGTCAATCTGGCGGCCATGCAGGTACTCAACGCCGCCAACATCGACGTCAAGGGCGAGGCGGCCGGCATCCCGATGGCGGCGGCGGTGAATGTCTCCGCCCTCAGCAACGCCAGCGCCGCCGCCAGTTCGGCGGCCAGCAGCGCGCAGGAGGTGATGCAGCGGGAACGGGTGGTGACCCGGCAGGCGCTGCCCTCCATCTTCACCGTGCGGGTGATCGGCTTCGGCAACGAGGCCGCGCCGGCGGAAGGTGGCGCCGAAGCACCGGCGCCGGCACTGCGCGGCGCGGCGGCCGGCGGCTACGACAGCGGCAGCCCGGTGCAGGTGCTCGGCCACGGCCAGCGCTTCGATCCGGCGCTGCTTTCCCGGCTCACCGATGCCGAGCGCCGCAGCCTGCTGCTGGAGTCGGACTGAAGCGCGCATCTCCCGGCCTGGGGCGGGCCTCGCATGCATCCAGGCCCGCCCGCTGTTCTCTGCCCTTGTACCCCATCGCCATGGAAACCGCCTCGATGGAAATCGATGTCCGTGCCGGAGCAGGCGCCTTGCCGGAAGGCGCCGGCTTGCGCGCCTACCTTGCCGCGAACTACCGCGAGCTGCAGCGGCGCCTCGCCCGCCGTTTCGGCTGCGCCGACCTGGCCAGCGAGTGCCTGCATGAAACCTGGCTGCGCCTGGGCGACATGACGACCGCGGCCATCCGCTGCCCGGAAGCCTATGTCTACCGGGCGGCCAGCAATGTGGCGATGGAGCGCCTGCGCGACCGCGATGCGCGGCCGGGCGCGGCGCTGGAGGAGGCCGACCTGGAACAGCTGGCGGACAGCGCGCCCGGCCCGGAGCAAACGGTGGAGGCGCGCTCCGAACTGGCGGCGATGGAGCGGGCGCTGCACGGCCTGCCCCGGCGCCACCGCGCCATCCTGCTCGCGCTGCGGGTGGAGGACTGCTCCCGCCAGGAGGCCGCCGCCTGGTACCGGGTATCGGTGCGCACGCTGGACGCCATCCTGGGCCAGGCCCTGCGCCACTGCGCCCACTACACGGCGCGGCCGCGGTCGGGTGGGGCCGCGCCGGCGGACTCCGGTATGCGCTGCCGGGTGAACCTGGCGGAAGAGCGCCAGGCGGCCTGAACGCGCTGCCGCCGGAACTGCCCGCGTGCCGCGCACCGGCACGCGGTTTCCGCTCGTCCACGACCTATGCGAAAGGCGTTTTCCGGCAAGGGAAATCCTCCCGAGTTCGCTCAACAGGAATGACATTCGCTTCTGTCAGCATGGCCCGGTCCATCGTTTGTTCGGGAGAATGGGTATGGCCGCGGAGCTTCCGGAGCGCGACATCCGGTCACACCGGAGCGCCAGGGGATTCACCCTGATCGAGATCATGGTGGTGCTGGTGATCATGGGCGTGCTGGCCGCGCTGGTGGTGCCCAGCCTGATGGAGCGGCCGGACCAGGCGCGGGCCACCGCCGCGCGCCAGGATGTCGCCGCCATCATGCAGGCGCTCAAGCTCTACCGACTGGACAATGGCGCCTATCCCAGCGGCACCCAGGGCCTGCGCGCCCTGGTGGAGAAGCCGGCGAGCGGCAAGGTGCCGGGCAACTGGCGGCCCTACCTGGAACGCCTGCCCAACGATCCCTGGGGCAAGGCCTACCAGTACCTCAACCCCGGCACCAATGGCGAGATCGACGTCTTCTCGCTGGGGGCGGACGGCGAGCCGGGCGGCGAGAAGGCCAACGCCGACATCGGCTCCTGGGATCTCTAGGTGCGCGCCATGCTCCGCCATCGAACCGCTGTCTTGCAGCGCCTCGTCAGGCAGCAGGGCATGGCAGTCATCGCGGTGCTGCTGATTGTCGCGGTGATCGCGGTGCTGGCCGCCAGCCTGCTCGGCCGCCAGGCGATGGTCATCCGCAGCCTGCACGGCGAGCAGATCCGCGCCCAGGCCCGCTGGCTGCTGCGCGGCGAAGTCGGCCGGGCGCAACTGCTGCTGCGCGACGAGGCGAGGCGGGATGTGCTCACCCGCGCCGGCGGCGCCTGGAGCCAGCCGGTGCTCGGCCGTCCGGCCGGACAACTGGCCGGCATGCCGGCCCGGATCTCATCCGAACTCATCGATGAGCAGGGCAAATTCAATCTGCGCAACCTGGTCGTGCAGGGCGCTCCGGTCGCCACCGAACTGGCCGCGTTCAGCCGCCTGTGCGAGTTGCTCGGCGTCGAGGCGGAGCAGGCGGCGCTCATTTCCCGCTGGATGGTGCTGGCCCTGGGCGGAACGCCCGGCGAGGCACCGCCGGTTGGGCGGCGGGGAGAGGAAGGCGATGCCGCGCCAGCAGGCCCCCCGGCCGGGCTCAGGCCGAGGGTGGTGGAGGATCTGCTGGCCGTACCGGGCGTTGCTCCCGCCAGCCTCGTGCGTCTCAAGCCCTACATCACCATGCTGCCGCAGCAGACCTGGGTGAATGCCAACACCGCCCCGGCGGAAGTGATCGCCGCGCTGGTGCCCGGCCTGCCGCTGGAGCGGGCGCAGGCGCTGCTGCTGGCGCGCGACCGCGGCCAGTGGTTTCTCAGCCAGGGCGATTTCGCCCACCGCCTGCAGATGCCGGAGCTGGACACCAGCCAGCTGCGCCTGGGCGTGAACAGCCGTTGGTTCCAGTTCGCCGCGGCGGTGGAAGCCGGGCGGACCAGGATGGTGCTGAGGGCGCTGGTCCATGACGACAAGCAATCCTTGCCGCGGGTGCTGTGGCTGCGGGAGGGCGCATGAAGGTGGAACTGCTGCGCCTGGCCTTGCCGCCGGCGGCGGAACTGTGCGAAGGAAGGCTGCGCTGCGCCTGGCGCGGCAAGAACGGCCACTGGCACTGCGGCGCGCCCGGCAGCCTGGCTGAGCTGGGCGAGCGCTACCACGCCCGCCGGGTGGAGGCCTGCCTGCATCCGCTGGACGTCTCGCTGGCCGAGCTGAGCCTGCCGCCCCTGTCGCGGGGCCGCCTGCGGGCGGCGGTCGGCGGGGCGCTGGAGACGCTGGCGCTGGCGCCGGTGGAATCGCTGGCGATCGGCTTCGGCCCGCGCGGCGAGGATGGCCGGCTCACGGCGGCCTGGGCGGAAGCACCCACGCTGCGCGCCGTGCTCGCCCAGTTGCGCCGCCATGGCCTGGCTCCGCATGCCTTGTTCCCGCCGCCGGCCTTCCTGCCCTGGTCGGAGGGCAGCGCTTCCGCCTGCGAGGCCGATGGCTGGCTGTGGCTACGTAGCGGGCGCAACAGCGGTCTGCTGCAGGCGCTGGGTGGACAGGTGGCCAGCGGGCCGGGCGAGGCGTCGGCCGAGCGCCTGGCCGCCTTGCTTCCCGCTGGCCAGGCGCCGCGCTGGCTTACGCTGGAAACCGGCACGACGCAGGCTGACGAGGATGCGCTCGCCTGGTCGGGCGCGTCCTGGCGCATCAGCCTGCCGATGCCGGCCGCCGGGGACGGCCGCGCCTCCTCCTGGCGGCGGGCCGTCTCCGGCTGGGGAGTTGCCGCGCTGGCGCTGTGGTCGCTCGGTCTCAACCTTCATGTCGGCCGGCTGGAGGCGGAAGGGCAGGCGCTGAAGCGGCACATGAGCGCCCGGCTCAGGGCGGCTTTCCCGGATATCCAGGTGGTACTCAACCCCTTGCAGCAGGCCAGGCAGCGGCAGCAGGCCGGCGGCGCCGGGGCGGGCGGTTTCGCCGGGCTGGCGCAGGTCGCCGCCCTGTTGCCGCTGGCCGGGGAGGTCACCGGCCTGCGCTTCTCCGCGGATGAACAGACCCTGCACATCGAGTGGCGGCGGGCCGCCAGCGCGTTGCGGGACGCACTGCCCGCCCTGCAGGCGCAGGCGCTGGAGCAGGGCGTGGAAATCGTGGAAGAGGCGGCGGGCAAGGGCCTGCGCCTGACCTATCGGCAGGCTGACACAGCCGCGGCTGCACAGACGCCATGAACGGACAAAAGCCAGCTACCGCCAGCCAGCCGCTTGCCGGCGGAATCCTGCGCCATGCCGCCCGGCTGCGGGGCGCATGGCAAGCCCTGGTGCCACGGGAGCGGATGCAACTGACGCTGGGGCTGGCGGCGCTCGCCCTGGCGCTGCTCTGGTTGCTGGGCGTGCGTCCGGCGCTGGCCTCGCTGAGTTACTGGGAGGCGGAGCTGCCCAAGCTGCGCTCCCAGGCCCAGGCGCTGGAGACGGTGCTGAACGGCGCCGGCGCGGCGGCGGCGCCGACGGAGAAGGGGCTTGCCCTCGCCGATCGCCTGGGCGCGGCGCTGGACCACGCCGGCTTTGCCGGCAGCTACCGCTTCATCGATGGGGCGCAGGCGGATGGCGTCCAGTTCGAACTGAGCACCGGCCTGCCGGCCGCCCGCCTCATGCCCTGGCTGCTGGATGCACCGACGGCGCTGGGGCTGGAGATCGCCGGCCTCGCCCTGCGCGGCGGCGAGGCTGGAGGTGGCCAAGGCGTGGTGCTGGGAACCGTGAGTCTGCGCCCGGCGCGGACGACCAAGGAGGAAGGATGAAGTTGCGCCGCGGCATGAAGAGGCTGACTCGCCTGGGTGCTTGCGTGGGCTGCATGGCGGCGGTGGCCGGCTGCAGCACCACCGCGCGGGAAGATGCCCTGTTCCGCCAGGGCAACTATGTGCCAGCGGCGGCCGCCACCGCGCCAGCGGAAACGGAGGCGGCCGCCGGGGTGACAGCCGGGGTGACAACGGCGGCCCGCGCCGGCGAGGTGGAAGCGCTGACGCCGCGGCCGGCCGCGCCAGCCCGCACGGCCACGCCGGCCGCCGCCGCGAACCCGCCGGGCCAGGGCCAGGCGGAGAAGGCGACGCTGAATTTCGTCGATGCCGACATTCCGGCGGTGATCTCCGCGCTGGCGCGGTTCCTCGGCCGCAACTTCCTCGTCGATCCGCGGGTGAAGGGCCAGCTCACCCTGGTCTCCGAGGGGGAGGTCTCCGCCGACACCGCCTACGGCATGCTGGCCGGCGCGCTGCGCATGCGCGGCTACGCCATCGTCGATGTGGGCGAGGTCAGCCGCGTGCTGCCGGCGGCGGATGCCCGGCTGCACGGCGGCACGGTGAACGGCGCGGGTGCGGGCGGCGGCATGGCCACCCGTACCTACAGGCTGGCCTACGAGAACGCCGAGGCCATGGTGCCGGTGCTCAAGCCGATGATCGCGCCGGAGAACGCCATCGTCGCCTATGCCGCCAACAACACCCTGGTGATCACCGACTATGTGGACAACCTCGACCGCATCGCCCGCATCATCGAGAGCATAGACACGCCTACCTCGCTGGATACCGAGGTGGTGAAGCTGCGCAACGGCGTGGCGGTGGACATCGCCGCGCTGGCGGCGGAGCTGCTGGAAGGCGGCGGCGAGAAGGCGCGACGGGATATCGGCGTGGTTGCCGATCCGCGCTCCAACAGCGTGCTCATCCGCTCCAGCAGTCCGGCGCGCACCAGCCTCGCGCGGGAGCTGATCCTCAAGCTCGACGAGGTGCAGAGCGATCCCGGCAATCTGCATGTGGTCTATCTGCGCAATGCCCAGGCGGCCTACCTGGCCGGCGTGCTGCGCGGCCTGCTCACCGGCGAATCCGCCGAAAGCGCCCAGTCCGGCGGTGACCCGGTGCGGGCGGCGCTGGGCGCCGGCGGCATGCTGGAGAGCGGCGGCAACACGGCCTCCAGCCGCAGCAGCACCACGAGCACCACAAGCTCCACCTCATCGGCCAGCGGCGGCAGCGCGGCGACGGTCTCGGTGCGCAGCGCCGCCGGCGGCCGCGCGCAGGCCAGCGGCGGCAGCGCCTCCACCTTCTCCGCCGGCGGGGTGACGGTGCAGGCGGACGCGACCACCAACACCCTGATCATCGCCGCGCCGGAGCCGATGTACCGCAGCCTGCGCCGGGTGATCGACCTGCTCGACCAGCGCCGCGCCCAGGTGCTGGTGGAAAGCCTGATCGTGGAGGTGACCGAAAGCGACGTCGCCGAGCTGGGCATCCAGTGGATGGCCGGCGGCAAGCGCTTCTTCGGCGGCAACATCGCCGGCGGCAGCGGCCTCAACCTGACCGCCTCCAGCACCCTGGACCTGCTGCCGGACGGCCTCAACCTCGGCATCGTGGATGGCAGGGTGAACCTGCCCGGCGTCGGCGAGATCCTCAACCTCAAGATGCTGGCGCGGGCGCTGCAGAGCAAGGGCGGCGCCAACATCCTGTCCACCCCCAACATCCTTACCCTGGACAACGAGCCGGCCTCCATCATGGTCGGCAAGACGGTGCCTTTCGTCAGCGGCCAGTACGTCACCAGCGGCAGCAGCGGCAGCAACAATCCCTTCCAGACCATAGAGCGGGAAGACATCGGGCTGAAGCTCAACATCCGGCCGCAGATATCGGAGGGTGGCACGGTCAAGCTGGATATCTACCAGGAGGTGTCCAGCATCGACGAGCAGAGCTCGGACGCCGCCGGCATCGTCACCAACAAGCGCGCGCTGGATACCAGCGTGCTGCTGGACGACGGCCAGATCATGGTGCTGGGCGGGCTGATGGAGGACAGCGTCAGCACCGGCACCAGCGAGGTACCGGTGCTCGGCTCCCTGCCGGTGCTGGGCGGGCTGTTCCGCCATGACCAGCGCCAGCGGGTGAAGACCAATCTGATGGTCTTCCTGCGCCCCTACGTGATCCGGGATGCCCACGCCGGCCGCGGGCTCACGCTGGACCGCTACAACTTCATGCGCCGCCAGCAGAGCCACGCCCAGCCGGCCGCCCATGCGTTGCTCCGCGAGCTGGGCGCGCCCATCCTGCCGCCGGCGGATGTGCCGCTGGCCAATGGCAGGAGCGGGCTGGACCTGCGCCCGGCGGAATGGGCGCGCACCCGGGAGCAGCCGCCGCCGGCCACCCAGTCTTCGGCCCAGGCGCGCGAGCGGCCGGCGCGCGCGGAGGCGGGGGTGGAGAACATCGCCGCCGCGGTGTCGCCGGTCGCCGGCGACCCGGCGGCCGGCGATCCGGCTGCGCTATATGCCGGCGCCGAGGCGCGGCGCAGTGTGCTGCAGATTGCCGAAACGGCCGCCGAGGACGAGGCGCTGGCCATCGTCCGCCGGGTGCGCATCAGCGGCCTGCAAGCCTACGTGGTGACCGGCCCGGGAGGCCGTGGCCATGCGGTAAGGGTGGATGTGCCGCATGACGCCCAGGCGGTGGACACCGCGGTCGCCCTGCTGCGCGAGCTGGGCTACGCGCCGGAACTGGTGGTGTCGCCATGAGCTTCCGGCCGCGGCTGCCGCAGCGCCTCGCTGAGGTGTCCGCATGAATGTGCGCGACCCCGCGGTGGCGGAAACCCCGCCCGCCCTGCCAGCACCCTGGGCGCGGGCGCAGCGGATCGCGCTCGGCCGGGATGAGGCCGCCGACGGTGAGCCCTGCCTGCTGTGCACCGCCCGCACGCCGGGCTGGGCGGTGGCCGAGGCGGCCCGCCGCACCGGCCTGCGCCGCTGGCGCGAGATCGGCGAAGCCGAGATGGATGCGCTGCTCGACAGCCTGCAGGCGGAGAGCGGCGGCGCCGCCGAAGTGGTGGGCGCCGCCGAGAGCGAGGTGGACCTGGAGCGCCTGATGCACGACATGCCGGCGGTGACCGACCTGCTGGACGCGCAGGACGATGCGCCGGTGATCCGCATGATCAACGCCCTGCTGGCGCAGGCCGCGCGCGATGGCGCCAGCGATGTGCATTTCGAAGCCTTCGAGAGCCACTCGGTGGTGCGCTACCGGGTGGATGGCACGCTGCGCGACGTCGTCAGCCCGCGCAAGGGCCTGCACGCGGCGCTGATCTCCCGCATCAAGATCATGTCGCAGCTGGACATCGCCGAGAAACGCACGCCGCAGGATGGCCGCATCGCCCTGCGGGTGGGCGGGCGCGCCATCGACCTGCGGGTATCCACCGTGCCCACGGTGCATGGCGAACGCGCGGTGCTGCGCCTGCTGGAGAAGGACGCCGGCCGCCTGCGGCTGGAGCGCCTCGGCCTGGCGCCGGACACCCTGGACGAGCTGACCCGGCTGATACGCCAGCCCCACGGCATCGTGCTGGTCACCGGCCCCACCGGCAGCGGCAAGACCACCACGCTGTACGCCGCCCTCGGCCAGCTCGACCGCGACACCAGCAACATCCTCACCGTCGAGGACCCGGTGGAATACGACCTGCCGGGCATCAACCAGATCCCGGTGCACAGCCGCATCGGCATGAGCTTCGGCGCCGCCCTGCGCGCCGCGCTGCGGCAGGACCCGGACAACATCATGATCGGCGAGATCCGCGACCTGGAGACCGCCCAGATCGCGGTGCAGGCCTCGCTCACCGGCCACGGCGTGCTGGCCTCGCTGCATACCAACGATGCGATCTCGGCGGTGACCCGGATGACCGACATGGGCGTGGAGCCCTTCCTGCTGTCGTCCTCGCTGCTCGGCGTGCTGGCGCAGCGCCTGGTGCGCAAGCTGTGCCCGG
>NZ_WUEI01000040.1 GCF_012911025.1 Azoarcus sp. TTM-91 | reverse complement strand
GGTCTGGGTGGGTGGTGACGAGGATTTCGCCGGCAAGCAGGTCGATGCGGCGTTCCGTCTCGGTAAAGGCGAGGCTGACCGCGCTGGCGGTATTGAGGGCGAGCCGGCTGCCGTCGTCCAGCGTCAGGCTGCGGATTTCGCCGGTGGCGGTGGCGAGATCGGCGGTCCAGGGCAGCCACGGCCGCTGCTGCCAGGCCAGCCAGCCAGCCGGCAATACCACCAGCCCGGCCAGCAGGGCGCGCAGGGTACGGCGGCGGCCGTCGCGCTTGAGCGCTTTCCAGGTGTCACGGCCGACGCCATTGCAGGCCTGGCTGAAGGTGCCCAGCACCGCTTGCGCCCGCGCCCAGGCGGCCTCGTGCGCCGGGCTTTGCCGCAGCCAGCTGGCCAGCGCCTGGCGCTGCTGCTCGGTGGCTTCGCCATAGGTCAGCAGCATGGCCCAGTCGGCGGCCTGCTCCAGCAGGGCGGGGTCCATGGCGCCGGCCTTGTCCATGCTCATGTGCCTGCGCTCACTCATCGGCGGCCATCATGCAGGCGAGCAAGGCTTTGCGGATGTGGCGGCGCACGGTGATCACCGGCGTGGCGGTGCGGTCGGCGATCTGCTGCAGCGTCAGGCCGTCGATCTGGGCCAGCAGGAACATCTGCCGGGTGCGCGCCGGCAGGCTGGCGAGCATGGCTTCGATGCGCAGCAGGGCTTCGATGATGATGAGCCGGGTTTCCGGCGGCGGTACCTGCGGCTCGGGCAGGTGGGAGATGGCCTGCAGATAGGCTTGCTCCACCTGTCGGCGGCGCCAGCGGTCCACCACCAACCCCTTGGCGATGCGGGTGAGCAGCGCGCGCGGCTGGTCGCCCACGCCACGCTCCCGCAGCGGCTCGGAGGTGAGCAGGCGCATGAAGGCATCGTGGGCGAGGTCCGCCGCATCGAAGGCGTTGCCGGCCTTGTGCTGCAGCCAGCCCTGCAGCCAGTGGTGGTGGTCGTGATACAGCGTTTCGACGTCGTGGCAGGGCGTAAGGGCAGGTCGGGACACGATGGCTTCATTAAAGAGAATGAGAATCGATATTGATAATAATCGGTATTCCGCCTTCCTGTCAGTACGGCGTGAGTCTTTGCCCAAGGCGATGCCATCTCTGCGCGGGCACACTTTCGGTGTGGCTATTCAATAAATAAGAATCGTTCTCTTATAGAATCTCGCTTTTGCCGCTCCCGGTCACGCCCATGTCCGCTCCCGCCGCCGCCAGCCCGCTGCTCGCCAGCTTCCACGCCGCCTACCGCGACCTGGTGCGCTTCCTGACCCGCCGCACCGGCTGCGCCGACACCGCCGCCGACCTCGCCCACGAAACCTGGCTGCGGCTGGCTGAGAGGGAACGGGCCGGCTGCGGGGCGAGCGATCCGGCCCAGTCGGCGGGCGAGGGCGGCGATGGGCGGCGCGCCTATGTGTTCGCGGTGGCGGCCAATCTGGCGGTGGACCATCTGCGTCGCGGCGGCCGCAGCCTGGAGCGCTTCGTCGCCGTCGGCGACGGGCTGGAGGCGCTGGGGCCGGCGGCGCCGGACGTGGCGGATACCCACCTCTACCGCCAGGCGCTGGAGACAGTGCTGGGCGCGCTGAACGCGTTGCCGCCGCGCACCCGCGAAGTCTTCCTCGCCCACCGGCTGGACGGCACCGGCCATGAGGAGCTGGCGCGCAGCCACGGCGTATCGGTGAAGACGGTGGAGCGCGATGTGATCCGCGCCATGGACTGCGTGCAGGCGGCGCTGCTGCAGTGGCGCGGCAGCAGTGCGGCACCGCGGCGCGGCCGGCGCAAGGCGCTGTCCGCCCTGCTGGGTTTCGCCGGCTTGGGCTTGAGCAGCGGCCTGGGCTGGCAGGCGTGGCGGCAGTGGGTGGCGGATTTCCGCCTGGAACTCGCCACCGCCACCGGCCGCTTCACCGAGCGGGCGCTGCCGGATGGCAGCCGGGTGCAGCTGGATGCCGACAGCCGGCTGGAGCTTTCCTACTATCTGGCGCGGCGGCATGCGGTGCTGCTGCGCGGCGCAGCCTTCTTCGCCGTCGCCCGCGACGAGGAACGGCCCTTCGTGGTGGATGCGCTGGACGCGCGCATCACCGTGCTCGGCACCCGCTTTGCGGTGGATGTGCAAGGCGGCGCGGTGTCGGTAGCGGTGGAATCCGGCCGGGTGCGGGTGGTCGCCGGCAATGGCGAACTGCGCGAGCTGGGTGCCGGCGAGCGGCTGCGCTTGCAGGCTGGCGGCGGCATCGTCGCCAGCGGCCAGGTGGTGGAAGCGGCGCCGTGGCGCGAGGGCTGGGTGGATTTCAATGGCATCGCGCTGGGTGAGGCCATCGCCCGCTTGGGCCGCTACCGCGCCCAGGCGGTGGCGGTGGCGCCGGAGGCGGCGACGCTGCCGGTGCTCGGCCGGGTACGCATCGCCGACAGCGGGCAATGGCTGCAGCTGTTGCCGCGCAGCCTGCCGGTGACGCTGCGGCCGCAGCCCGGCGGTGGCTTGCTGATCGTCCGCCGCTGAGGCGGCAGACGCGCCCCCGCAGCCAGGCGCGCCGCTTTCTGCCCCATGCGCCTGAGGGAATCCGCCGGCCCGTTCGTTCCAGTCGTAGTAGCCCCCGAAACGATAGGAAACCGAACGCCATGATCTGCCGCTCTTCCACGCTCGCCGTCGCCGCCTTGTCCCTGGCGGTGCCGGCCGCCTTCGCCCAGGTCGGCTCCAGCGCCGCCGCCTTTGCCGATTTCGACATTCCCGCCCAGGCGCTGGACCAGGCCCTCAGCGCCTTCGCCCGCCAGGCCGGCCTGCAGCTGCTGGCGGCGCCGGAGCTGCTGCGCGGCCTGCGCAGCCAGCCGCTGAGCGGCCGCCGCGACACCGCCGGCGCGCTCGCCGAACTGCTGCGCGGCAGCGGGCTACGCGGCCGCATCGAGGGCAGTACCCTGGTGATCGAGCCGGCCGCCGGCGCGCATATCCTGTCCGAAGTGAGGGTGTCGGCCACCGGCATCTCGCCCTCCGAACTGCCGGCCGCCTATGCCGGCGGCCAGGTGGCCAGTGGCGCGCGGCTGGGCGTGCTGGGCAACGTTGATGTGATGGACGCGCCCTTCAACATCACCGCCTACACCGCGCAGACCATCGCCGACCAGCAGAGCGCGACGGTGGCCGAAGTGCTGCGCAACGACCCCTCGGTGCGCTACACCACCAGCGACGGCCACAACGCGGAGAACTTCACCATCCGCGGCTTCGACCTCACCTCCACCGAGCTGGCCTTCAACGGCCTCTACAACATGCTGCCCGGCACCCATGTGCCCACCGAGTTCCTGGAGCGGGTGGAGGTGTTCAAGGGGCCGGGGGCGATGCTGTCCGGCATCGCGCCCAGCGGTGCGGTCGGCGGCGTCATCAACCTGGTGCCCAAGCGCGCCGGCAGCGAGCCGCTGACCCGCCTCACCGCCAGCTACGCCTCTGCCTCCCGCTTCGGCATCGCCGCCGACCTCGGCCGCCGCTTCGGCGAGGAACAGCGTCTGGGTGTGAGGGTGAATGCTTCCTCCAGCGACGGCGAGACCACGCTGGAAGACCAGAAGAAGAAGGAGCGCTTCCTCTCCCTCGGCATGGACTACCGCGGCGATGGCTGGCGGCTGGAACTGGACGCCTATTCCTCCCGGCAGGACCAGTCCAACGGCAGCCCGCTGTGGGTGGGCTTCACCACGCTGGGCCATGTGCTGAAGGCGCCGGACCCGACCAGGAACGCGCTGCGCGGCACCTATGTGAAGCAGCAGACCGAAGGCGTGGCCCTGCGCGGCGAGTACGACCTGAACGCGCACTGGACCGCCTGGGCGGCGGTGGGCGGCTCGCGCTACCGCTACAAGGGCTACCTCAACGGCACCCTGGTGGAGGTGCTCAACGACGCCGGCGACGCCCGTGGCCAGACCAATCACCAGCAAGGCTTCACCAAGGGCTTGTCGGCCGAGGCCGGCGTGCGCGGCAGCTTCACCACCGGCGCGGTGGCGCACCAGCTGGTCGCCAGCGCTTCCTCGGTGCAGATGCGCTCCAGCGGCGGGCGGGTCGGCCTGACGACCGGCGCCGCCTACGTCACCAACATCTACGAGCCCATCCCGAATCCGACGCTGGCCGGCCCCTACGGCGCGGTGTGGACCACGGTGGACAACACCTACACCAGCTTCTCGCTGGCGGACACGCTCTCCATGCGCAACGACGCGGTGCTGCTCACGCTGGGCGCGCGGGCGCAGCGGGTGCGCCAATCCATGGCCACGCCCACCGCCTACGACGAGAGCGCGGTGACGCCGCTGCTCGGCCTGGTGCTCAAGCCTTGGGGCCCGGCGGTATCGCTGTACGCCAACTACATCGAGGGCCTGAGCCCGGGCATCACCGTCGGCGTCACCTACGCCAACGCGGGTGAAACGCTGACGCCCTACCGGACCAAACAGGCGGAGGTCGGCATCAAGTGGGAGGCCGGCCTGGGTGATGAGAACGGCGTGCGCTTCACCAACACCCTCAGCCTGTTCCAGATCGAGAAGCCCTTCGCCGTGTCGGTGGCCACCGGCGCGCCACTGCCGACGCTGAAGCTGGACGGCGAGCAGCGCAACAGCGGGGTGGAATGGAACGTCTTCGGCGAGGTGGGCAAGGGCGTGCGGCTGCTGGGCGGCGGCGCTTACACCCAGGCCGAGCAGGTGCGAGCCTCCAGCACCGCCAACGACGGCAAGGACATGCCCGGCGTGCCGAAGTGGACCGCCAATCTCGGCGCCGAATGGGATACGCCGCTGCTCGCCGGCCTGACGCTGAGCGCGCGCTGGATCTACACCAGCTCGCAATACCTGGACGTCGCCAACCGGCTGGAGATTCCCGCCTGGCACCGTTGGGACATCGGCGCCCGCTACGCCACCCGCATCGCCGGCAAGGTGGTGGTGGTGCGCGCCAGCGTGGAGAACCTGGAGGACCGCCACTACTGGTCCGGCCGCTTCTACCCCGGCGGCCAGGCCACGCTGGGCGCGCCCCGCACCTTCAAGCTTTCAACCTCCGTGGATTTCTGACATGAACCTGGCCCTCGCCTCCGGACTGCTGCTCGCGCTCGCGGGCTGCATCGCCTTCTATCTCGCGTCGCCGCAGCAGCGCTGGCGTGCCGCGCCCCTGCCGGCGCGGCCGGCGCGCCTCGCTGCCGGTGTGCTGCTGGTCGCCGGCATGGCGGCGCTGTGCCAGGCGCTGCAGCCGCTGACCGCCATTTACGTGCTGCTGACCTGGGTGATGCTGCTGCTGGTGCTGCTGCCCTATCTCGGCGCGCTGCTCACGCTCAGGCGGGGGGCTTGAGATGAGCGCTTCTTCCGTGCCTCCCATCCGCCGCGACTGGCTGGCCAAGACCCTGGCCGGCGTGCTGCTCGGCTTCACCCTCGCCATCGGCTGCAGCGGCGTATTCGCCTGGCTGGCGGACGGCATGCAGATGAGCGTGCGGGCGCAGCTGGCGATGTGGATGGTCATGCCCATCTGGCTGGGCGTCTTCAGCGGCGTCTATTTCTTCCGCAGCGGCCTGCGCGCCTGGGCCTGGCTGGGCGGCGCCAACGCGCTGGTGTTCGGCGCCCTGGCCGCCGCGCAGTGGCTGTGAATCATCGAGGACTTTCCCCATGCGCTCGGAGCTGATCCGCATCTACAAGGCCGTCCATACCTGGACCGGCATCCTCACCGGCATGGCGCTGTTCATCGCCTTCTATGCCGGCGCCCTCACCGTGTTCAAGGCGCCGCTGGCGCGCTGGGCCTCGCCGCCCGCCTTCACCGAAGTCGCCGCGGTGCCGCTGGCCGACGCCCCGGCGCTGATCGCCGCCACCCTGGCCGTGCGGCCGGAGACGGCACGGGACTTCTCCCTCAACCTCAAGCTGGACGAGCACCAGCCGGCGCGCCTCAGCTGGCAGGTGCGCGACCCCAAGGGCGACGACCACGACAGCTTCTCGGTGCGCCACTACGCCGCCAGCATGGGTGCCGATGGCGGCGTCAGCGTCGAGGAGGCGCAGCCTTCGAAGCTCGCGGAATTCATCGACGTGCTGCACCGGGTGGTCGGCCTGCCGGCGGATACCGACCCCAACCGCTGGTTCATGGGCGTGGTGGCGGCGCTGTACGCGGTGGCGCTGGTGTCCGGCGTCATCGTGCTGCTGCCCTCGCTGGTGAAGGATTTCTTCGCCCTGCGGGTGGGCAAGAACCTGAAGCGGATGTGGCTGGACGCACACAACGTGGTCGGCATCGTCAGCCTGCCCTTCCATCTGGTGATGGCGATCACCGCGGTCGGCTTCGCCTACCACGACGGCATCTACGCCCTGCAGAACAAGATGCTGCACGGCGGCGGCCTGGCCGCCGCCTTCTCGCCGCGCGCCGGCGGGCCGCAGGATGCGCCGCCGCGCGACCCCGCCGCCATGCTGCCGCCGGCCGAGCTGCTGGCGCGGGTGCAGGCGCTGGCGCCCGGCTTCGAACCGGAGCGGCTGCAGTACGCCCAGGTGAGCGGCCCGCGCGCCACCGTGCGCGTCTGGGGGCATGACGCCACCGCCTTCTCGCCGCGCTTCTCCGGCGGCTTCGTCGCGCTCGACCCATACAGCGGCAAGGTGGTGAACACCGAATACCTGCCCGGCCAGCAGGATGCGCCGCACGCCACCGTCAGCAGCCTGTTCGCGCTGCACTTCGGCGCCTTCGGCGGCACGCCGGTGCAGTGGATGTACTTCCTGCTCGGCATGGCCGGCGCCTGGCTGTTCTATGGCGGCAACCTGCTGTGGATAGAAACCCGCCGCCGCAAGGTGCCGCGCGACGGCAGCGGCATGCCGGTGCAGCGGCTGGACACCCGGCTGATGGCGGCCGCCACCGTGGGCGTCTGCCTGGGCTGCGTCTGCGGCATCTCGCTCAGCATCGTCGCCGGCAAATGGCTGCACGGCCAGGTGGCCGACCTCGGCAGCTGGCACCGCTACAGCTATTACGCCGCCTTCTCCGGCTGCCTGGCCTGGGCGTTCCTGCGTGGCGGCGCGCGGGCATCGGTCGGCCTGCTGTGGCTGGCGGCCATGTTCACCTTCGCCATTCCGGCCACCAGCCTGCTGGGCGCGCTGGTGCCGGCGCTGGGCTTATGGGCCCACCCGGCCGCGGCGACGCTGGGCGTGGACCTGGCCGCCGCCGCCGGCGGCCTGTGCTTCGTCTGGATGGCGCGCGCCACCGCGCGGCGGGTGCATGGCGGGCCGGCGGACAGCGTGTGGTCGGCGCGGGCGCCGGCCGCGGCAAGCACGTCCAGCGGAAAAGAGGCCGCGGGCGGGGCTGCGGATGAGGTGGAGGACGGGGTGGCGACCGCCGCCAGCACGCGCTGAGGCCGGCGGAACAGCGGCCGGCGGCTTCAGCCGGCCCGCTGGCGAGGGTGACGGGGCCCCGCAGGCGGCGGAAACCGTGGTTTCCGCCGCCAAGCAGGTGCGCGCCAAGGGCGGAATGCCAGTAAAATCCGCTCCTTTGCGTTCGCTGCGCGGCGCTCGCCGCCCGAGACCATGTCCCTGTCCAAACCTACCTTCCAGCAAATCATTCTCACGCTCCAGCAATTCTGGGGCGACCGCGGATGCGTGCTGCTGCAGCCCTACGACCTCGAAGTCGGCGCCGGCACCTCGCACACCGCCACCTTCCTGCGCGCCATCGGCCCGGAGCCATGGAACGCCGCCTACGTGCAGCCTTCGCGCCGCCCCAAGGACGGCCGCTACGGCGAGAACCCCAACCGCCTGCAGCACTACTACCAGTTCCAGGTGGTGCTCAAGCCCTCGCCGCTGAACATCCAGGAGCTCTACCTGGACTCCCTGCGCGCGCTGGGCATAGACCCCAACAGCCACGACATCCGCTTCGTCGAGGACGACTGGGAGAACCCCACGCTGGGCGCCTGGGGCCTGGGCTGGGAAGTGTGGCTGGACGGCATGGAGGTGACGCAGTTCACCTACTTCCAGCAGGTCGGTGGCCTGGACTGCAAGCCGGTGCTGGGCGAGATCACCTACGGCATCGAGCGCCTGGCGATGTACCTGCAGGGCGTGGAGAACGTGTACGACCTCACCTGGGCGGTGTATCCGGACGGCGCCCGCGTCAGCTACGGCGACGTCTTCCACCAGAACGAGGTGGAGCAGTCCACCTACAACTTCGAGCACTCCAACGTCGATTTCCTGTTCTCGCTGTTCAACAACTACGAGTCCGAGGCCAAGCGCCTGATGGAAGCCGGGCTGGCGCTGCCGGCCTACGAGATGGTGCTGAAGGCAGCCCACAACTTCAACATGCTGGATGCCCGCGGCGCCATCTCGGTGACCGAGCGAGCCGCCTACATCGGCCGCATCCGCAACCTGTCGCGCGCCGTCGCCCAGGCTTATTTCGAATCCCGCGAAGCGCTCGGCTTCCCGATGCTGCCGCAACAGAACAAGGAAGCCGCGTGATGACGGCCCAACATTCCCTGCTCGTCGAACTGCTGACCGAGGAACTGCCGCCCAAGGCCCTGCCGCGCCTGGGCGAGACCTTCGCCACCAAGATCGCCGACGGCCTCAAGAGCCGCGGCCTGGCCGCCGCCGATGCCGGCTTCCGCTGGTTCGCCAGCCCACGCCGCATCGCCATCCTGATGCCGGCCGTGTCCGCCGCGGGCGAGGCGAAGCAGGTCACCGAGAAGCTGATGCCGGTCACCGTCGCGCTGGACGCCGATGGCAAGCCGACGCCGGCGCTGCTGAAGAAGATGGAGGCCAAGGGCATTCCGGCGGACGCGGTGGCCGACTTCGAACGCCGCATGGACGGCAAGGCCGAAGCCCTGTTCCACACCGCCACCGTGGCCGGCGCCAGGCTGGCGGACGTGCTCGCCGCAGTGGTGCAGGACGCGGTGAAGGCGCTGCCGATTCCGAAGGTGATGCGCTGGGGCGATGGCGACGCCACCTTCGTGCGCCCGGTGCACAAGCTGGTGATGCTGCACGGCGCCGAGGTGGTGCCGGGCCGCGTGCTGGATCTGGAGTCCGGCCGCATCACCAAGGGCCACCGCTTCATGAGCCGGGGCGAGATCGAGATCGCCAGCGCCGAGGCCTACGAGCCGACGCTGCTGGCCGAAGGCAAGGTGGTGCCCGACTTCGCCGAGCGCCGCGCCGACATCGAGCGCCAGCTGCTGGCCGAGGCCGAGCGCCAGGGCGGCCGCCTGGGCGAATACGCCGACCTGCTGGACGAGGTGACCGCGCTGGTCGAGCACCCGACGGTGTATGTCGGCGAGTTCGAGGCCGAATTCCTCGCCGTGCCGCAGGAATGCCTGATCCTCACCATGCAGGCCAACCAGAAGTACTTCCCGCTGTTCGACGCCGCCGGCAAGCTGCAGAACCGCTTCCTCATCGTCTCCAACATGCGGGTCAGCGATCCGGCCAACATCGTCACCGGCAACGCCCGGGTGGTGCGTCCGCGCCTGTCCGATGCCCGCTTCTTCTTCGAGACCGACAAGAAGCAGAAGCTGGATTCCCGCCTGCCGAGGCTGGCCAACGTGGTCTATCACAACAAGCTGGGCAGCGTGCTGGAGCGGGTCGAGCGCCTGGAGGCGCTGGCCGGCCGCATCGCGGTTCGCCTGGGCGCGGACGAAACCGCCTCCCGCCGCGCCGCCCGCCTGGCCAAGGCCGACCTGGTGACCGAGATGGTCGGCGAGTTCCCCGAGCTGCAAGGCATCATGGGCCGCTACTACGCGCTGGCCGATGGCGAGGGCGAAGTCGTCGCCGACGCGGTGCAGGCCCACTACCAGCCGCGCTTCGCCGGCGACGCGCTGCCGGCCGGCAACGTCGCCGCCGCGGTGGCGCTGGCGGACAAGCTGGACGCGCTGGTCGGCTTCTTCGGCATCGGCCAGGTGCCGACCGGCGACAAGGACCCCTTCGCCCTGCGCCGCGCCGCGCTGGGCGTGTTGCGTATCCTGATCGAAACCCCGCTGCCGCTGGATCTAGCCGAGCTGATCGCCGATAGCGCCGCCGGCTTCAAGCCCGGTCTGCTCACCGCCGAAGGCTTCCAGGCCCAGCTGCTGGAGTTCATGCGCGAGCGCCTGAAGAACCTGCTGCGCGGCGAAGCTGGCGACAAGGCCGCCGACGCCGCCGTGGTGGACGCGGTGCTGGCGCTGGCGCCGACCCGCATCGACCTGGTGCCGGCCAAGTTGGCCGCGGTGGAAGCCTTCCGCGCACTGCCGGAGTCGGCCGCGCTGGCCGCGGCCAACAAGCGCATCGTGAACATCCTGAAAAAGGCCGAGGGCACGCCGGGCGAACCGGATCCGGCGCTGCTGCAGGAGGTCGCCGAGAAGGCGCTGTTCCAGCGCGTGGTCGAGATCGCGCCGCTGGTGAAGTCGCACATGGCCGGCGAGGGCTATACCGAGGCGCTGTGCGCGCTGGCCGGCCTGCGCGGCGAGGTGGATGCTTTCTTCGAGTCGGTGATGGTGATGGCCGAAGAGCCGCTGATCCGCCAGAACCGCCTCGCGCTGCTGGCCCAGCTCGCCGGCCTGATGAACCAGGTCGCCGACATCTCGCGCCTATCCGCATGAGTCGCACCGTCCGCCCGGCTGCTCGCGCGCCGGGCGGCGTCCTTCACCGCCGCAGAGGGCTGGCATGAAACTGATCGTTCTCGATCGCGATGGCGTCATCAACCAGGACTCGGACCAGTTCATCAAGTCGCCCGAGGAATGGAAGCCGATTCCCGGTTCGCTGGAGGCCATCGCCCGCCTCAACCAGTGGGGCTGGCGGGTGGTGGTGGCGACCAACCAGTCCGGCGTCGGCCGCGGCCTGTTCGGCATGGACACGCTGAATGCCATCCACGAGAAGATGGTGAAGAGCCTGGCCCAGGTCGGCGGCCGGCTTGATGCCATTTTCTTTTGCCCGCATGCGGCCGACTCCACCTGCGACTGCCGCAAGCCCAAGCCCGGCCTGTTCCACCAACTGGCCGAGCGCTTCAACGTGGACCTGACCGGCGTGCCGGCGGTGGGCGACAGCCTGCGCGACCTGCAGGCCGGCACCGCGGTGGGCTGCGTGCCTTATCTGGTACTCACTGGCAAAGGCATGAAGACCAAGGACGATCCCGCGCTGCCGGCGGGCACCCTGATCTATCCGGACCTCGCGGCGGTTGTCGCCGATCTCACCACCTGAGCTGCATCGTGATCTTCCTGCGTTCCCTACTGTTCGCCCTGGTCCTCATCGTCGTGACCCCGCCGTATGCCATCTTCGGCGCCTTGACCTTCCCGTTGCCGTTGCGGATACGCCATCGCATCGTCACCTCCTGGGCCCCGCTGGTGCTGTGGTTCGTGCGCCATCTGCTGGGCATCCGCTACACCGTCATCGGCAAGGAGAACATCCCGGCGGGACCGGCGGTGATCCTGTCCAAGCACCAGTCGGCCTGGGAAACCATGGCGCTGCAGGTGATCTTTCCGCCGCTGTGCTTCGTGCTCAAGCGCGAACTGCTGCGCATTCCCTTCTTCGGCTGGGGACTGGCCCAGATCGCCAGCATCGCCATCGACCGCGCAGCCGGCAAGGATGCGCTGGCGCAGGTGGTGGAGCAGGGCAGGGCGCGATTGAAGGCGGGCTACTGGGTGGTGGTGTTCCCGGAAGGCACCCGGGTGGCGCCGGGCACGACGCGGCGCTACAAGGTGGGTGGCGCCTGGCTGGCGCGCCGCGCCGGGGTGCCGGTAGTGCCGGTGGCACACAACGCCGGCGAATTCTGGCGCCGCAACGCCTTCCTCAAGTACCCGGGCGAGATCACCGTCAGCGTCGGCCCGGCGATCGATGTGAAAGGCATGAAAGTGGAGGCGATCAATGCCCAGGCCGAGGCTTGGATCGAGGGTGAGATGCGGCGTCTGTTCCCGCACCACTATCCCAACTCCGGCATTCCGACCTTGATCCCGGAGCAGGAAGAAGCCGCACTGTGAGACGCGGACCCGCGTCCCGGCTTCAAGACAGGCGCTACCGCTTGCCGAAGCGGTGAACAAAAAAAGCCCCGCTCATGCGGGGCTTTTTTTCTCCCTACCTGATTCTTCGATCAGGCAGCTTTCTTGCTGGCCTTGGTCGAGGCGCTGACGGCCTTGACAGTGGCGTTGGTCGCGGCGGCCACGTTGGCTTCGGCGATCTCGGCGACTTGCTTGGCGGTCTTGCTCAGGCTGTCGTAGGCGCTGTTGGCGGCGGCGATGGCGGACTTCACCGCAGCGACGGCGACGTCGGAACCGGCCGGGGCGGACTTGGCGGCTTGGTCCAGCGCGCTGGCGATGCCCTTGTTCAGCTCGGCGACCTGGGCTTCCAGCAGCTTGGAAACTTCTTCCTGGCTCTGCGAGGTGATCTCGTAGACGCTGCGGGTGTAGGCCACGACCTTCTCGACCAGCGGCTGGGCCAGGGAGCTCTGCAGGCTCACCAGCTCCTGCACATCCTTGGCGGCCAGCAGGGCCTTGGTATTGGCAACGCCGTCTTCCAGAACGGAACGGGCGGTGTTCAGGTTCAACGCGGCAAGACGCTCGGCGTTGGCGAACGCGGTGTTCGCCAGCGAGAGCAGGGTCTCGACGTTGGCCTTGTTGATGGCGATGAATTGCTCAGGGGTAGCAGTCATGACAAGCTCCTTGGTGAGGAAGATGGCATCGCGGGACAATAGAAGCCGATGCCGGATGTTGCGTCGCAACACAGGGGTGATTATAGGGGGGATACCCCTGCTGTCAACCCCGTCATTGTGCATTGCACAATTCAAGGCGGATTGTCGCTGGCACTGCTTACGGCAGCCTGACTGCTTGCAAATCAGATACCCGGATTGAGCAACATCGAAAGGCAACCTGCATGTAATCCGCCTGCAATGTTGCGGAGCAGGTCGCCGGCGGAGGGAGGTCGCGCTGCAGGGTGCTCAATCGTGTTTGAAGTCCGGCTTGCGCTTCTCGACGAAGGCGGCCATGCCTTCCTTCTGGTCGTGGAGCGCGAAGGCGGAGTGGAAGACGCGGCGCTCGAACAGCAGGCCTTCGTTAAGGCTGCTCTCGAAGGCGCGGTTCACCGATTCCTTGATCATCATGACCACCGGCAGGGAGTAGCCGGCGATGGTCTCGGCGGCGGCCAGCGTCTCCTCCAGCAGCTTGTCGGCCGGTACCACGCGGGAGACCAGTCCGGCGCGCTCGGCTTCGGTCGCGTCCATGAAGCGGGCGGTGAGGCACATGTCCATGGCTTTGGCCTTGCCGACCGCGCGCGGCAGGCGCTGGGTGCCGCCGGCGCCGGGCAGGATGCCGAGCTTGACCTCCGGTTGCCCGAACTTGGCGGTATCCGCGGCAATGATGATGTCGCACATCATCGCCAGTTCGCAGCCGCCGCCGAGGGCGAAGCCGGCCACCGCGGCGATGACTGGCTTGCGGCAGGTCTTCACCCGTTCCCAGTTGCGGGTGATGTAGTCGCCCTTGTAGGCGTCCATGTAGGAGAAGGTGGCCATGGCGCCGATGTCGGCACCGGCGGCGAAGGCCTTCTCCGAGCCGGTGATGACGATGGCGCCTATGCCTTCATCGCTCTCGAAGCCGTCCAGCGCCTTGCCGATCTCGTCCACCAGGTTGTCGTTCAGGGCATTGAGCGCCTTCGGCCGGTTCAAGGTGATGAGGCCGACGCGGCCGCGAGTTTCGACGAGGATCAGTTCGTAGGACATGCTGCGATCTCCTTCTCTTGCCGTTGGTGTCCGCCGCCCGGCCGCCAGGGCTGTTCCGGCTCGCTTGCGGCGTGGTTGGAACCGGCCGAGGCCGTGCTCGGCTCAGCGGTTTTCGTTCTTGGGCTGGATGACGGCGCGGACGCGGCCGTCGCCGGTTGCCGCCGGCTTGCTGCCGGGGGCGTTGGTGACGAGGTAGTTCTCGCTGATGGAGTCGTACTCGATGTAGTGGCCGCGCACTTCGTCGCCGCCACTGGTCACCATCGCCCGGTTGAAAAGGCGGGCCTTCTCGGCGCGGCTGTCGTACTCGATGCGTTCGGCTTCGCCATATACATACTCGTCGCTGCCGTCGCGCTTCTGGCGGAAGGAGGCCAGCCCCTTGTCGTTGGTGGCGACGCCGTTCTGGAAGCCGTCGGCGCCCTGGGTGACGACCAGCTTTTCGCCCTTGATCGTCAGCGTGCCCTGGGTGAGCACCACCGCGCCTTCGAAGATGTGGACCTTGTTGCGGTCGTCCACGGTGACGCGGTTGGCTTCGATGTTGACCGGCTTCTCGCGGTCGGCGCGTTCGGCGTGGGCGAGCGGGCTGGCGGCCAGCAGGATCAGCAGGAGGGCAGGCAGGCGTGGTGTCATGAGGGATTCCGGTGGCGGCGCGGCATGGTGACCTTGGCGTCGCCGATCAGGGTGAGGTTGCCGAACAGGTTGTCCGCCCGCAGGCCGCGGGCGGTGGCGGTGGACTGGCCCTGGGTGAGCACCACCGGGGTGTCGGTGGCGGCACGGTGGTCGTCGGGCCAGACGGTGAGTTTCTCCGAGGCGAAGGTGATTTCCGGGCGATCGGCGCCACCCTCGCGGCGGCCGCGCACCTCGCCGCTCATGTCCACCCGCTCGCCGCCGGGGGAGACGTCGGCCTCGGCGGAGGTGAGGCGCAACTGGCGGCCTTCGCTCTGCATGGTGAGGCGGGGCTGGTCCAGCTTGGTGGTGTCGTCCTGCGGGTAGTGGGTGAGGCGTTCGGAAATCAGCTCATAGCGCTGGCGGCCGTCGCTGCCGAAGCCGAGGATGCGGGTCTGTTCGGCGATGAAATCCGGGCCGCTGCGTTGCGCGCCGGCGGCGGCCGGGTCTTCCACCCGGGAGACTCGCTCCAGCCACACCGTGCCGGCGGCGAGCAGGGCGAGGGCGAGCACCGGGTAAAGGCGGTCGATGGAGGCGCGCATGCTCAGTCCAGGTAGCGCTGCAGCATGACATCCAGCTTGCCCTGGGCGGCGAGCAGGAAGTCGCAGGTTTCGCGCACCGCGCCGCGGCCGCCGGGCTGGCTGGCGACGAAGCCTACGTGCTCGCGGACGAAGGCGTGGCCGTCGGCCGGCGTGGCGGAGAAGCCACAGGCGCGCAGGATGGGCAGATCCACCACGTCGTCGCCCATGTAGCCAGCGGCGCTGCGCGGCAGGCCACGGCGGGCGAGGATGCCGTCCAGGCAGCCGCGCTTGTCTTCGACGCCCATGTGCAGCTCGGCGACGCCGAGGTTGGCGGCGCGCAGTTCCAGCGCGCGGGAGCTGCGGCCGCTGATGATGACGACTTCGATGCCGGCCTGCTGCAGCATCTTCAGGCCGTGGCCGTCCAGGCTGGAGAAGACCTTGATTTCCTCGCCGTTGGGGGTGAAGTAGAGGCTGCCGTCGGTGAGCACGCCATCCACGTCGAAGCCCATCAGGCGTACGGCGGCGGCGCTTTCCCGGGTTTGGTCGGTGCTGCGCATTTCAGATCACCTTGGCGAGCATGAGGTCATGGGTGGTGAGGGCGCCGGCGAGCTCGCCCTGGGCGTCCAGCACCAGCAGCTGGCTGATGCGCAGCCGTTCCATCATCGCGGCGGCTTCCACCGCCAGTGCGCCGGGGGAGATGGTGCGCGGATTGCGGGTCATGACGTCCGTCAGGCTGGCGCTGCGCACGTCCACGCCTCTCTCCAGCGCGCGGCGCAGGTCACCGTCGGTGAAGATGCCCTGCGGCGTAGTACCGGGCGCGGCGATCACCGTCATGCCCATACCGCCGCGGCTCATCGCCAGCAGGGCTGCGCTCAGCGGGGCATCCGGCGGGACGACGGGCACTGCCTCCGCGCCGCGCATCACATCTTCGACATGGGTCAGCAGACGACGGCCAAGGGCGCCGCCGGGGTGCGAGCGGGCGAAGTCGTCGGCGCCGAAGCCGCGGGCGTCGAGCAACGCCACCGCCAGCGCATCGCCCAGCGCGAGGGCGGCGGTGGTGCTGGCGGTGGGGGCGAGGTTGAGCGGACAGGCTTCCTCCGCCACTGCGGCGTCCAGATGCACGTCGGCCTCGCGGGCCAGCGGCGAATCCGGCCGGCCTGTCATGGAGATCAGCCGCGCGCCCTGGCGCTTCACCAGCGGGACGATGGTCAGCACTTCCTCGCTGCTGCCGGAGTTGGACAGGGCAATGACCACGTCTTCCGGCGTGATCATGCCGAGGTCGCCGTGAGCAGCCTCGGCGGCGTGTACGAAATAGGCCGGGGTGCCAGTGCTGGCCAGGGTGGCGGCGAGCTTGCGGGCGATGTGGCCGGACTTGCCGATGCCGGTGACGATGACGCGGCCACGGCGCTGCAGGATGATCTCCACCGCGCGCTCGAAGTCCTCGCCGATGCGCTCTGCCAGCGCGGCGACGGCGGCGGCCTCGATGCGCAGGACTTCGCGGGCGAGCGCGGCGATGCGATGCGGCTGGGCGGATTGCGGCGGAAGTGGGGTCATGGAGGCGCTGCGGTTAAACTGGCGCGCAATGCGCCGAAAGGCCGGCAGCGCGGCGATTCCCATGGGCGCGGCCAGTCCGGTAGCCCGCGATTGTATAACAGTCGGGTCTCCCGCCGGGGGAGGCCCAGTTGCCGGAAGCCGAAGGCGCCGATGCTGAATACCCTGGATTTCGTCCTGCTGCTGCTGGCCGCGGCAGTGGTTGTGGTGACCCTGTTCCGCAGCCTCAACCTGCCACCGGTGCTGGGCTACTTGCTGATTGGCGCGCTCGGCGGCCCGCACGCGCTGGACCTGCTGCACGAGCCGGCCACGGCTCAGCATTTGGCCGAGTTCGGCGTCGTCTTCCTGATGTTCTCCATCGGCCTGGAGTTTTCCCTGCAGCGGCTTTACGCGATGAAGCGCATCGTGTTCGGCCTGGGGGCCGCGCAGGTGCTGGGCACGACGCTGCTGACCATGGTTTTCGGCCGCCTGGGCGGACTGGGCTGGGGCGCCAGCTTCGTGCTTGGCGGCATCTTGGCGATGTCTTCCACCGCCATCCTGTCCAAGCTGTTGACCGACAGGCTGGAGCTGGATCGCCCGCATGGCCGCGAAACCATAGGCGTGCTGCTGTTCCAGGACCTGGCTGTGGTACCGCTGATGATCATGCTGCCGGCGATGTCGCGGCCGCCGGAGGCGCTGCTGATGACGCTGGGGCTGGCGACGGTGAAGGTGGTGGTGCTGCTGGCGTTGGTGCTGGGGTTCGGCCAGCGGTTGATGCACCGCTGGTTCACCGTGGTGGCGCGGCGCAAGTCCGGCGAACTGTTCATGCTCAACGTGCTGCTGATCACCCTGGGGCTGGCGTGGCTCTCGGACCTGGTGGGGCTCTCGCTGGCGCTGGGCGCCTTCCTCGCCGGCATGCTGATCTCGGAAACCGATTACCGCTACCAGGTGGAAGAGGATATCAAGCCCTTCCGCGACGTGTTGCTGGGCTTGTTCTTCGTCACCGTCGGCATGTTCCTGGACGTGGGAGTGATCCTGCGCAGCCTGCCGGCGGTGTTCGGCCTGTTGCTGGCGCTGCTGCTGTGCAAGTTCCTGATTGTCTTCGCCGCTTCCCGCGCCTTCGGCTCGCCGACCGGCACTGCGATGCGCTCCGGCCTGTGGTTGTGCGCCGGCGGCGAGTTCGGCTTCGTGCTTTTGTCGCAGGCGGTGGAGCTGAGATTGTTGCCAGGGGGGATGGAGCAGGCGACGGTGGCGGCGCTGGTCCTGTCCATGCTGCTGGCGCCGTTGATCGTGCAGGTGAGCGACAAGCTGGTGATGCGCTTCGTTG
This sequence comes from Azoarcus sp. TTM-91, assembly GCF_012911025.1. Taxonomy (GTDB): domain Bacteria; phylum Pseudomonadota; class Gammaproteobacteria; order Burkholderiales; family Rhodocyclaceae; genus Azoarcus. Next base: position 20,567 of record NZ_WUEI01000040.1, on the reverse strand, counting down.
CTTCGGAATGGCTGATGCGCTCCATGGAGCTGACCCGGGTAGCGGCGCAGTCCATCAATACCGAGAAGCACATCATCGTCTGCGGCTATGGCCGCAGTGGCCAGTACATGGCGCGTTTCCTGGAGCAGGAGAACGTCAGCTACATGGCGCTGGATCTGGACCCGGAGCGGGTGCGCGAAGCGCGGGCCGCTGGCGACAGCGTGGTCTACGGCGATGCGGGAAGGCGGGAGACGCTGATGGCGGCCGGCATCCTGCGGGCGAGCGCGCTGGTGATCTCCTTCGCCGAGGTGGAGACCGCGCTGCGGGTCATGCATCACGCCCAGGCCTTGCGGCCGGGCTTGCCCATCGTGGTGCGGGCGGCGGACGAGGCAGAGATGGATAAGCTGTCGGCCGGCGGTGCGGCGGAGGTCGTGCCGGAGGCCTTCGAGGGCAGCATCATGTTGGCCTCCCATGCATTGGCGCTGATCGGCGTGCCACTCAACCGGGTAGTGCGGCGCATCCGCGACATCCGCAACCAGCGTTATGCGCTGATGCGCGGTTTCTTTCATGGCGTGACCGACCTTGGCGAGCCGGACGCGGTCCAGGCCAGGCTGCAGTCGGTCACGGTGCCGCCCGGGGCGCCGGCGGTGGGGCGCTGCATCGGCGATCTCGCGCTGGAGGAGATCGGCGTCGGCGTGTCCGCGGTACGGCGGCGGGGCATACGCGGCGTTTCGCCGGCAGCGGAAACCCGGGTTGAGGAGGGGGACATCCTGGTGCTGGTCGGTCTGCCGGCGGGCTTGGAGGCCGCAGAGGCGCGCTTGCTGAAGGGTGCTTGAGCGGGGCGCCACGCATGGCGTGGTCGCAATGTCTTCGGCATTGTTCAGTGTGTCTGAAAAGACAATATCGTTGCCGCGCTGCAACAGTCCGGCGGACTGCCGGAGGCTGTCTGGTAGACTGCGCGGTTTGCAAATTTTCGACGACGAGCCGTGGCGATCGAAAGCCCTGAACTTCCTCCGTTGGTCAGCCTGAGCGGCGTGCGCTTCGCGTACGGCGAGCGTGAAGTGCTGCGCGGCATCGATCTGTCGGTGCACCGGGGGCAGGTGGTCGCCATCATGGGCGGCAGCGGTTGCGGCAAGACCACGCTGCTGCGCCTCATCGGCGGTCAGTTGAAGGCATCCGGCGGCACCGTCGAGGTGGCCGGCCACGATCTCGCCGGCCTGGGCAACGCGGATCTCTACGCGCTGCGCCGGCGCATGGGCATGCTGTTCCAGTTCGGTGCGTTGTTCACCGACATGTCGGTGTTCGACAACGTTGCCTTTCCGCTGCGCGAGCACACCGATCTGCCGGCCGGCATGGTGCGCGACCTGGTGCTGATGAAGCTGCAGGCGGTGGGCCTGCGCGGCGCGGCGACGCTGATGCCCTCGGAGTTATCCGGCGGCATGGCGCGGCGGGTGGCGCTGGCCCGCGCGGTGGCGCTGGACCCGATGCTGATCCTGTACGACGAGCCCTTCGCCGGGCTGGACCCGATCTCGCTGGGCATCATCGGCCAGCTCATCCGTCGGCTGAACGATGCGCTGGGCGCGAGCTCCGTCATGGTCACCCACGATGTGCACGAGTCGCTGGGCATCGTCGATTACGTCTATTTCGTTTCCGAAGGGCGCATCGTCGCGCGCGGCACGCCGGACGAGATCCGCGCCTCCGCCGATCCCTTCGTGCATCAGTTCGTGAACGCCGAGGCCGATGGTCCGGTGCCCTTCCACTATCCGGCGCCCGCCATCGCCGAGCAGCTCGGCGGAGGGGCATGATGAGCGGCCTGGCGAATTTCCTGCGCCGCATCGGCGCGATGGCGGTGGATGGCGTCTGGCGGCTGGGTTTCGCTACCCGCTTCCTCGGTCTGGTGCTGTTGTATTCCGGCCAGTCGCTGCGGCGGCTGCCGCTGACCATACGCGAGATCTACTTCAGCGGCGCGCTGTCGCTGCTGATCATCCTTGTATCCGGCCTTTTCGTCGGCCTGGTGCTGGGCTTGCAGGGCTACGACATCCTGCAGCGCTTCGGTTCCAGCGACGCGCTGGGCACCATGGTGGCGCTGTCGCTGCTGCGCGAGCTGGGCCCGGTGGTGGCGGCGCTGCTGTTCGCCAGCCGTGCCGGTTCGGCGGTGACCGCCGAGATCGGCCTGATGAAGACCACCGAGCAGCTGAAGGCGATGGACATGATGGCGGTGAATCCCATCGCCCGCGTGGTCGCCCCTCGCTTCTGGGGCGGCGTGATCTCCATGCCGCTGCTGGCGGCGATGTTCTCCGCCATGGGCATCTTCGGCGGCTGGTTGATCGGCGTGGTGTTCATCGGCGTGGATGATGGCGCCTTCTGGTCGCAGATGCAGGCGGCGGTGGATGTGCGCTACGACGTGATGAACGGCGTCATCAAATCCTTCGTGTTCGGCGTCGCGGTATCGCTGATCGCGGTCTTCGAGGGCTACGACTGCACGCCCACGGCCGAGGGCGTATCGCGGGCCATCACCCGCACGGTGGTGAGCTCCGCGCTGGCCATCCTGGCCCTCGACTTCGTACTGACTTCCTTCATGTTCCGGGGACAATGATGAGTCGCAAAACGCTTGATCTTTGGGTGGGGCTCTTCGTCGTTCTCGGCTTCGGCGCCCTGGTGTTCCTCGCGCTCAAGGTGGGCAACTTCTCCGGCCTGGGCGGCAACGCCACCTATTCGGTGGAGGCGCCCTTCGACAACATCGGCGGCCTCAAGGTGAAGGCGCCGGTGAAGAGCGCGGGCGTGCTGGTGGGCCGGGTGGCCGACATCCGTTTCGACGAGAAGAGCTTCCGCGCGATGGTGCGGCTGGATATCGACAACCGCTACGAATTTCCGCGCGACACCATCGCCACCATCCTCACCTCCGGCCTGCTCGGCGAGCAATACGTCGGCCTGGAGCCGGGCGCGGACGAGGCCGTGTTCAAGAACGGCGACCGGGTGCAGATCACCCAGTCTGCCGTCGTGCTGGAAAAGCTGATCGGGCAGTTCCTGTTCAACAAGGCGGCCGAGCCTTCCGCTGAGCCGCAGAAGTGAACCGGTGTCCGCAAGGGAGAAGAGAACGATGAGGAACGCTGCCGCTTCATCCGCCCGCAGCAAAGCGCTGGCGCTGGCCTGTGTCAGCCTGCTGGCGGTCGGGTGTGCCAGCCGTCCGGCCAATCCGGACGATCCGCTGGAGGGCTACAACCGGGCGATGTTCTCGTTCAACGAGCAGGTCGACCGTGCGGTGCTGAAGCCCGTCGCCCAGGGCTACGATACCGTCACGCCCACGCCGCTGCGCATTGCCATCGGCAACGTGTTCAGCAACATCGGCGACGTCTGGATAGGCGCCAACAACCTGCTGCAGGGCAAGCCGCAGGACGCGCTATCCGACGGCATGCGGGTGCTCGTCAATACTTTCTTCGGCTTCGCGGGCATTCTCGACATCGCCAGCGAGATGGGCTTCACCAAGCATGACGAAGACTTCGGCCAGACCCTGGGCACCTGGGGTGTGGGCGAGGGCGCCTACGTGGTGCTGCCCTTCTTCGGGCCTCGCACGGTACGCGACAGTGCCGGCCTGGCGCTGGACCTCTACGCCGATCCGGTCACCGGCATCAGCGACGTCCCGGTGCGCAACTCGCTCACCGGGTTGCGCGTCATCGATACCCGTGCCCGCCTGCTGGGTACCGAGCGCACGGTGGACGAGGGTACGCTGGACAAGTACGCCTACATCCGCGACTTCTACCTGCAGCAGCGCCGCTACAAGGTGAACGACGGCAACCCGACGAATATGTACGAGGATTTCGACGCCGAGGATGATGCCGCGGCGCTGGGCCGCGGAACCGATGCAGCCGCCCATTCGGCGGTAGAGCGGCTTGAACTGGTCGCGGTGGGGAATGTCGGAGCTACTCCGGCGGCCCTGGCCGCTGCCCCCAGGAATCGGGACACAGAATGAGAAAACTCCTTGCTTGCCTGGCGGTCTTGATGACCGCCCTCCTTGCCCCTGCGCAGGCGGCCGAACCCAATGGTGCGCCGGATGTGCTGGTGCGCGACGTGACCAACGAAGTGCTCGCCATCGTCCGCCAGGACAAGGCCATCCAGGGCGGCGACACCCGCAAGGTGTTGCAGCTGGTGGATGAGAAAGTGCTGCCGCACTTCAACTTCCGCCGCATGACCATGCTCGCCGTCGGCCGCGACTGGCGCAGCGCCTCGCCGGACCAGCAGCAGGCGCTGACCGACGCTTTCCGTACCCTGCTGGTGCGCACCTACTCCAATGCGCTGACCCAGTACCGCGACCAGACCATCGACTTCAAGCCGCTGCGCATGGCGCCCGCCGACACCTCGGTACAGGTGCGTACCGAAGTCCGCCAGCCCGGCGCCCAGGCCATCGGCATCGACTACATGCTGGAGAAAGGGAACGACGGCTGGAAGGTGTTCGACGTCATCGTCGCCGGCGTCAGCCTGGTGACCAACTACCGGGGCACTTTCGCTCAGGAGATCCGTACCGGCGGCGTCGATGGCTTGATCCGCTCGCTGCAGGAAAAGAATCGCGCGCTCGAAAGCGGCAAGGCCGGCGCATGAGCCTGTCCGGCCTTTTCCTGGCGACGGTGCGGGTGGCGCGGTGAACGAGGCGGGCGTGCTGCGCCTCAATGGCCCGCTGACCATGCGGACCGCGCCGGAAGTTCTGCAGCGTGGGCGGGATGCTGTTGCCGCCGGAGACGTGGTGATAGACTTCGCCGCCATCGCCGAGGCGGACTCCGCCGCCCTGGGCTTGCTGCTCGACTGGCTGCGCGCCGGTCGCGAAGCCGGTCACCAGGTTCAGGTGCGCGGCCTGCCCCGCGGCCTGCAAAGCCTCGCCGAACTCTACGGTATCCAAGACCTCCTGCCTCTGGCCCCCTGAAAGCTGTTTCGATGACCCTGCCCGCAATCCGCATTTCCGGTGTCACCAAGCGTTATGGCACGCTGCAGGCGCTCGGCGGGGTCGATCTGGAAATCGAGCAGGGCGAGTTCTTCGGCCTGCTCGGCCCCAACGGTGCCGGCAAGACCACGCTGATTTCCGCCCTCGCCGGGCTGGTGCGACCGGATGACGGTACGCTGGAAGTGATGGGGCACGATGTGGTTTCCGACTACCGCAACGCCCGCCGTCGGTTGGGCGTGGTGCCACAGGAATTGGTGTTCGATCCCTTCTTTTCGGTGCGCGAGATGTTGCGCATCCAGTCCGGCTACTTTGGTATCCGCGGCAACGACGACTGGATAGACGAGATCCTCGCCAGCCTGGACCTGACCGCCAAGGCGCACCAGAACATGCGTGCCCTGTCCGGCGGCATGAAACGCCGGGTGCTGGTTGCCCAGGCGCTGGTGCATCGGCCGCCGGTCATCGTGCTGGACGAGCCCACCGCCGGTGTGGATGTCGAACTACGGCAGGGGCTGTGGCAGTTCATCCGCAAGCTCAATCGCGACGGCCATACCATCGTGTTGACCACCCATTACCTGGAAGAAGCGGAAACGCTATGTGGCCGCATCGCCATGCTGAAGGGCGGCCGGGTGGTGGCGCTGGACTCCACCGCCAACCTGCTGCAGCGCTTTGCCACCCATACGCTGAGCGTGCGGGTGGCGCGGCCGGAAATCGCGGCGAGCCTGGGTGGCGTGAATGGCGAGGCGGGCTGGATGGAGTTTGCCTTCGAGGGCTATCTCGAAGTCGAGACGCTGCTGACGCGCTTGCGCGAGGCGGGCGCCGGCCTGATCGAGATGCGCCTGGGCGAGCCGGACCTGGAGCGGGTATTCGTCGAGGTGATGCACAGTGCCTGAAGTGTCGCAACACGCCGGCCGTCCGGTCGACCTGCCTCCGGTGGGGCGCGAAGTGCCGCTGGCCGGCTTCCGCACCCTGTTGTACAAGGAAGTGCTGCGTTTCTGGAAGGTGGCTTTCCAGACGGTGGCGGCGCCGGTGCTCAACGCGGTGCTCTTCCTGCTGATCTTCGCCCATGTGCTGGACCGCCATGTGACCGGCTACGGCGAAGTGGATTACACCGCCTTCCTGGTGCCTGGCCTGGCGATGATGTCGCTGCTGCAGAACGCCTTCGCCAACAGCTCCTCTTCGCTGATCCAGAGCAAGATCACCGGCAACATCGTGTTCGTGCTGCTGCCGCCGCTGTCCTACCGCGAGTTCTATTCCGCTTACGTGATCGCCTCGGTGCTGCGTGGCCTGTTCGTCGGCGTCGGCGTGCTGCTGGTGTCCATCCCCTTCGTCCATCTGCCGCTGGCGCATCCGCTGTGGGTGCTGGCGTTCGGTGTACTCGGGGGCGCTTTCCTCGGCTCGCTGGGCGTGATCGCCGGTATCCAGGCAGACAAGTTCGACCAGCTCGCCGCTTTCCAGAACTTCCTGATCATGCCGCTGACCATGCTTTCCGGCGTGTTCTACTCCATTCATTCCCTGCCGCCGCTGTGGCAGGATGTGTCCCACGCCAATCCGTTCTTCTACATGATCGACGGCTTCCGCTACGGCTTCTTCGGCCAGTCCGATGTCTCGCCGTGGCTCTCCCTGGCCGTGGTCGGTTTCTGTTTCGTTGCGCTCGCAGTGCTTACCCTGGCCATGCTCGCCCGGGGCTACAAGCTGCGTGCATGAGGTGATCAAGACATGTTCGACGCGAATGAAATCAAGCGCCTGATCGGTGCAAGCCTGCCCTGTGACTTCGTCGCCATCGAGGGCGACGACGGAGTTCACTTCACCGGTATCGTTGTCAGCGCAGCCTTCGAGGGCAAGCCCATGGTGCGTCAGCACCAGGCAGTGTATGCCTCGCTGGGGGCGCTGATGGGCAACGAAATCCACGCCCTGCAGTTGCAGACCTACACGCCGGCCAAGTGGGAAACGGTGCGCGGCGAACTCGGTCTCTGAACGGAATCTAGATGGATAAATTGTTGATCGCCGGTGGGCGCCCGCTCGCTGGCGAAATCGCCATTTCCGGCGCCAAGAATGCGGCGCTGCCCATACTCTGCGCCGCGCTGCTCACTCGCGAGCCGGTGACCTTCACCAACGTTCCCCGCCTCAATGACATCGCCACGCTGCTCAAGCTGCTGGCGCAGATGGGCGTGAAGGTGGAGCGCGGTGCCGGCGATGAGGTGACGCTGGATGCGTCCGGTCTGGACAATCCGCTGGCGCCTTACGAGATGGTGAAGACCATGCGCGCCTCCATCCTGGTGCTGGGGCCGCTGGTGGCGCGCTGTGGCGAGGCCAGGGTTTCGCTGCCGGGCGGCTGCGCCATTGGCGCACGTCCGGTGGACCAGCACATCCGCGGCTTGCAGGCGATGGGCGCCGACGTGCGGGTGGAGCACGGCTACGTGCAGGCCAGCGTGCCGCGCCTGAAGGGCGCGAGGCTGTTCACCGACATGGTGACGGTGACCGGTACCGAGAACCTGATGATGGCGGCCTGCCTGGCCGACGGCGAGACAGTGATCGAGAACGCAGCTCGTGAGCCGGAAGTGGTCGATCTCGCCAACTGCCTGGTCGCGATGGGTGCGCAGATTTCCGGCGCCGGTTCGGACGTGATCCGCATCCGCGGCGTCGAGCGGCTGCACGGCACGACCCACCGCATCATGCCGGACCGCATCGAGACTGGAACCTACCTGTGCGCGGCGGCGGTGACCGGCGGCGAAGTCCGGCTTACCGGCACCTCGTCCTGCTACCTGGATGCGGTGGTGGACAAGCTGATGGACGCTGGCTGTGATGTCGTCAGCGAACGCGATGCCATCCGTATCAAGGCTCCGGCCCGACTCAACTCGGTGAGCCTGCGTACCGCGCCCTATCCCGCCTTCCCCACCGACATGCAGGCCCAGTTCATGGCGCTGAATTGCGTGGCGCAGGGGGCGGCAATGATACGGGAGACCATCTTCGAGAACCGCTTCATGCACGCGGTGGAATTGCAGCGCCTGGGTGCGGATATCCGCATCGACGGTAATACCGCGGTGGTGCACGGTGTGGAGCGGCTGCAGGGGGCGACGGTGATGGCGACCGATCTGCGTGCCTCCGCCAGCCTGGTGATCGCCGGCCTGGTGGCCGAGGGTGAGACCACGATAGAGCGCATTTACCACCTTGATCGCGGCTATGAGCGCCTGGACGACAAGCTGGCCGCGCTGGGCGCCAGCGTCCGGCGTCTGAGCTGAACGCGATCCCCGCCGTTGCGGCGCGGCGGTGCTTGCAGCCACCGCGCCCGCGACCGGCATCAGAGGTCGTACTGGCCGGCCGCTTCCGGCTGCCAGGTGACCTCCAGCACCTTGAGGCGGATGGCCTTGCCGTCCGGCGTGGCCCAGTCGATGCTCTGGTTGGCCGACAGGCCGAGCAGGGCGGCACCCGCCGGGGTGAACACCGAGACCTTGCCGGCCGCGGCGTCGGCTTCGCGGGGATAGGCTAGCGTCAGCTCATATTCGCGGCCGGTGTTTTCCTCGCAGAAGCGGGCACGGCTGTTCATGGTGATGACGTCGGCCGGCATGTCCTCCGGCTCGCGCACGTCGGCGCGCTCGAGTTCGTCGCGCAGGGCATCGAGATCGCCGCGGGCGCGGGCCGCCGGGGCGAACAGCAGTGCCTCCAGGCGTTCGAGGTCGCGGGACGAAACGATGATTTCCGGTTTCATGGTTCTGCTCCTGGGTAATGAAGTCGAGAGCCCGCATCGCGATTATGCGATACGGGAAGATTCGAGCGGATTACGGGGGCGGGGAGTCCGCCGGAAAAAGTAAAAGGCCGAACCGCCGTCGGCGGTTCAGCCAGTGGGTCGGAGGCTAACAGAAGCCACCGCGGGTTACAATGTCGGCCCAATCCCCGCAAGGTTTTCGTCCGTGTCCAGCATCACCCTCGCCCTGTCCAAGGGCCGCATCTTCGAGGAAACGCTGCCGCTCCTGGCTGCCGCCGGCATCGTGCCGACCGACAATCCCGAGTCTTCGCGCAAGCTCATCATCGGCACCAACCGGCCGGACGTGCGCCTGGTCATCGTGCGCGCCACCGATACGCCGACCTATGTGCAGTACGGCGCCGCGGACCTCGGCATCGCCGGCAAGGATGTGCTGCTGGAGCATGGCGGCGCCGGCCTGTACCAGCCGCTGGACCTCAATATCGCCCGCTGCCGCCTGTGCGTTGCTGCGCCCAAGGGCTTCGATTACGCTGCGGCCACGCGGCCTGGCGGACGCATCCGCATCGCCACCAAGTACATCGACAGTGCCAAGGCCCACTTCGCCGGCAAGGGCATGCATGTCGACCTGATCAAGCTGTACGGCTCGATGGAACTGGCGCCGCTGGTCGGCCTGGCCGACGCCATCGTGGACTTGGTGTCCACCGGCGGCACCCTGCGCGCGAACAACCTGGAGGAGGTGGAGGAGATCATGGACATCAGCTCCCGCCTCATCGTCAACCAGGCCTCCCTGAAGCTGAAGCGTGACCTCATCCAGCCAGTGCTGGAGGCCTTTGCCGGAGCCGTGAAGCCATGAGCAAGACCGCCATCCGCCGCCTGGATGCCCGCAATCCCGGCTTTTTCGCCGAACTGGATGCGCTGCTCGCCTTCGAGTCGGAGGCGGATGAACGCATCGACAACGCGGTGACCGAGATCCTGCGCGGCGTGCGTACCACCGGCGACACCGCGGTCATCGAGTACACCCGCCGCTTCGACCATCTCGATGTGCACGACATGGCAGCCTTGGAACTGCCCAGGCATGAGCTGCAGGCGGCGCTGGCGAGCCTCTCCGCCGCCCAGCGCGATGCGCTGGTGATCGCCGCTGAGCGGGTGCGCAGCTACCACGAGCGGCAGAAGGCGGAGTCCTGGGAATATGTGGAGGCGGACGGCAGCCGGCTGGGGCAGAAGGTGACGCCGCTGGACCGCGTCGGCCTTTATGTGCCGGGCGGCCGCGCCTCCTACCCGAGTTCGGTGCTGATGAATGCGATTCCGGCCAAGGTGGCCGGCGTCGGCGAGCTCATCATGGTGGTGCCGACGCCGCGCGGCGAGAAGAATCCGCTGGTGCTCGCGGCGGCCGAGATCACCGGCGTGGACCGTGTCTTCACCATAGGCGGGGCGCAGGCGGTGGCTGCCTTGGCCTACGGTACCCAGACCATTCCGCAGGTGGACAAGATCGTCGGCCCGGGCAACGCCTTCGTCGCCGAGGCCAAGCGCCGGGTGTTCGGCGCCGTGGGCATCGACATGGTGGCCGGGCCGTCCGAGGTGCTGATCATTTCCGACGGCAGCGGCCACGCCGACTGGGTAGCGATGGACCTGTTCGCCCAGGCGGAGCACGACGAACTCGCCCAGTCCATCCTGCTGTGTACCGATCTGTCCTTCATCGATGCGGTGCACGAGGCCATAGACCGGCTGCTGCCGACCATGCCGCGCCAGGAGACCATCGCGAAATCGCTGGCCAACCGCGGCGCGTTGATCCAAGTGGACAGCCTGGAGCGGGCCTGCGCCATCGCCAACCGGATCGCGCCGGAGCACCTGGAGCTGTCGATGGAGAAGGCAGAGCAGTGGATAGACCAGATTCGCCACGCCGGCGCCATCTTCGTCGGTCACTGGGCGGTGGAGGCGCTGGGCGACTACTGCGCTGGCCCCAACCACGTGCTGCCGACCATGCGCAGCGCGCGATTTTCTTCGCCGCTGGGCGTGTATGACTTCCAGAAGCGGACCAGCATCGTCCATATCTCGGAGGCTGGCGCCCAGCATCTGGGCAGGGTCGCTTCAGTGCTGGCCCACGGCGAAGGCTTGCAGGCTCATGCCCGTTCGGCGGAGATGCGGCTCAAGGTTTGAGCCTGTGCTTGATGCTTGCTTGATGTTACGGCCCTGCAATTGCAGGGCCGAGTTCCTTTCAGGCCAGGATCTCGCCTAGCGCGGCCAATAGCGCGTCGCACTGCGCATCGGTGCCTATGGTGATGCGCAGGAATTGATCGATGCGCGGCGCGCGGAAGTGGCGCACGATGATCGCCCGCTCGCGCAGCGCGGCCGCCAATCCCGCGGCGTCGTGCCGGGGATGGCGGGCGAATACGAAGTTCGCCACCGACGGCAGCACCTCGAATCCCAGTTTCGCCAGCTTCTCGGCCAGGCGGCTGCGGCTGGAAATTACCCGTTCGCAGCTGTCGCGGAAGTAAGCTTCGTCTTCCACGGAGGCGACCGCGCCAGCCAGCGCCAACCGGTCCAGCGGGTAGGAGTTGAAGCTGTTCTTCACCCGCTCCAGCGCTTCGATCAGATCCGGATGGCCCACGGCGAAGCCCACCCGCAGGCCTGCGAGGGAGCGGCTCTTGGAGAAGGTCTGCACCACCAGCAGGTTGGGATAGCGTTCGACCAGCGGGATTGCGCTCTCGCCACCGAAGTCCACATAGGCCTCGTCCACCAGCACTACCGCATCCGGGTTGCTGGCCACGATACGCTCCACGTCCGCCAGGGCGAGCAGGCGGCCGGTCGGGGCGTTGGGGTTGGCGAAGATGATGGCACCCGCCCTCCGGCCCGCCGCCGGCATGTAGTCGCCAGGCTTCAGGCTGTAATCCTCGGCCAGCGGGATGGTCTCGTAGGCGATCTCATAGAGGCCGCAATACACGGGGTAGAAGCTGTAGGTGATGTCGGGAAACCACAGCGGGTCGTCCTGCTTCAACAGGGCAAGGAAGGCGTGGGCCAGGACTTCGTCCGAGCCGTTGCCGACGAAGATCTGCGCCGGGGTGAGCTTGTGGCGCTGCGCCAGCACGGCCTTCAGCTTGTCTGCATTGGGGTCGGGGTAGAGGCGCAGGCTATCGTCCGCTGCTGCGCGGATCGCTGTGAGCGCCCGCGGTGACGGGCCGTAGGGGTGCTCATTGGTGTTGAGCTTGATCAGCTTGTCCAGCTTGGGTTGCTCGCCCGGCACATAGGGCGTCAGGCTGCGGACGATGGGGCTCCAGTAACGGCTCATGGTGGCTTGGTGGGTCCGAGTGCGAGAGGGGCGGGAGGCGCCGCCAAGCCAGACGGCGGTGGCGTGGCTAGGCGCGAAACCCCGCGCCGAGGCGGGTTTTGCCTGCTGCTTGCTTTGCTGCTGCAGAGCCGGGCGATGTTATCATGACCCCCGATTCCCACCCGTAGTGATGTTTCAAGCCATGCGGCAAGCAGACGTAAAGCGCGACACCCTGGAAACCCGGATCTCCGTCCGGATCGACCTCGACGGTACCGGCAAGGCCACGCTGGCCACCGGGGTGCCCTTCCTCGACCACATGCTGGATCAGATTGCCCGTCATGGCGCCATCGATCTCGACGTGAAGGCGGAAGGCGATGTGCATATCGATGACCACCATACCGTGGAGGACGTCGGCATCACGATGGGGCAAGCCTTCGCTCGCGCCCTCGGCGACAAGAAGGGCATCCGCCGCTATGGTCATTCCTACGTGCCGCTGGATGAGGCGCTGTCGAGGGTCGTCGTCGACTTTTCCGGTCGCCCGGGGCTGCACTACTTTGTCGAATACACCCGTGCGCGTATCGGCAATTTCGATGTGGATCTGGCGCGCGAGTTTTTCCAGGGCTTCGTGAACCACGCCGGCGTCACGCTGCACATCGATAACCTGCGTGGCGACAACGCTCATCACCAGTGCGAAACCATTTTCAAGGCCTTCGGGCGGGCGCTGCGCATGGCCGCCGAACGTGACGAGCGCGCCCTCGGCGCCATTCCCTCTACCAAGGGGGCGCTCTGAGCAGCGCGGGCTGAGCAGACGCACCTCTTCTTCCAGACAGACGGATTCCAGCGATGACCAGCGTGGCCATCATCGATTACGGCATGGGCAATCTGCGCTCGGTCGCCAAGGCAATCGAACATGTCGCCCCGGAGAGGGAGGTGGTGGTGACCTCCGATCCCGGAGTAGTCGCAGCCGCCGAACGTGTCGTCTTTCCTGGTCAGGGAGCGATGCCGGACTGCATGCGCGAGCTTGATCTGCGTGGCCTGCGCCCGGCGGTGCTGCAAGCGGCGGCAAGCAAACCCTTCCTTGGTATCTGTATCGGCCAGCAGATGCTTTTCGAGCACAGCGAGGAAGGTGACGTGCCCGGGCTGGGCGTGCTGGCTGGCAAGGTGGTGCGCTTCCCCGAGGCGCGCATGGCGCTGGCCGACGGTGCCCGCCTGAAGGTGCCGCACATGGGTTGGAACGAAGTCTGGCAGCGGAAGGTGCAGCACCCGATGTGGGAAGGAATTCCCGATGGCGAGCGCTTCTACTTCGTTCATAGCTACTTCGTGTCGCCGGCGGAGGGGGCTGTGACGGCTGCCGAAACCGACTATGGCCTGCGCTTTACCAGTGCGGTAGCACGGGCTAATATCTTCGCGGTCCAGTTTCACCCGGAAAAGAGTGCGCAAGCAGGTTTGCAGCTGCTTTCCAACTTCATACGCTGGGCGCCCTGAGCGCAACCGGTTCCTTTCTTCATTCTTATAGTTTCACATCCAGGTATGTTGCTGATTCCCGCCATCGACTTGAAGGACGGTCACTGTGTACGCCTGAAGCAGGGCGAAATGGACGGTGCAACGGTCTTCTCCGAAGACCCGGCCGCCATGGCGAAGCACTGGCTGGACCAAGGCGCGCGCCGTCTGCATCTGGTCGACCTCAACGGAGCCTTCGCCGGCAAGCCCAAGAACGAAGCAGCCATTCGTGCGATCACGCAGGTCGTTGGCGACGATATCCCGGTGCAACTCGGTGGCGGTATTCGTGATCTCGACACCATAGAGCGCTACCTGGACAACGGTATTACCTACGTCATCATTGGTACCGCGGCGGTGAAGAACCCCGGGTTCCTGCACGATGCCTGCGGTGCCTTCCCAGGTCACATCATCGTCGGTCTGGATGCGAAGGACGGCAAGGTTGCCGTGGATGGCTGGTCCAAGATGACCGGCCATGACGTGGTCGACCTGGCGAAGAAGTTCGAGGACTACGGTGTCGAGGCCGTGATCTACACCGACATCGGCCGCGACGGCATGCTCTCCGGCGTGAACATTGAGGCCACCGTGCGCCTGGCGCAGGCGCTGCGCATCCCGGTGATTGCCAGCGGCGGCATCGCTTCGGTGACCGACATCGACGCGCTGTGTGCGGTGGAGGCGGAAGGCGTGATGGGGGCCATCACCGGCCGTGCGATCTACGAGGGCACCCTGGATTTTGCCGCAGGTCAGGCGCGCGCCGACGAACTCAACGGCGCCGCTTCCTGATGCTCGCCAAGCGCATCATCCCTTGCCTCGATGTGAATGCGGGGCGCGTGGTGAAGGGCGTCAACTTCCTGGAACTGCGTGACGCCGGCGATCCGGTGGAGGTCGCCCGGCGGTACGACGAGCAAGGCGCAGACGAAATCACCTTCCTTGACATCACCGCCAGCTCCGACGACAGGAACATCATCCTGCACGTCGTCGAGCAGGTCGCCGACCAGGTCTTCATTCCGCTGACGGTGGGCGGTGGCGTGCGCACGGTGGAAGATGTACGCCGCTTGCTGAATGCCGGTGCGGACAAGGTCAGCATCAACACCGCGGCGGTGAACAATCCGCAGGTGGTGCAGGAGGCCAGCGACAAGGTGGGCAGCCAGTGCATCGTGGTCGCCATCGACGCCAAGCAGACCGCGCCGGGCAAGTGGCAAGTGTTCACTCATGGCGGCCGCAACAACACTGGGCTGGATGCGGTCGAGTGGGCGCAGCGCGTCGCCAGTCTCGGCGCCGGCGAAATCCTGTTGACCAGCATGGACAGGGACGGCACCAAGGCGGGTTTCGACCTTGGGCTTACCCGGGCGATCGCCGATGCGGTTGCGATCCCGGTAATCGCCAGCGGCGGCGTGGGTTCGCTTGAGCATTTGGCCGAAGGCGTTTCCCAGGGGCGTGCGGATGCGGTGCTTGCCGCCAGCATCTTCCATTTCGGCCAGCACACGGTGCGGGAAGCCAAAGAGTTGATGCGTGAGCGGGGAATCGAGGTCAGGCTGTGAGTGCGAGTACCAAGTGGTTGAATGAGGTCAAGTGGGACGAGAACGGGCTGGTGCCGGTTATCGTGCAGGAAGCCTCAAGCGGCGACGTGCTGATGTTTGCCTGGATGAACCGCGAGGCCCTGCAGCGTACGGCAGAACTGCGTGAGGCGGTGTATTGGTCGCGCTCGCGGCGCAAGCTGTGGCACAAGGGCGAGGAGTCCGGCCACGTGCAGAAGGTCCTGGATATCAGGGTCGATTGCGACAACGATGTCGTGCTGCTCAAGGTCGAGCAGGTGGGCGGCATTGCGTGCCACACCGGGCGGCACAGCTGCTTCTTTCAGCGTTATCTCGCGGATGGCCGTTGGGAGGCAGTCGAGCCGGTTCTCAAGGACCCGAAGGATATCTACAAATGATCGATATCGAAGTGCTGCACCGGGTGGCAGCCACCATCGCGGAGCGCAAGGGCGCCTCTCCCGAATCTTCTTACGTCTCCAGCCTCTACGCCAAGGGTACTGACGCGATCTGCAAGAAGGTGGCCGAAGAGGCGGCCGAGACCATCATGGCGGCCAAGGACGGCGAGCGTCTGCATATCGTTCGCGAGGTCACCGACCTCTGGTTCCATTCCTTGGTGCTGCTGGGGCACTACGGCCTTTCAGTGGATGACGTGTTGGCCGAGTTTCGCCGCCGTGAGGGTGTGTCCGGCATCGACGAGAAGCGGTCGCGCAAGGGTTGAGAGGCAGCGATGAGCGGATGCATCTTCTGCCGCATCGCTGCCGGTGAGATCCCCGCGCGGAAAATTTTCGAGGACGAGCATGTCCTCGCATTTCATGACATCCAGCCTCAAGCCCCCGTTCATATCCTCGTCATCCCCAAGGCCCATATTCCCTCGATGGCCGAACTGACCGCAGAGCACGAAGCCGCCATGGGACGTGCGATGGTGGTTGCGGGCCGGTTGGCCCGGGAACAAGGCTGTGCGGATGGGTTCAGAACCATCGTGAACACCGGGCGGGTCGGTTTGCAGGAGGTGTATCATCTTCATGTTCACGTGTTGGGCGGGCCGGACCCCCTGCCGCCCATGCTGAAGCGTTAAGGAGAGCAGTATGGGTTCATTGAGCATCTGGCACTGGCTGATCGTGCTGGTCATCGTGTTGCTGGTCTTTGGCACGAAGAAGTTGCGCAACATCGGGCAGGACCTCGGTGGTGCGGTCAAGGGTTTCAAGGACGGGATGAAGGAGGCTGACGGCGCTGCCGATGCCGCATCCCAGCAGAAGATTGCCGGCCATGGCCAGACCATCGATGGCGAGGCGCGGGAAAAGGTCGAGAAGACCCATTCCTGATCTACGCGTAACCCGCGAGGCGAGGGGCGCCCACAGGAGCGCCCCTTCGTTTTCGCAGCGGACCTGAAATCATGTTCGATTTTGGTTTTTCGGAGCTGCTCGTCATCGGGGTGGTGGCGCTGATCGTCATCGGGCCCGAGCGCCTGCCCAAGGTGGCACGCACGGCGGGGCACCTGCTGGGGCGGCTGCAGCGCTACGTTTCGGACGTGAAGTCGGATATCCAGCGCGAAATGCAGCTCGAGGAATTGAAGAAGCTGCAGCAGCAGGTGCAGCAACAGGCCAGCGATCTGGAAAGCTCCATGCGTTCCCAGATGGCGAAAGTGGAGGCTGAGGTGCATCAGGCGGCAGAAGAGGTGCGTGCCGCCCTGCCGGAGGCCGCTGCCCAGGCAGGGGAAGAAGTGGCTGCAGTGCCGGTTGAGGAGGCTGCGGCCGTGCCGGTCGAGCCCAGCCCTCAGCTCGAGCTTGGCCTTGGAAACGATCAGGCCAAGGTGCCTGCGGCCTTGTCGGCCAGCGAAACGCCCAAGATTGCGGACAAGGCATGAGCGAGCAGCACGAGACTTTCATCGCCCACTTGGTAGAACTGCGTGATCGCCTGCTGCGGGCAATCATCGCCATCGTCGTTGTATTCGTTTGCCTGATGCCCTGGGCCGGTACGATCTACGACCTCCTTGCGATGCCGATGATGCGGACCTTGCCCGAGGGGACGCACATGATTGCGACTGGCGTGGTCACGCCCTTCTTCGTGCCGGTGAAGGTGACCATGCTGGTGGCTTTCGTGATCGCGCTGCCCGTCGTGCTCTATCAGGCTTGGGCCTTTATCGCTCCGGGCTTGTACGCCCACGAGCGGCGGCTGGCGATTCCGCTGGTGCTCGGCAGTACGGTGCTGTTTCTGATGGGGATGGCGTTCTGCTACTTCTTCGTGTTCGGCACCGTCTTCAAGTTCATTGCCGAGTTCGCGCCCAAGAGCATCGTCCCTGCGCCGGACATCGAGCAGTACCTTTCCTTCGTGATGTCCATGTTCCTCGCCTTTGGCATCACTTTTGAAGTGCCGGTTGCCGTCATCCTGCTGGTCAAGGCTGGACTGGTGGAAATCAGCAAGCTGAAGGAAGTGCGGCCTTATGTGATCGTCGGGGCCTTCGTGATCGCCGCCATCGTCACCCCGCCGGATGTGGTATCGCAGTTCATGCTGGCGGTGCCGATGTGCCTCTTGTACGAACTGGGCATTCTCCTGGCGCGGTTCGGCGAGAAGAAGCCGGGCATGGGCACGGCAGTGGCGACGACTGCTGCGATGGACAAGGAACTGGACCGAATCGAGGCGGAAGAGGGGAGGGGCAAGCAGGGCTGAGGCCTTTCCTGCTCCCGTCCCGACGCCTCATTTGTTGCTCAATTGCTGAGGTGGAGGCCGGCGGCCGACCTCCACCTGCAGGTCCAGTTCGTTGTTCTGGCGGCGGATGCGGAAGCGTGCGCTGTGTCCGGGTGGCAGTGCGGCGACAAGTTCGAGCATGCTCTTGGGGTCGGCCACGGTCTTCTCATCCACCGCGACCAGTACGTCCCCCGGCTTGATCCCCGCCTTTTCTGCCGGGCTGCCGCGCAACACCCCCGCGATCAACGTCCCCTCTGTGCTACCCAGGCCGAAGCTCTCCGCCATATCCGGGGTGATCTCCTGGATCTCCACGCCTACCCAGCCGCGGGTGACCATTCCGGTTGTGACAATCTGCTCCAGTACGTTTCGCGCCAGGGAGACCGGGATGGCGAAACCAATACCCAGCGAGCCGCCGGAGCGGGAATAGATCGCGGTGTTGATGCCCACCAGGTTGCCGCGGGCATCTACTAGCGCACCACCGGAATTGCCAGGGTTGATGGCCGCGTCGGTCTGAATGTAATTCTCGAAGGTGTTGATGCCGAGATGGGTGCGTCCCAAGGCCGAAACGATGCCCATCGTGACCGTCTGGCCGACGCCGAAGGGGTTGCCTATGGCCAGCACCACGTCGCCCACCTTCAGACCCTCGGCACTCGCGAAGGTGATGGCCGGCAACTGGGCTTCCGCCTGGATGCGCAGTACGGCGAGGTCGGTTTCGGGGTCCTTGCCCACCATGCGAGCGGGGAATTTGCGCCCATCGTTCAGTGCCACCTCGATTTCATCTGCGGCGTCGATGACGTGATTGTTGGTAAGGATGAAGCCGTCCGGACTGACGATGACGCCTGAGCCGAGACCCGCGCTGCGTTGGCTGTCATTGTTGCCATTGCCTTGGCGGTCGCCGAAGAAATGGCGAAAGATGGGGTCGTCCAGCAGCGGATGGCGCGGGTTCTGGATGGCCTTGCTGGTATAGACGTGGACGACTGCCGGCATGGAGCGCTGTGCTGCGCTTGCGTAAGAACCGGGTGCAGCGGCGGCGTCGCCGCCATTCTCTTCCGGCGCCTGCAGGATGGCGACCACCGAGGCGGGGGCTGCTTCGCGCAGCCATTCAGGCTTGAGCGTATTCAGAACGAACAGGGCCGCGACGCTGATTGTCACGGCCTGGGCGAAGATCAGCCACAGGCGGCGCATAATGTTGCCCGGTCTAGGCAAGTGGCCGGAGCGGCGCTTGCCGGAGTTGGTAGGTGGAAGAGAGAGGGGATCGCATGCAACTCATCGAGCTGCAAACTCACTTGGATGAACTGCTGGAAGTTCCGCGGCTTCGCGATTATTGCCCAAACGGTTTGCAAGTGGAAGGACGCGCCCGGGTGCTGCGGGTGCTGTGCGGGGTAACCGCCAGCCAGGCATTGGTGGACGAAGCTGTGGCCCAGGGCTATGACGCAATCTTCGTCCATCATGGCTACTTCTGGCGGGGCGAAGATGGCCGGATCACCGGCATTCGCAAGCGCAGGCTGGCAGCGCTGCTGAAGCACGACATCAGCTTGTTTGCCTATCATCTGCCGCTGGATCTGCATCCGGAGCTGGGTAATAACGCTCAACTCGGCAAGCTGATGGGCTGGCACGCCGAATCCCGCTTCGCTGACCAGGATCTGGGATGGCTTGGACGTCCCGCGGTTGCTGCCGGGGAGGAAACCGCAGGCCAACTGGCGCGCTCGATTGCCGCACGGCTGGGCAGAGACCCGCTGCTGGTCGGTCCGGAAGCGCGGCCGGTGCGCAAGGTGGCGTGGTGTACCGGCGGGGCGCAAGGTTACTTCGAGCAGGCTATTGCCGCCGGGGCGGATGTGTACATTTCCGGTGAGCTGTCGGAGCAGACGACCCACCTGGCGCGTGAGGCCGGGGTGCCTTACATCGCAGCCGGCCATCATGCCACTGAGCGTTACGGTGCAAGGGCGATGGCGGAGTACATGAAGAGCACGCTGGGGCTGGAGGCGGTGTTCTGCGATATCGACAACCCCGCCTGAGCGGGGGTAAAGCTGCTCAGGCTGCGGCGTCCGTCTCCTCCGGGGTCGGGCGGTAGGGCCCCAGTTCCATTTCGAGAATAGCTGCGAGCGTCAGGATGTCGTCGATGACATTGAGTGGGAAGCCCTCCCGGGTGCCGTCGCGATTATCGCGCAGCAAGGTCTGCAGATAGGCCTGGGCCTCACGGGTGCCCCAGGTGGCCTGGAGCGCGCTGATGATGTGGGGCATCTGCTCAAGCGTTGCGGTAGCGCGGCGTGCCTGGTCGAAGTTGTCCCAGGTGACGGCTTTCACGTTGAAGGTCTTGTTCAGCTGCCGGGCCAGGCCATCGAACTCGGAGCGCAGCCCCGCTGCCCGGTAGACCTCCAGCAGTTTCAGCCACGGCGTTACCGCCTGCTTAGGGTTGCTGCGGATGAATTCGGCCAGTGTTTCCGCGGCGCCATGCACCCGGCCAAAACTCATCATGATCTCCGCCAGCTCGATTGCGGAGTCATGCTCTTCCACGTTTTCGTCTTCCGGCTCCAGCGGGGCAACCGCTCTGCGCTCTGCCTGCGAGACCGGGCTGCCGTCCCAGTCCAGCGGGGCAACGCCGGAGATGTGGGTCAGCGGCTGGGGGGCGGGCGCGAGTTCGGTGGCGGGTGCCTCCGGAGGCAAGCTGGGAGGCACTTCGGAGAAGGCCGCCTTGGTCGTGGCCGGGAAGACCTCGAGCCGTTTTTCCCGCTGCCTCAGGAACAGCAGGACAAGCAGGATCGCAAGCGCCACCAGCAACGCGGGAATCTGCCAGGCACTGTCGTCATCGGCGCCGTCGGCCGCGGGAGGCGCAGGCAAAGTGGCCTCCGGGGTCGCCGGCGCGGTCGTCGCCGTCTGCGTGTCGGGCGGGTCTTCTTCTGCGGCGGGTGTTGGCGATTCCTCGGTCACTGCGGGCGCAGGCGGATCCTCGGCCGCCGGCGGAGTTTCCTCGGG